>JBKHEM010000167.1:0-4969 GCA_046540815.1 Salinivenus sp.
TACACGCGGGAGCACGTGCGGCGCCTCATGCAGCCGATGGTGGAGGACGGCAAGGACCCGGTGGGCGCGATGGGCAACGACACCCCGCCCGCCGTCCTGTCGGACCAGGACAAGACCCTCTTCACCTACTTCAAGCAGCTCTTCGCGCAGGTCTCGAACCCGCCCATCGACTACATCCGCGAGGAGCTGGTCACCTCCCTCGAAAGCCACATTGGGCGCAAGGGCAACCTGTTGACAGAAAGCCCCGAGCACTGTCGACAGTTGCAACTTGACTCGCCGATCCTGAGTGACGCGGAGCTGAAGGCGCTGCACCACGTCGACACGAAAGGCATCCAATCGACCACGATCGACACTACCTTCGGGCGGGATACGAGCCTGGAGCAGGCCGTGGAGCGGGTGCGACGAGAGGCCCGGCAGGCCATCGACGATGGGTACGAAGTCCTCTGTCTCTCTGATCGGGCGGCGGGAACCGATCGGATTCCCGTTCCTAGCCTGCTTGCCGTCGGCGCCGTCCACCATGATCTGATTCGCTCCGGGCAGCGCACGCACGCCGCGCTGGTGCTGGAGAGCGGGCAGCCCTGCGCCGTGCATCATTTCTGTACGCTGATCGGCTACGGGGTCGACGCCGTGCATCCACACCTCGCCTACGCCACGGTGCGCGACCTCGTAGGCCGCACCGACGAGGCCGCCGACCCCGAGACGGCCATCGAACGCTACATCGGCGCCGTGGAGCAGGGGCTCCTCAAGGTGATGGCCAAAATGGGCATTTCCACGCTCGAAAGCTACAAGGGTGCGCAGGTGTTCGAGGCGGTGGGGCTCGACTCCGACTTCGTAGAGGAGTACTTCTTCGGCACCACGTCCCGGATTGAGGGGGCAGGAATCGAGGAAATAGAAGCGGACCTGCGGGAGCGTCATCGCAAGGCGTTCGATGTTTCGCTCCCGGGGGCGACGGACCTCGATACCGGCGGGGAGCTCTACTGGCGGCGGGACGGGGAGCATCATCAGTGGAACCCGCAGACGATCGGAAAACTCCAGCACGCAGTGCGCCAAAACAGTCGCGCGGCGTACAACGAGTTTGCCACCCTCGTAAACGATCAGCAGAACCAACACCAGACGCTCCGGGGCCTGCTCGACTTCGACGCGGATCCGGACGAGGCGATTCCGCTCTCCGAGGTGGAGCCTGCCGAGTCCATCGTGCAGCGGTTCTTTACGTCGTCCATGTCGTTCGGCTCGCTGAGTCCGGAGGCCCACGAGACGCTGGCCGTGGCGATGAACCGGATTGGGGCCAAAGCGAGCACGGGGGAAGGGGGCGAGCAGGTCAATCGGTTCGGCACCGAGCGCGAGTGTGCGATCAAACAGGTGGCGAGCGGTCGCTTCGGGGTGACGAGCACGTATCTGAAAAACGCTGACCACATTGAGATCAAGATGGCGCAGGGCTCGAAGCCGGGGGAGGGCGGGCATCTGCCGGGCGAGAAGGTGAACGCCCTCATCGCCAAGACGCGGTACACCACACCGGGTGTGTCGCTCATTTCGCCGCCCCCGCACCACGACATCTACTCGATTGAGGACCTGGCGCAGCTCATCCACGACCTCAAAAGCGCCAATCCGGATGCCGACGTGCACGTGAAGCTCGTTGCGGCGGCGGGGATTGGCATCATCACCGCGGGCGTGGCGAAGGCGAAAGCCGACGCGGTGCTCATCAGCGGGCAGTCCGGGGGAACGGGCGCCTCGCCCAAGACCTCCATCAAGTCGGCGGGCCTGCCGTGGGAACTGGGCGTGACGGAGGCGCAGCAGGTGCTGTTGGAAAACGACCTCCGCTCTCGCATCCGCCTGCGGGTGGACGGCGGCCTCAAGACGGGACGCGACGTGGCCATCGCGGCGCTGTTGGGCGGGGAAGAGTACGGATTCGGCACCGCGGCACTTGTGTGTCTGGGTTGCATCATGCTCCGCAAATGCCACTGCAACACCTGTTCGGTGGGCATCGCCACGCAGGACCCGGACCTGCGCAAGAAGTTCGTGGGCGAGCCCGAGCACGTCATCAACTACATGCACTTCGTGGCCGAGGAGCTGCGCGAGATCATGTCAAGCCTCGGCTTCCGCACCGTCGACGAAATGGTGGGCCGCACCGACAAGCTCCGCCAGACCGACACCGATCATCCGAAGGCCCGGCGCCTCGATTTGAGGTCCATTCTCCATCGCCCGGACAGCGACGACGATCCACGGAAGACCCGGGAGCAGGACCACGGCCTCGCCGGGTCGCTCGACCACACCCTCGTCAAGGAGGCACAGCCGGCCTTGGAGGAGCAAACGCCCGTCCACCTCACGCACGAGATCCAGAACAGCGACCGCACGGTCGGCGCTCTGCTCAGCTCCGCCGTCACGGGTCGGTACGGGCCGGACGGGCTGCCCGACGATACCATCCAGGTGGACTTTGAAGGCGTAGCGGGGCAGAGTTTTGGCGCCTTCCTGTCGTCGGGCATCACGCTGCGGCTGGAGGGGGAGGCCAACGATTACGTGGGCAAGGGCTTATCGGGCGGTCGGCTCATCCTGCGCACTCCCGAAACCGCGGGGTATGTAGCGGACGAAAACATCATTCTGGGCAATGTGGCCCTCTACGGCGCGACCCGGGGCGAAGCCTACGTCAACGGACAGGCAGGCGAGCGCTTTGCGGTCCGCAACTCCGGCGTGCAGGCCGTGGTGGAGGGTGTGGGCGACCACGGCTGCGAGTACATGACCGGCGGTGTGGTGGTCGTCCTCGGCGACACCGGGCGCAACTTCGGGGCCGGGATGAGCGGGGGCGAGGCCTTCGTTCTGGACGAGGAGGGCACCTTTCCTCAGAAGGTCAATCGGGGAATGGTCCGCGTGGAGCCGCTCACAGACGACCGCGACCGCCGCCTCGTTCGCCGCCTCGTGGAAACGCATCTGCACCACACCGGCAGCGCCAAGGCCGAGCGTGTGCTGACGGACTGGGACCGTTTGGTCGACCGATTCCACAAGGTTATGCCCGAGGCCTTCGCCCGTCAGGTCGAGGCACACCTTGAGCAGGGCACCGACATTCGGCTGTCCGTGCCGCCATCCCCCGAAGAGTCGACTTCCATCGCTGCCTGAGTGCGTATCGCGTGTTTCGTATTGCGTATCCGGCGCTGCGAAAGCAGAGAACAGGTGTACGCAATCCGCATCACGCAATGCGCTTCGCTCAATGACCAGCAGGATGCTTCGTTTTCGGCCTCCACTCGCGGAAGTTTCTTCACCGATTCAGTCTGCAACATGCCCCGCGAACACCACCCCGACGGCTACCGAAAGCACCCCCGTCGGCCCATCGGCAAGCGCGATCCGGCTGAGCGCACGGCCGACTACGACGAGATCTGGCGTCCCGACTGGAGCCCCGAGGCCCTTCAGGACCAGGGCGAGCGGTGTATCGACTGTGGCGTGCCAACCTGCATGAGCGGCTGTCCCATCGGCAACCGCATCCCGGAGTGGAACGACCTGGTGCATCGGAGCGACTGGAAGGAGGCGCTGGAACAGCTTCACGCCACGAACAACTTCCCGGAGTTTACCGGCTACACGTGCCCGGCGCCGTGCGAGGACGCATGCGTGCTGGCCGTGAACGACGAGGCCGTGGCGATCAAGAGCATCGAACGCGCCATTGTGGACAAGGGGTGGGAGGAGGGCTGGATTCAGCCGGCGCCGCCCGCCGAGCGGACCGATCATCGCGTGGCCGTGGTCGGAAGTGGGCCCGCCGGTCTCGCCGCCGCGCAGCAGCTCAACCGAGCGGGGCACCGCGTCACGGTCTACGAGCGCGACGATGCCATCGGCGGGCTCATGACGTACGGCATCCCCAACTTCAAATTCGCCAAGCACCGGGTCGAGCGCCGGGTCGAGCAGCTGCGCCGGGAAGGCATTCAGTTCGTGACGAACACGGAGGTGGGGACTGACCTCGCGCCGGAGCGGGTGCACGCCGGCCACGATGCTGTGTGTCTCGCCCTTGGCGCTCAGCGACACCGCGAGCTGCCGGTGCCCGGAACCGACCTGGACGGGGTGATGCGGGCCATGGAGTTTCTGCCCCAGGAGAATCGTCGGCAGCGGGGGCTATGCGTCCCCGACGGAGTGACGGCGAACAACAAGAACGTGGTCGTGCTGGGCGGCGGCGATACGGGTGCCGACTGTGTGGCGACGGCGCATCGGCAGGGGGCGACGCAAGTGGTGCAGATCGGTATCAATCAAAAGGGGCCGTCCGAGCGGCCCGCCGACAATCCCTGGCCGGACGCGGCGCAGGTGTACAAAAAGACGTACGCGCAGGAGGAGGGGGGCGCGGAAGAGTTTGCGGTCAACACGCAGGCACTCGTCGATCTCGACGGCGACGGACACGTCGATGAATTGCGGGCCGAGCGGGTGGAGTGGACGTACGAGAACGGCCGTCGCGCCGACAAGACTGTGCTTGATCCCAACCTACGCATTCCAGCTGACCTCGTGCTCATCGCCATTGGCTTCACCGGGCCGGACGGCAATCCGTTTGCGGCGCTTGGCGTACAGCGGGCCGAGGATGGGACCATCGCCACCGACGATCGCCACAGGACGGACGTGGACGGCGTCTT
The DNA here is from genome assembly GCA_046540815.1 of Salinivenus sp. Lineage (GTDB taxonomy): Bacteria > Bacteroidota > Rhodothermia > Rhodothermales > Salinibacteraceae > Salinibacter. The sequence goes on from JBKHEM010000167.1 coordinate 4,596, forward strand.
TGCCACGGGGGATGCACGGATGGGAGCCTCACTCGTGGTGTGGGCCATCGGGGAGGGGCGCGATGCTGCCCGCCACATCGACCGGTACCTCACCGGCGCGTCGGACCTCCCGGCCAGCCTACAGACGCCGAATCCGCCGCTTGGCTAGGTGTGGAGAGACTTCCATACCTCCACACATCCATACTTCCATCCCTCCATCCCTAACGATCTGCCCGGCGCTCCACCCACAGTGTGACGGGGCCGTCGTTTGTGAGGTGCACGTTCATCATCGCGCCGAAGGTGCCGGTGGGCACGTCTTGGCCAAGGTGCTCTTCCAGTTCGGCGACGAAGTGCTCGTAGAGCCGGTTGGCCTGGTCGGGCGGAGCGGCTTCGGT
>JBKHEM010000168.1:0-4959 GCA_046540815.1 Salinivenus sp.
TCCCCTCACCTCTCTCCTCTCTACCCTCCACTCTACTCTACCCTCGACTCTCCCCGCGTCCCGCCCCATGCTCGACCGCCTCCAAACGATCGACCTCCACTTCCAGAATCGGCCGCACACCATCGCGTCGTACCTGCTGCCCCACAGCGATGGCGCAGCGCTGATCGAGACGGGGCCCGGCTCGACCTTCCCGATGCTGCAGGCGCGGCTGGCCGCCCATGGCCGCACGCCGAACGACATCACCGAGGTGCTTCTCACACACATCCATCTCGACCACGCCGGGGCGGCCGGCCGACTCGCCCAGCACGGGGCTACGGTGTACGTGCACGACATCGGGGCGCCCCACCTCGCAGATCCTGAAACCCTGCTGGCGAGCGCAACCCGCATCTACGGGGACGACATGGACCGGCTCTGGGGCGAGATGCGTCCGGTGCCTGAGAATCAGATTGTGGCGCTTAGCGACGGGGACACGGTGGCCCTCGGCGACCAGACGGCAACGGCCCTCGACACGCCCGGCCACGCGTCGCACCACATGAGCTACGTGATTGGGGACGTGTGCTTTACCGGGGATGTCGGCGGGGTGCGCATGCCCGGTGAATCGTACGTAGAACTGCCCCTCGCCCCGCCCGAGATTGACCTGGACGCCTGGCGAGACAGCCTTCGCACCCTCCGTACGGCCGTCGACACACACGGCATCACCCATCTCGCGCCGACGCACTTCGGGCTCTACGACGACGTGACGGCCCACCTCGTCCGCCTCGAACGGGTCGTAGACGCCGCAGACGACTGGGCCCGAAAGACACTCCCCACCCACGCCGACGACGCGGAGGCCCTCCGCAACGCCACGACGGACTGGATGCGCTCGCTCGCCGCCGAGCTGGGTGTGGACGACGACACCTGGGCGCTCTACGAACTGGCCAACCCGAGCTGGATGGCCGCGCTCGGCCTGAAGCGGTACTGGTCCACCCGGATTGCCGAGACAGACTAACCGTCTCGTTCAACTGCCGCCGGCTGCTGGCAGCGTGATTTCCGGCTCCTCCGGGTGCGGACGATAGAGAAGCGCCGTGCCCCCAATGGTGCGGACCACCTGCACGTCGTCGAGGGCCCCTGCCACATCCTCCGCAATGTCGCGCACATCGCGGGGCGCGTTATCGAGCACCCGGATGGTGACAAGCTCGCGTGTGTTGAAGGCCTCCACCACGGACTGCTCGACGGCGTCGGTCAGGCCCTCTTTTCCAATGTGAACCTGAGGATCCTGGCCGTGGGCGAGGGACCGGAGATGAGCGCGCTGGCGGGACGTGAGGCGGTCGGGCATTGGCGAGGACACGATTTGTGAACGAATCGGCGGATGATCGGATCGCCCCAACGGACGACGGGGAGGCTGGTGCCGACTCGTCTCAGGCGCAGTACTGCCGGGCCGTGCGGGCAAGAATGTCCGCCAGCTGCACCACCGAGTCAAGGTCGACCCACTCCTCCGTCGTATGCAACCCCCCACCCACAGGCCCGAGCACAACGGTGTCCGTACCGGCCGCTTGGTGCAGAGCCGCGTCCGTCCAGAACGTCTGCCCCGCATCCGGCGGGACGTGCCCGAGCACGTCGGTGCCCGCCGCCCGCACCGCGTGGGCCACCTCCCCATCCGGATCCGCTTCGAACGGCTGACGCGCAAAGGCGACCTCGCAGGTCGCGTCGAACGCCGGATCGTCCGTCGACAGATCATCCAGAATCGACTGGACTTCGTCCTCCACCTGTTCGACCGACTCCCCCGGCACCGTTCGCCGCTCCATCCGAAGCTCACAGCGGGCCGCGTACACGCTCGACGCCGCGCCCCCTCAATCTGTGCTGCGTGCAGCGACGGCGCGCCCACGAGCGAGTGCCCGTCCCGCTGGCGAAGCTCCTGTTCCAGTTCATCCAGACGGGCCAGCACGCGCCCCATGTGCATGTTGGCGTCGACGCCCTCCTCCGGCCGACTGCCGTGGGCGGCGCGGCCCGTCGTCTCAATATCGATCCAGACGAAGCCTTTGTGGGCGAGGGCCAACTCCAGGTCCGTCGGCTCCGTCACAATGGCTCCGTCCGCGTCGTATCGCTCGACGACCGCCTCCGTCCCCCGACTCGCATGCTCCTCATCGGCGACGGCCGCCACAATCACATCGCCCGCCAGCTCTACGCCCGCTTCTCGCAACGTGCGAACCGCCGCCAGCTGTGCGGCCAGGCTGCCCTTCATGTCCTGCGTGCCCCGCCCGTACATTCGGCCGCCCTCAATCCGGGGCGTGAACGGGGCCTCCATCCCCTCCACGCCCACCGTATCGGCATGCGCGTTGAGAAGAAGCGACCGCCCCTCGCCCGTGCCCGGAAGCACGCCTACGACGTTGGGCCGGCCCGGCGCCGGCGCCCACACCTCCACGTCCAGTCCAATCTCGCGCATGGCCTCGGCCGTGTACTCGGCGATCTCGGCCTCGCCGGCGCCATCCGGGACGAGGGCCGGATTGGTGGAGTCGATGCGGATGAGGTCGGCAAGCTGATGCGTTATCCGGTCGCGATCGATCGGGAGTTTCAGTTTGTCTGACATTCAAGAACGGAGGTCGTAGGGGAATTTGAGTTGATGGCTCCTCCACCCCCACCACTTGAGCTCCAAAAGGACTTCCAGGCTGCTCCTGAAGGAAAGAGGCAGCGGTCTCCTCAACCAAACGCCTCTCCCCAGGATCCACGATCGGGCTCCGGATCGTGGGGCACCTGCAATCATCCCCAATGCCGCAGGCGACTGCGGAGGACCCGAGCGGCCTGCACCCATCCCGCTCCTCGTCCGATGCGTCCCACAGTGAGCGGCACAAACACCCACCACGGCCAGCTCTTTTCGGCTTCAGCCCGCAACTCATGCCCCATCGTCGGGGCGGCGGCTGGCCAGTCGTCGTACAGTGCTGCCAGGGTGCGTCCACGAACTGGGGCGTTCGCCCGCACCGCAGGCCCCAGGAACCAGAGGACCTGCTGAGCCACGGACCGCCGGAGCGTCGCGGGCGCGGTCGAAAGGGCATCTTCGAGGGCATTCGCTGCCGATGACAGGGAGGTCGGCTTCGCAACAATTGATTCCACCAGGCGCTCAAGGTGCGAGAGCAGATCCAGTCGCTCCTTGAATCCCGGCTCCACTGTCGGTCGGTGCGCGAGAGCAGCCGTCGCCGCCGCCCGTAGGGCCGCCAGGTAGCGGCCCGTGGTCTCTGCTCGAAGCCGGGCGCTGTGCGAGGAGTCGTGCTGCCGATACCCAACCGTTACGCACTTCGTTTGCACCAGAGGCTGTCGGGCAGAGAGGCGGAGCCATACGTAGTAGTCGGCCGTTCCTACGAACTGGGTCGGCCATCCCCCAATGGCGTCGAGGGCCGTCCGGCGAATGAGAACGGCGGACGGCGTCGGGATCGTCCCGACCGGAAATCGCTTCCACGGATCCAGGAGACGCACCTCCCTTGTACTGGATGAAAACGTCGGACCCTCGTCGTCCCGGAACCACTGGGTCGGGGCCACTGCGGCCGCGGCTGTCGGATGCGCCCGGAGCGCGGCGACGAGTTCTTCGAGGTGCGTAGGAGCCCACACATCGTCCTGGTCCAGAAACGCCACGAGCGGGGCCGTGGTGTGCTCGTACCCAACACGCCGCGCCGCGTTGGCGCCCTGTGTCGGGTTGCGGAGGAGAGTTACACCGGGCCGTTCCTGCACGAGGGCACGTGACCGGTCGTCCGAGCCGTCGTCCACCACGATCACTTCCGTCGGCGGATGGGTTTGTGCCTGCACCGAAGCCAGCGTGCGGCCAATCCAACGCGCGCCGTTGTAGAGCGGGATGACCACCGCGACATCAGTCATCAATGGGCCTCTGTATTTTGAGTCCGTGAGGGAAGCGACACCTGGTTTTGCAGCGGGATTCCGGCCCGGTATCGCGCAAGCTGTGCCTCGCAGAACCGCTCTAGGGCCGCCGGTCGCTCCCACGAATGTGCGGCCACGTGAGGCGTGATCAGCAGGCGGGGGGTCCGCCAAATCGGATCGTCCGGCCCCGTCGGCGACGGCGCCACAACGTCCAGGGCGGCCCCGCTGAGGTGCCCCTGCCCAAGCACCTGCACGAGGTCGTTCGTGACGACCGTCTCTCCTCGCCCCACGTTCACCAGAACGGCGTGCTCGGGAAGCTGGGAAAGCGCCTCGTGATCAAACTGCCCCCGCGTCTCGGGTGTGTGCGGGAGGGCCAGGATGCACCAGTCGACGAGAGGAAGCACGTCCCGCCACGACGTTCGGTCGTAGACGCGGCTGAACGGCGCAGGGATCTTTTCTTGCGAGGTGCGCCGGACCCCGTACACCGTAATCCCATCGGCGTGGAGGCACTGGGCGACGGCCCGTCCAATCGCGCCCATTCCAAACACAGCGGCGGTCTGGGGCTGCGGGGGCCAATTAAACGAAGCGTCCCACCGTCCGTCCCGCTGCCGGGCAACGGCCTCCGGAAGGCGCCGCGTCACGGCCCACGCGAGCGTCACCGCATGGCGTGCGATGACGGGCGCGCTCACCGTCATGCGCGTGAGCGTCACCCCCTGTTCGGCGAGCGCGTCAAGGGGCAGGCGATCGACCCCACCGGCCGTCGACTGCACCCAGCGGAGGCGACGGGCATGGGGGAGGCACTGCCGCAAATACCGGTGTCCAAAAATCGCGTCGGCGGTTTGCGCCAGGGCAAGGGCGTCTGCCTCGCTGTTCGCCACCGACACCCGGACCGTGCCGTGCTGGCTCTCCAGGCGTGCGATGTGCTCCGCGCTCGGTACGTGGGTGCTGTACATCAGGAGGACGTTCACGCGGAGGTGGGGGCTAGATGGGACGGGGCAGGCGACGCCGTGACAGGCCGAAGCCGCTGAAGCAACCGCTGGAAGTGGCGATGATCCTGCTGGATCGAGTCCGGGCCCCGCTGACACGCCGCTTGCCAGACGGCCTGGACGGCCTGAA
>JBKHEM010000169.1:0-4927 GCA_046540815.1 Salinivenus sp.
GGGCATAGAACGATTGAATTCGAGGCTCGGCAGTGGAGAGCGCCGTCCCCGGTCCGTACCCTGTACCGTTCGGGTTTTCGTCGGATCCTGCCGACGGGCTCGGTCCGTACAACCCCGTTCTGGTCGTGCGTTTTACGCGACGCTTCAATCCACCCCCGCCATGGCGTATCCATTTTCCGACATCGAATCGAAGTGGCAGCAGTACTGGGACGAGCACCAGACCTTTCGGACCCCGGACACGGTGCCGGAAGAGGATGCGGAGAAGTGCTACGTGCTCGACATGTTTCCCTACCCCAGCGGATCGGGCCTCCACGTAGGACACCCGGAGGGCTACACGGCGACCGACATTGTAGCGCGCTACAAGCGCATGCAAGGCGCCCACGTGCTGCACCCGATGGGGTGGGACGCCTTCGGCCTGCCCGCCGAGCAGTACGCCCTGAAGACGAACACGCATCCGCGCGAGACGACCCAGGAAAACATCGCCCAGTTCAAGCGCCAGCTCAAAAGCCTCGGCTTCTCCTACGACTGGCAGCGGGAGATCAACACCACCGACCCCAACTACTACCGGTGGACGCAGTGGATCTTCCTACAGCTCTACGAGCGCGGCCTCGCCTACCAGTCCGAAGAGCCGGTGTGGTGGTGTGAGGAGCTGGGCACCGTGCTGGCCGACGAGGAGGTGATCGACGGAAAGTCGGAGCGGGGCGGGTACGCTTGTGAGCGCATCGCCACGCGGCAATGGGTGCTCAAGATCACCGAGTACGCCGACCGGTTGCTGGAGGGCCTGGACGACCTCGACTGGCCCGAGAGCACTAAACAAATGCAGCGCAACTGGATCGGGCGCTCGGAGGGGGCCAACGTGTACTTCGACCTTGTGGACGTCGACGACAAACTGGAGGTCTACACCACGCGCCCCGACACCCTCTTCGGCGCGACGTACATGGTGCTCGCACCCGAACACGAATTGGTGGACGCCATCACGACCGAGGCGCATCGCGCCGCCGTGGAAGAATACCGGCAGCAGGCCCTCCAGAAGAGCGACGTGGAGCGGAAGCAGCAGGATAAGACGGGCGTCTTTACCGGCGGCTATGCCGTGAATCCCGCCAACGGAGAGCAGATTCCCGTCTGGGTGGCCGACTACGTGCTGGCCTCCTACGGCACCGGCGCCATCATGGCCGTGCCGGCCCACGACGAACGCGACTACGAATTTGCGACGGCCCACGATCTGTCCATCCGTGAGGTGGTCGAGGGCGGGGACATCAGCGAGGAGGCATACACGGGCGACGGGCCGCACGTCAACTCCGCCAACGACGACATCAGCCTCAACGGCCTGCACAACGACGCGGCCAAGAAACGAATCACGGAGTGGCTGGAGGCCGAGGGCAAGGGGGAGCACGAGGTGAACTACCAGCTGCGCGACTGGCTCTTCAGCCGCCAGCGCTACTGGGGCGAGCCGTTTCCCATCCTCTTTACGGAGGACGGAGAGGACAAGCCCGTGCCCGAGGACGAACTGCCCGTCACGCTGCCTGATCTCGATACCTTTGAACCCAGTGGCACGCCCGAAGGCCCGCTGGCCACCGTCGACGACTGGGTGGAAACGACCGATCCCGAAACGGGCGAGCCGGCCTATCGCGAGACGAACACGATGCCGCAGTGGGCGGGCTCCTGCTGGTATTACCTCCGCTTCATTGACCCCGACAACGACGAGCTGCCCGTTGACCCGGAGAAGGAAAAGTACTGGATGCCGGTCGACCTCTACGTGGGCGGCTCGGAGCACGCGGTGCTCCACCTGCTCTACGCCCGGTTCTGGCACAAGGTGCTCTACGACGCGGGCGTGGTCTCGACGAAAGAGCCGTTCCAGACGCTCGTGCACCAGGGCATGATTCTGGGCGAAAAGGAGTACACGGCCTACCGGACGGCCGACGACGCCTACGTCTCCGCCGAGCATGTGGAGGAGGGCGTGGACCAGCGCACCGGCGACACGGCGGCCCCGGTGGAGATCGACCCGGCGGACGTGGAGAAGGACGGCGACGTGTTCGTCCTGAAGGAGCACCCCGATGTCCGGGTCGACGCCCGCAGCCACAAGATGAGCAAGAGCCGCGGCAACGTCATCAATCCCGACGATGTGGTCGACGAGTACGGGGCCGACACGCTTCGTCTCTACGAGATGTTTATGGGGCCGCTGGAGCAGGACAAGCCCTGGAGCACCAGCGACGTGGAGGGCGTGCACCGCTTCCTGAACCGCGTCTGGCGCCTCGTGGTGGATGAGAACAGCGGCGACGTGACCGTACGCGACACCGACCCGAGCCGGGAGCAGCTCCGGACGCTCCACGAAACGATTCAGCAGGTGACCGAGGACATCGAGACCCTGTCCTTCAACACGGCCATCGCGGCAATGATGGAGTTCGTGAATGCCGCCAACAAGTGGGACGCTGTGCCGCGGGCCGTGGCGGAGCCGTTCGTGCTCCTGCTGAGCCCCTTCGCGCCCCACATCACGGAGGAGCTGTGGCACCGCCTGGGTCACGACGAGAGCCTGGCCTACGAAGACTGGCCGGAGTACGAGGAGGCTCTCCTGCAGAAAGAAGTCGTAGAGATGGCCGTGCAGGTCGACGGCACCGTGCGCGCCACCATTGAGGTGGACGCCAATGCCGATGAGGACGCCGTGCTCGCCGCCGCAAAGGCCGAGGACAATGTGGCCCGCCACCTTAACGGCAAAACAATTCAGCGCGAAATTGTCGTGCCCGGCCAGATCGTCAACTTTGTCACCGGCTAGCCCCCGATGCGCACGAGTAACGTCTGCGGGAGGGGACTAATTTTTACCCGTGATGGGCGACGGCTGAGCGTCGTCCCCGGAAAGAGCGTACCAGACCAGCATGGCATTATCCGTCTCCCCGTACGGACATCCGGCCTGCCGGTAGTCCCGCCGGGCCTGGCGGTAGAGGGAGCGAGCGCAGTCCTGCAGGCCGGACGGCAGTTTCGAAATGTCATGGGCCTTTGGGCCGATGGGAAGAAACGAAAAGATGTCGCGGTTCGGCATTGAGGCAGTAGGGTGGGGAAACGGACGGTGGAGAAGACTGTCCTTCCCATCCGCTAAAACCATTCCACATTGCACTGTACCACGCAACGCCCGCCCCCATCATGCCCGATCCTTCGAGTCTTGACGTGCTCGCCCTTGCCGCGCACCCCGACGACGTGGAGCTCTGTGCCGGGGGCACCATGTGCCTCCTCGCCCAGCAGGGCTACGATGTAGGCATTGTTGACTTCACAAAGGGACAGCTTGGCTCTCGGGGCACGCCCGAGCAGCGAATGAGAGAGGCCAAGCGGGCGTCCGAAATCATCGGCCTCACGGCTCGCGAGAACCTGGGCCTGATGGACGGAAACATTCAGAACACGCGCGAAAGTCAGTTGAAGGTCATTGAGGTCGTGCGGCGGTACCGGCCGCACATCGTCCTCATCAACAGCGCCGAGGCACGGCATCCCGACCACGAGGACGCCGCGGCCCTCTCGACGGATGCGCTCTACTACAGCGGCCTCCAGAAGATTGAGACGACTGGTCCCGATGGAGCCCCTCAGACGCCCTGGCGGCCCCATCACGTGCTGCACTACATGCAGGCCGTCGAGTTTGAGCCGACGCTGGTGGTCGACGTCACGGACGTGTGGGAGCGGCGCCTGGAGGCGCTGCAGGCGTTCAAGTCGCAGTTCTACAATCCCGACTACGAGCCGGCCGCCGACGAGCCGGAGACGTTCGTGTCCAACCCCGAGTTCTTTGAGTGGGTGAAGGCACGAGCCCGCACGTACGGCTACACGGTGGGGGCCACCTACGGGGAGCCGTTTCGGTACCGCCACGGCCCCTTCGGCGTCACGGATTTGCCCGCCGCGCTTCGCAACGAGAAGGACTTTCGGTAGTCCGGGCCGGCGGCTGTTCTGCGTGAATTGTCGGCGGGACCGCATCCGACGAGCAACAAAGTGCCGCCGAATTGCTTTAGACTCGATCAGCCCCGTCGCGTGCGGAGAGCGCCCCGAAATTGACAGCGCCGCCCCCGGGGCAGTATATTGCCTCTCGCAATTTCCCGTCGAACGAACCCGACCCTATCCGGCGCATGGCGGACACAAGTGATTTTCGAAATGGCATGACCTTCATCTGGAAAAACGATCTCTGGGAGATCGTGGACTTCCTGCACGTGAAACCCGGAAAGGGCGGGGCCTTCGTGCGCACAACGCTCAAGAACGTGCGGGATGGGCACGAGGTGGAAGAAACATTCCGGGCGGGCGCCAAGGTCGACGAGGTGCGTGTGGAGCGCCGCACCCACCAGTTTCTGTACGAAGACGACTACGGCCTCCACTTCATGAACACGGAGACGTACGAGCAATTCTCCCTGCCGCCCGAGCAGGTGGAGGGACGCGACTTCTTGAAAGAGGGAGGAGAGGTTGATATCCTATTCCGGGCCGACACCGACGAGCCGCTCCGTACGGAGCTGCCCCAGAAAGTAGAGGTTGAAGTTGTCGAAACCACGCCGGGGGTGAAGGGGGACACGGCCCAGGGGGGCGACAAGCCGGCGACGCTTGAAAGCGGTGCCACCGTCGATGTGCCCCTCTTCATCAACGAGGGGGACGTGGTGCGGGTGAATACAAAGACCCGCGAATATGAAACGCGCGTGTCCGAAGCCGAAGGGCCGACGGTGTAGTGTCCGCTCTTGCCCGACGATCTCTTGCACCGATCCTCCAGACACATGAAGCTCTCCAAGATCCAAGAACTGCTTCGCCTCGTCGCCGAAAGCGGCGTGTCGGAAGTGGAAATTGAGGAGGACGACTTCAAGCTGACCATCCGGCAGAACAGCCCGCAGGTGCTGATGCAGCCCTCCGGCTACGCGCAGCCAATGGGGTACGGCATGCCGCAGGGAATGCCGCAGCAGCCCCCGGCCCAGCCGGC
>JBKHEM010000170.1:0-4910 GCA_046540815.1 Salinivenus sp.
CCCGCCTCGAATCCAGTGACGAAGGAACCCTTTCCGGATAACACGAGGCAAAAAGCCGACGAAAGGCCCTGATCCGCCGCGCGCCCCGAAAACATGCCTCCGGCGTCGGGGTACAGGCGTGTCGGTTCGTCTGCTTCAAACGTCCGATCCTGCCAATGGAATCTCCCGACCCTGACTCGCAGCACACCGACGTCGCCGACGTGGGCGAGTTTGGCCTCATTGCCCACATGCGCGACACGCTGGGCGAGCCCGACGACGAATCGGTCGTTGCCGGCATTTCCGACGACGCGGCCGTCTACCGCATCGGCGACGGGCAGGTGCACCTCCTCACCACCGACCAGTTGGTGGAGGGCATCCACTTCGACCGCGCCTTCATGCCGATGGAGCACCTCGGCTTCAAGGCGCTCTCGGTGAACGTGAGCGACATTGCGGCGATGAATGCCGAGCCGCGCTACGCCATCGTCTCGCTCGGCCTCTCGCAGCAGGTGTCCGTGGAGATGGTGCAGCAGATCTACCAGGGCATCAAGGAAGCATGCGGCGCGTACGACGTGACCGTGGTGGGCGGCGACACGACGAGCAACCACGCGCTCTCGCTCTCGGTGACGGTGGTGGGCGAGGCCGAGGAGGACGACGTTGTGTACCGAGGGGGCGCCAAGGTGGGCGACAAGCTGTGCGTGACGGGCGACATCGGCGCCTCCTACGCGGGCCTTAAGGTCCTGGCCCGCAACCGGCAGCGCATGGAGGAACAGGGCGAGGACTTCCAGCCCAATCTCGATCCCTTCTCGTACGTCATCCGGCGCCACCTCGCCCCGCCCGCCCAGCTCAAAACGGTGCGCGACTGGGCCGACGCCGGCGTGAAGCCGAGCGCCCTCATCGACATCTCCGACGGCCTCGCCTCCGAGGTGCATCACATCTGTGAGGCAAGCGGCATTGGGGCCCAGCTCTACGAGCCCGCCCTTCCCATCGACCCCGAAACGCGCAACACGGCCACCGACTTCGGGGAGGACGTGAGCATCTACGCCCTCTTCGGCGGCGAGGACTACGAGTTGCTGTTTACGCTGCCGGAGGACAAGCTTGACGCCCTCGATCCGCAGACGTTTACCGTCGTCGGCGACATCGTGGACCCGAACGACCCGGAGCAGCCGGTTCTCTTCAAGCGCGCCAACGGCGAGAACGTGCCGCTGCAGCCCGGCGGCTTCGACCACTTCGACGACGACGAGCCGGAGCTGTGATCCACCACTACCCCTCCTCGGCCTGCTCCTCTACCATTTCGCGGAGGGCCGGGCGCAGCCGATTCAATTCGCGCCTCAGATCGTCCAGCGCGTCGGGCACGTCTTCCAGGGCGTTGTTGCGCCCCATCTCTTCGAGTCGCCGGGCGGCCTGATGGGCCGGCGCTGCGTGTAGGAGCCCCAGCGCCCCCTTCAACCCATGTGCCTCCTGCACGAGCGCCTCAGCGTCCCCGTTGTCGGCCGCCGCCTGGAGGGCGGCCAGATAGGCCGGACAGTCGTCGAGAAACGTCTGGACGAGCGTCTTCAGAAAGTCGACGTCGCCATCGACGGTCTGGAACAGGGCCGATCGATCGAGGGGAGACGGAGGCATGAGGCGAACGACAGCAGGGCAAAGGCAGAGAAGATCGCGCGCGGGCCGGGGCGTTACGGGCGGTGCCGCTGGCACACAGGCGGCCGGGGGGCGTGCTCCTTGAGCCACGCGTGGCGCTGGGCCTGTCGCTTCCGATAGGCGGGCGCCTCCTCCCCGATGGGAGAGCCGGGCGGCGCATCAACCGTTGACGGCGATGGTGTTGCGTCTTGCGAGCGATCCAGGAAGCGCTCGATGGCGGTCTGCTGCGCCGCACGGTGGGCCTGCGTTTCTGACGTCTCACCCGGATGGTCCGCCAGCCAGTCGCGCAGGCTGCGCAGGTGCTGCTCCAGGCGGGCCCGGACCGCCGGGGCCTGATCGGCATGGGCCGCACGGCTGAGGAGCACGTCCGTCCACACCTGCTGCGTGGTGCGCTGAAGCTCAGTGTGGTAGGCATCCTCCGGGGCATCGCGACGCCACACGCGATCGGTGACCCGATCCAGTACGTCGCGGAGACCGGGAAGGTCGGCGCTTGCGTCGTGTTGGGCCACGAGTCGCATGGTGCGCTCCGGCTCTGTGAGGGCCTCCAGCGTCATCGTGGCTGCCACCTCGGCCGGGGCGTAGGCGTCGAACACCGGGTCGGTGCGCCCCTCGAACAGCTCCCGATTGGGCGGGTGTCCGGGCGGGCGCGGGGCAATTTGTTCGCGGGCCGCCTCCGGCAGGGCGAGCGCCTCCGGCGTCACCGTTTCGAGCAGGGCGTCGAGCGCCTCGTCCTGCTGCTCGGACGGCACGCGCTCCGAACGGCGCCCCGTCCCTCCACGCATCGCGTAGTCGTACACTTCGCCTCCGACGAGCTTCGCCGTCGCGCCGACCTGATAGCGATGGCGGAGGTATAGCGGCACCAGCGTTTCTTCCATGCGCGCCATCGGCGTGCCCCGTCGGACCACAGCTTCGCCGAACCGGTCGAGGGCCACGTCGCGCACGTCCATCTCCCGCTCCAGTGCCGCCACCATGTCGGTGCCGTTGTCCCACAGGTTGCCCTCCGGCTGGGCGGCCCCCGGGGGCCGGGCATCCCGATCGGTCACGTACCGCAGGCCCTGCGCCTCCGCGTCCTCCAGGATGCCGTCCAGGAGCGCGTCTTCCGACTGCCCCGAGTCGGGACGGGCGTAGGCGTACCGGAGCGCAAGTTTGTCCCACGCCTCGACGCCGGTCGCATAGGCGTCGTCGAGCGAGATGGAATCGCCCTCCACCTGGGCAAGCGGCGCCGGGTAGTCCATCACCGAGGCGCGGTCGTTGGTCGAGGCGGCGAAGTTGTGCGCGAGCCCGAGGGTATGGCCCACCTCGTGGGCCGAGAGCTGCCGGAGCCGGGCCAGCGCCATGTCGAGCATTGGATCGTCCTCGGCGGGCAGGCCGTCAGCGGCGTCGCCCTGATACGGCGCGAGGAGGCCCTCCGCTAGCAAGTAGTCCTGACGTACGCGGCGCGAGCCGAGCGTGACGTGTCCCTTTAGGATTTCGCCGGTGCGGGGGTCGGTGACGGAGGCGCCGTAGCTCCAGCCGCGGGTGCGGCGGTGCACCCACTGGATGACATTGTAGCGCACGTCCATTGGGTCGGCGCTGTCGGGCAGCACCTCCACCCGGTAGGCATCCTCGAAGCCCGCGGCCTCGAAGGCCTCGTCCCACCACCGGGCGCCGTCGAGCAGGGCACTGCGCACCGGCTCGGGCGTGCCCGGATCGAGGTAGTATATGATCGGCTCCTCCGCGGGACACACCCCATCCGCGCCGGCAGGCTCCGCACACTGCAGGCGGTGGCGATTCACGAGGCGGCGGTCCATCGACTCGCCCACGGGCGTGGCGTAGTCGGTGTACTCCGTGTAGAACAGCCCGGAGCGCGGGTCGAATTGGCGAGGCGCATAGTCGCTCGTGTCCGGCAGCTGCACCAGCGAGTGCCGCACGCGGAGCGTGATGGCCTGCGGGTCGGCGGCCGTCTGCTCCACGTATTCGCCCGGGTCCTCGTCGGTCGTAAAGGTGAGGCGCGCCTCCAGCTCCGTGTTTTCGGGAAAGGCCTTTACGTTGTCGAGGACGGGCGCGCTGCGGCCCTCATCAAGCGCGAAGGTCCCCTGCCCGGTGTCCTGCAGTCGCTGGATCACCCCGTGAGCGTCGCGCACCACAAAGTCGGTGGCGTCCACCAGAACGGCCTCGCCGTCCGCGCTTTCGGCGGCCACCTCAAAGCCCCACACCACGCCGGGAGCAAATGCCTCGCGAACGGCCCGTCGTTCGTCCGGGTTGTCGGTGGTGGCGCGGCTGTCGAGGTTTGGCTCCACCAGAAGCACCTTGGGTCCGGTGCGCTCAAACCGAACGACCCGCTGGGTCCCGAGTTGGCCGCGGTCAAGCCCCACGGGATTGGAGCCGAGGCCGGTGGGGAGGGACGTTACGTAGAGGAAATTTTTGTCCAGGCGTGGAATCTCCATCCATAGTTTGCCGGCATCGGCATCCCAGTAGACCGGAAAGTATCCCTCTCGCTCGTCCATCCCCTCCGTTTTCTCGGCGATCGTGGGCAGATCGTCCTCCCCGTCGTCGCCCTGGGCGAGAGCCGGGGACCCCCCCAGTGCAATTAGAACAGCGAGAAGGCAGGAAAGCACACGCATGGGAACGGAACGAGCCAGACCAGCAGGAGGGCGATGAGTCCTGCCCCGGCGTCCCTGACAAAGGAACCCGGAGCCCTTCAAAACCTACGAAAACAAGAGCGGGAAAACGAACGCGTCTTCGTCCCAAAATTCCAAGATTCTTTGTGGGGCGACCGCCGAATTCTCACGTGCCGTTCCGGCAATTCCCCCCGTTGCATCTTACGTTACGGGGCAGGAGCAAACTTTCTCGCTCGGCGCGCTGGTCTGCATGGTCCGAGCGTCTTCCTCCGGCACCGCCACACATCGAACAACGCATGGTTTTATGGAAGTAGGAGAGCACGAAGCAAAAGGACAGATCGTTGAGGTCGTCGGCCCGGTGGTCGACGCCGAGTTTCCCGAAGACGACGTGCCCGCGATCCTGGACGCCCTCCGCATTGAGCGCGACGACGGCGGGGAGCTCATCCTGGAGGTGCAACAGCACCTGGGGGAGCGCCGCGTCCGGGCCATCGCCATGGACTCGACGGACGGCCTGCAGCGCGATCAGGAAGTGATCGGGACGGGTCAGCCCATCAGCGTGCCCATCGGCCAGGAGATCCGCGGACGCCTCTTCAACGTGGTCGGCGAGCCGATCGACGGGCTTCCCGCGCCGGACGTAGACGAGCGCCGTGCAATTCACCAGGACGCGCCCGACTTCGACCAGCTGGCCGGCTC
>JBKHEM010000171.1:0-4883 GCA_046540815.1 Salinivenus sp.
ACTGTCAAAGAACGCGACCCACAGGAAAAGCCCCACGAGGACGACTCTAAGGCCCCAGTACCAGAGGCGCTCACCCGGAACGTCGGTGCCAGAAAAGTTCATGGCGCGATTGGAGTCTTACGGATGGGCCGAGAAGGCGTCGAGGCCGGGATAGTGAGCCGTAGAGCCCAGCTGTTCCTCAATCCGGAGCAGTTGATTATACTTCGCCGTGCGATCGCTCCGGCTGGCCGATCCCGTTTTGATTTGGCCCGTTCCCAGCCCGACCGCTAGGTCCGCAATGGTGGTGTCTTCGGTCTCCCCGGATCGGTGGCTCAAGATGGCCGAGAAGCCGTTCTTGTGGGCCATTTCGACGGCTTCAAGGGTTTCGGTCAACGTTCCGATCTGGTTTGGTTTCACGAGGATGGAAGTTGCACTTCCTTCCTCGATGCCCCGGCTGAGCCGACGGGTATTTGTCACGAAAAGGTCGTCGCCTACGAGTTGCACCTGGTCGCCGATGGCGTCGGTGAGCATGCGCCAGCCGTCCCAGTCGTCCTCGTCCATGGCGTCCTCAATGGAAAGGATGGGAAAGCGTTCGACCCAGTCCTGCCAGTACGCCACCATGTCCTCGGAGGAGCGGCGGGTGTCCGGGTCGCTTTTCCAAAACACATAGGCTCCATCCTGATAGAGCTCCGCAGCGGCCGGGTCGAGAGCCACGTACGCGTCCGAGCCGGCGCTGTAGCCGGCGGCCTCAATGGCTTCGATGACCAGCTCCAGGGCCTCCTCGTTCGAGCGCAGGTCGGGGGCGAAGCCGCCTTCGTCCCCAACGGCCGTGCTGTACCCTCGGTCGTGAAGGACCCCTTTGAGGGTCTGGAAGACCTCCACGCCGGTGCGGAGGGCTTCGGAGAAGCTTCCGGCCCCCACGGGGGCCACCATAAACTCCTGCATGTCCACATTATTGTCGGCGTGACCGCCGCCGTTCAAGATGTTCATCAGCGGGACCGGGAGCGTGGTGGCCGTGGCGGTGCCCACGTACCGAAACAAGGGGAGGCCCAGTGTGGCCGCGGCAGCCTTGGCGGTCGCGAGAGAGACCCCAAGGAGGGCATTCGCCCCGAGGTGCTCCTTGTTGTCGGTGCCGTCGAGGTCCAGGAGGGCGGCATCCACGGCGGCCTGATTTAGCACGCTCATTCCGTGAAGCTCGGGGGCAATGGTTTCGTTCACGTTTTGAACGGCCTGGAGGACTCCCTTCCCCCCGTATCGGTTGTCGTCGCCATCCCGGAGCTCAACAGCCTCGTACGCACCGGTTGAGGCGCCGCTGGGTACGGCCGCGCGTCCCAACACGTCCCCATCGGTGCTGACGTCCACCTCCACGGTGGGATTGCCCCGACTGTCCAGAATCTGCCGAGCGGTGATGTGTTGAATCGTTGCCATAGGAGTTGGAGAACGTTGGGGAAAAAGCCCGAGGATATGAGAGGCCGGGATCATGCGTACGGCCCAATGTAGGCCACGGAGGCGCAAAAGCTCAACAGAGATCCCATCAACCCTTCGTGAGGTCGATCGTTGTTGTGAGCGGACGGAGCGGTCTGGTTGCTCCCGCGTGCCGGGCGGCATTGAGGTTTTTGAGTGCGTTCTGTTTTGTTAGAGCCAGGTCCTTCGCACGTCATTAGCACATTCAGCGCGATCACGATGCGAGCCGTTGTCGTTCCCGAGCCGGGCGGCCCAGAGCAAATGGTCATTGAGGAGGTGGCTATGCCTCATCCCGGACCGGAGGAGGTCCTTGTTCAGGTGCACGCCACGGCCCTCAACCGGGCCGATACGTTTCAACGTCGGGGTCAGTATCCACCGCCGGACGGTGCCTCAGAGATTCTGGGCCTGGAGGCGGCCGGGACGGTGGCCGAGACGGGGGAAAACGTGGTCGACTGGCACGAGAATGATCGGGTGTTTGCCTTGCTGGATGGGGGCGGCTATGCCGAGTACGCGCTCGTCCACAAGGATCGGCTCATGGCGATTCCCCCTGGCCTGTCGATGACGGAGGCAGCGGCCCTGCCGGAGGTGTTCCTCACGGCCTATCAGGCCCTACATTGGCTGGGGGGGCTTCAGAGTCGCCATCGCGTCCTCATTCATGCGGGGGCCAGTGGGGTGGGGACCGCTGCCACCCAGTTGGTACGCCACGAGGGCGCGCGGCCACTCATTACCGCGTCGGCCCCCAAGCACGACCGCTGTCGCCTACTGGGGGCCCAGGTCACCATCGACTACGAAACGGAGGATTTTGCTGCTCGGGTTGCGGAAGAAACAGAGGGGGCGGGCGTCGATCTCATCTTGGACTTCATCGGGGCCCCGTACTTCCACAAAAACGTAGAATCACTCGCACAGGATGGGCGCATCATCCAGCTGGCCACCCTAGGGGGCAGCAACGTGGAGGACGTCAGCCTCCGGAAGCTGATGGGTAAGCGTGCGCACCTGATTGCCTCCACCCTTCGGTCCCGGAGCCTGACGTACAAAGTGCAACTCACCCAGGAGTTTGCGGCAGATATCCTCCCGGCCTTCGTGGACGGGGCGCTGCGGCCGGTCATCGATTCGACCTACGAGTGGACAGAGGTGGTGCAGGCCCACCGGCGGATGGAAAACAACGAGAACGTGGGCAAGATCGTCCTTCTCGTGAAGGGGGCACCCGATGAATTCGGATAGCCTCCAAAAAAACGCCCCGATTCTCGGAGGAGAACCGGGGCGAGAGAGAACGACTCGGGGAAAGGAGGCGGTATGGAGCAGGGACGTCCAGTTTACCCGAGGGTGGCGTTCACAGTGATTTCCGTTCCGGCCAGGGCTTTCGACACCGGGCATCCCTCTTTGGCGGCCTCGGCGTGTTCCTGAAACGTGTCGTCGTCAATATCCGGCACGTGGGCCGTGGTCGACAGGTGAACCTTGGTGATGGCCGGACCGCCCTCCAGCATTCGGAGCGTGACCTCGGCCTTCGTCTCCACCGACTCCGGGTCAAAGCCGGCTTCGTCGAGCACGTTGGACAAGGCCATGGAGTAGCAGCCGGCGTGGGCGGCCCCGATCAACTCTTCAGGGTTCGAGCCTTCTCCGTCTTCGAAACGAGAACGGAAGGAGTAGGCCCCTTCGTACGCCCCGCTCTCGAGCGACATGGTGCCGCTCCCGTCGGACAGATTGCCCGTCCACTTCGCGTTGGCAGAACGTGTTGGCATATCGGAGGTGTCAGCTTGTGCAGAAAGGAGTGAGGATTACACATGCACCCGTAGCGGATTGTCGAGCGCACGTTCCCCCCGTACAACGCTTTTGCAGGAAGACCACAGATCAGCGAGTACGGGGAGCTACGCAGCATCGGAAGCCCCGCTGTCCTCCGGCGTTCCGTTGAGGTAGTCCACATGAATGTCGCGTTGCGGGAACGGGATGCCAATGCCAGCGGCGTCGAGTTTGTACTTCACCTGGCGGGTGAGCTCCTGCTTGAGACGGAAGTAGTCGTCCGGGTGAGCCCACACGCGCACCTGCCAGTTAATCGACGAGTCCCCGAGGCCCACGAGGGCAGCCTGCTCGCCCTTCTCCTCCAAACGGCCGTCCACGGCCCGCGCCGCCTCTAGCAGGATCTCACGTACCTCGTCAATATCTGCCGGGTAGTCGGTGCCCACGTCGCAGTCGACCCGGATTTCGTCCTCCGCAAAGATGTTCTCAATGGTCGACCCAAAAATGTCCCCGTTCGGGACGATAATTACATGGTTGCTCCGGGTGCGAAGCCGGGTAAAAAACAACTGCACGTCGCGCACAAACCCGGTTTCACCCGCAATCTCAACGTAATCCCCAACCCCAAACGGCCGAAAGACTAGCAGCATAACCCCGGCAGCAAAATTCGCGAGGGTGCCCTGCAGGGCCAGGCCCACGGCAAAGCTGGCCGCCGCCAGGACCGCAATAAAGCTGGCTGTCTGGACGCCAACGGTTTCCAGCCCTGCGAAGATCGCCAGCAAAAAGATGGCGTAGTAGGCAAAGTTGCCGGCAAACTTCGTGAGGGTGGTGTCAATCTTCGGCCGGTCGAGGCCGCTCTTGATGCCATCACGCACCCAGCCGGCGATGTACCGTCCAACCACCAGAATGACGATGAACGCCACACCGCTCAAGATGTAGTTTGCCGCCAGGCTCAGCGTCTCGGCAGTAAAAAAGTCTTGGGACAATAGCTCATTCATAGAAGGGGTGGGAGCTTTTCACTGATTGTTTTCCACAGGTATAGGGACGGAAAGTATAGGGACGGAAGGGGCAGAATCAATGTTGATAGCGTCCTCTGATGTTACCGACTCTCAACGGGACCGGAGGGGCGTTTTGGTTTGAAGAACGCCAGTGGATTCAATTCCGCGAATGCGGTCGACGAAGCGGCCAAGCAGATCCGTGCTGAATCGCACCTCGGGGGATTCGCGTCGAATGCCAGTAACCCGTCCGTCTGCGTCTGTCTCCAGTTTAAACGAAAAGATGTACGCCCCCTGATCGGTAAGTCCCAGGTCGCTGCGCCCGAAGCGCAGATCGACCACCCGGAGGCCCCCATCGCTTGTTTTTCGAACCGCATAGTACCCACGGGAAAACCACTGAATCCGTTGGACCTCACGGCTTTCGCGGGCGTCCCCGAGCAAGTCGTGTCGCTTGGGGACGCGTTGAAAGTCAATGCGTTTGGTGTCGTCGAGAAGGGAGTAGTGTCCGACGTAGAATTCGTCTTTTGTCTCCGCGATCCCGGTCCAGAGAAGATTGTTGAACGGCGTTGGTTTGGTGAGCACCTGCCGCACGGACGTGTCCTCCGCCTCGAGGGCGTCGGCAAAGACCTGATCCACGTAGAGTTTATTGCCGATCGTGAACAGCAGGTACGCCGAACTGAGGACCAGGCCCCCGTAGTTTGCTACCCGCCGGCT
>JBKHEM010000172.1:0-4824 GCA_046540815.1 Salinivenus sp.
GGTCGTTTGTTCGCGCCTACGCCGCCGTTGTGGGGATGTCCCCGAAAGATGCCGTCCGGGGACTGGAGGCGGCACTCGCAGGGGAGTATCAGAATGCCCTTGCTGTTGAATACCTCCAGGAGGCCCCAATGGACTCTGGGGACGACGCGGAGGCGGAGGCCAAGTCGGGATCGGAACCGGAGGATGAGAACACCGAGGACGATCTCGCGTCCGAGACCAGCGCCGAAGCGGAATCGACCGCCCGTCACGAGTCCCCTCCCGCGTCGGCTCGTGCGGACGAGGCCACGCCGCCTCGTCCCGAAGAGGCAGACAGGAGCACGGGCACCGATGAGCCGGACATTTCCGACCTCCCGCCGGCAGAGCCGGATCGCCCCCCCGTGGTAGGCGACGAAGGCCCCTCCCCGCCGACCTCGCGCTCCACCCCATCGGCGTCCACCTGGAGGGGAAGGGAGTCCCAGGGCGTGATTCGCCTTGTAGCAGCAGTGCTCGTTGTGCTACTGGTTGCTGGGGTGGGGCTATGGATGGCTTTTGGAACCGGCGCTGCTCCCGAGAAAAAGGCGTCGCCGGCCGCTCCGGACACGACGGCCCGTGAGGCGCCGGATTCGGTGTCCGCGACGGAGCCCGACACGTCGCAGGCGCCCTCGGAGTCAACCTCCCGCTCGTCCCCCGCACCGACGCCTGGTGACACGATTCACCTGACTCTCCGGGCCGACTCGACTGTTAGCGGAATTCGTCTCCGGCAAGACGACGATCTGCGTCGGCCCTACTGGATTGAGCAGGGCGAGGCGACCACGTTTCCCTTTACCTCGCGCATCACGGTCGAAAATGGACTTGATGACGTGACCCTGTTTCTGGAGGATCGCCCCGTGCAGCCCGCGCCCGACTCGGCAGGGCGAATTGTACTGGATCGGGATCGGGTCAGTGCGCTGCTGGATACGGCGCAGGGCGCTGCTCCTTCGTGGTCCCCTTCGCCCGATACCATTTCCATTGCCGCACCTGAGGACGCGGCCCAGTAGGGGCGCCCCCATGCAGCTGTATGCGCATCGTTTTCGAGCCCAGTTCTTCATGACGGATCTCATTGAAAAAACGCACGCCCTCCTGGACACCCTGGATGAAGCCTCTCTCGAGGATCTTACGGAGATCGAGGCGGCGTCCCTAATCGAGTCGCTCCGGGAGGTCGTTCGCCGCCACGATCACCACTACTATGTCGAAGACAACCCACTGGTACCCGATGCCGAGTACGATCGGCTGTATCGTGCGCTGGAACGGCTGGAGGAGGCATTCCCGGCGCTTCGGACAGAGGATTCGCCTACGCAGCGAGTGGGCGGAGACCCCATCGATGCGTTTGACAAACACGAGCACCCCCGGCCCCTCCTTTCCCTCTCCAATGCTTTTGACGCCGGAGACCTGCGCGACTGGTACGATCGGTGTCAACGCCTCCTCCGGGGTCGGTTTGGGGACGTGGACCCGACGCTCGTGGCGGAACTCAAAATCGACGGACTCGCCGTGGCCCTGACGTACGAGGAGGGCACGCTCGAGGTGGCCGCCACACGCGGCGACGGTCAGGTGGGGGAGGACATCACCCACAACATCCGGACAGTTCATCGCATTCCCCTGCACATTCCCGCCGGGGGGGAGACCCATCGGCCGGTGCCCGACCGCATCGAGGTGCGGGGCGAGGTCTTCATGCGAAAAAGCGAGTTCGAGGCCCTGAACGACCGGCTCCGCGAGGCAGGGGAGGCCCCGTTTGCCAATCCTCGAAATGCCGCGGCCGGGAGCCTCCGTCAGCTCGATCCGTCGGTGACCGCCGAGCGGCCCCTCAGTTTCTTTGCGTTTGCCACCGGTCCCCTGAGTCAGGAGCCCCCAACCCACACCGAGACGCTGGAGCTGCTGGGAGAGCTCGGGTTTCCGATGGAGGAGCACACCCGCACCTTCGATGATCTGGATGCCCTCGTCTCCTACTGCGAACACTGGACCGCCCACCGGGACGACCTCGACTATGAAATTGACGGGGTGGTGGTGAAGATCGACCGGCACGACTATCGTGATGAACTGGGGACCATTGCCGATGCGCCTCGCTGGGCCATCGCGTACAAGTTCCCGGCCCGGGAGGCGACCACCACGCTCACGGACATTGAGGTGAACGTGGGCCGCACCGGGGCCGTGAATCCGGAGGCGGTTCTGGAGCCGGTGCCGATCGGCGGGGTCACGGTGTCCCAGGCCACGCTTCACAACGAGGACTATATTCTGGAGCGGGACATCCGGATTGGAGACACGGTTGTCGTCAAGCGGGCCGGCGACGTGATTCCGCAGGTGGTACGGGCCGTGCCGGAGGCCCGCACTGGCGAGGAGGAGCCCTGGGCTTTTCCGGAGAGGTGCCCGGCCTGCGGGGAAGAGCTGGTTCGGCTGCCGGACGAGGCCGATTACTACTGCATGAATAGCGAGTGTCCCGCCCAGTTTAAGCGCCTGGTGGAGCATTTCGTCTCTCGCGATGCGATGGACGTTGAGGGGCTTGGCGAAAAGCTGGCCCACCGCCTGGTGGAAGAAGGGCTAATCCACACGCTGGCCGATCTGTACCGGATGTCGACAGACGAGCTTGTGGCTCTGGAGGGGTTTGCTGAAAAAAGTGCCCAGAACCTCGTAGACGCCATCGAGGACTCGAAGGCCCAACCCCTCCGACGGCTCCTCTTCGCCCTCGGCATCCGGCACGTCGGCAAAACCGTTGCGAAGGACTTGGTCGCAGCGTTCGAGACTCTCGAGGAGCTTGCCGCCGCCGACCCGGAGACGCTGAATGCCATCGAGGGGGTGGGCCCTACCATTGCCGAAAGTGTTGCGGACTGGTTCTCGGTGCCGGAGAATCGAGCCTTAATGGAGGACCTGAAGGCCGTTGGGGTTAACACCGAGCGCCTGCCTCACGAGGCGCCTGCGGCAGCGTCGGAGGCCTTGCCGCTGGAGGGCTACACGGTGGTGATCACCGGCTCTCTTCCCGGGCGAACCCGCCGGGACGCGTCAGAGGCCATCGAAGCGGCCGGGGGAAGCGTCACGTCCAGCGTAAGTGGGAACACCGATGTGCTTCTGGTGGGGGAGAATCCGGGGTCGAAGCTTCAGGACGCAGAGGCCGAAGGCACGCGCATCGTACGGGTGAATGAGGAAAGCGACTTCCAGCACTTTCTTCAAGACGGTGACGGGACGTCGTAGCGGGGTCCTCGTTTAGTGCTGGGGCAGTGGGAGGATCCTCTCCCTGCACCACGTCATTCACCAGATGTGCAGCGGGCGGTTGCTGCGCTCCTCTTTGCGGTGCTTATCACCGGTTGCCCAACGATTATGGGACTGTTTGACTGGTTTGGATGGGGCAAGTCTCCCCCCCGTCCCGTGGGTCACGAGCTCGAAACTGGGGGTCGTAACAACACTGAGGAAGCCCCGCGCCTCCGGCATTGGTTGATTCGTGGGGGCCTGTTTCTCGGCCTCGTCGTTCTTACGGTGGTGGCGTTTCCGCGGGGCGAGGTGTACGAGTATGCCGTTCAGGTGGGCGATACGTGGCAGCAGTCGACCCTGGAGGCTCCGTTTGATTTTCCCATCTATATCGATCAGGACCGGGTCCAGGCGCGTCGCGACAGCGTGCGGAACAGTACGCCCCCCTTCTTTCGGGAGGTGCCACGGCCCCGTCAAAAACTGGCGGCCAATCGGGACACGCTGGCGCGGCAGGTGGAGCGGATCCTGGAGGCCTACGCCGGATTTCGGTACCATGAGTCGCAAGACGAGCCGGACGCGGCCCGGGATGATTCGCTTCGGTACGTGGAGCAACGGCGAAATGCGCTGGCCACCCTCTCCTCGTCGGAATGGGACCGCCTTGCCAAGGAATACGCCCGGCAGGTTCAGGGACGATCGGAGGCAACGCGGACGGGGGACAATCAGGAATCCCGGGTCGATCAACAGCTTCTCGACCAGGCCTTTGAGCTCGGCACTCAGCTCCTGAATGTGGGCGTTATGGACAAGCCCCAGGATTCCGTGTCGACCGACGTGGTGGTGGTTCGCAATCAGCAGGAACGGTCCCAGCGCAACGTGGACAAAAGCAACGTCTACGGATTGAATGAGGCCTACGACTATGTGGAGGAGCAGCTTCGGCGGTCGTACGCCGACACCCCAGGGTATGCCGACATCGCGTTTTCCCTTTTCCGAGGCATCTTCCAGCCCTCCCTGGAGTACATGCGGACCGAAACCATGGACGAGCGGAGCCGCCGCGCACAGAACGTAACTGCCATTCAGGGAGGCGTCGAGAGTGGGGAGGTAATCGTTCGGCAAGGAGAGCGCGTAACCCCGGAGATTAAGCGAAAGCTGACCTCCCTAGAGCGCGTACGTACCGAACGCATGTCGTCCGCAAATCTTGGGAAGCAGGTTCTGGGGCAGGTCTTGTTCGCAGTCCTGGCGTTTGCGTTTTTCTTTTACTACCTCTATCTCCTCCGGAAAGATGTCTGGCGGCAAGACAAGGACATGGGCCTGGTGGCGTTGGTCCTTAGTTTTGTCATTGCGATGTTTGCAGTGGGCGTTCGGGTCGAATGGATCAACCTCTACGCCGTCCCGGTGGCCCTTGCCTCGGTGCTGCTGACGATCATCTTTAACTCCAGGATTGGCCTCTTCGGGACCCTGGTGTTGGCCTTTCTGGGCGGCCAAATGCTCGGGCTGGACCTGGAGTATACCCTGGCCACCTTTTTCGCGGGGGCTTTAGGGGTGTTCAGCGTGCGTGATATCAAAAATCGCGGCCAGTTTTTCCTGAGCGCGGCCTTGGTCTTTCTGGGCTACGTGCTCGTGTTGACGGCGAGCTGG
>JBKHEM010000173.1:0-4744 GCA_046540815.1 Salinivenus sp.
AGCGCCGAGCAGACGAGGAAGGGGTGGCGGCCCTCTCCCTGGTGGGTGCGCACCACGGTACCGATGGTGTCCCACCGGTCGCGGCTCGACACGCTGGTGCCACCAAACTTACACACGATCCAGGGGGGCGAGACGTCCGGCATACGAACCTCCATGTGAGGGAAAAACGACGCGCCCCTCTAACATCCGGAGGCCCCACGGGAGAGGCAAGGCACGGCCCGCCGCTGCGCCCGTCCTCCACCAAAACGTCACAGGATCAGGACGCCTCCCCCGACGCCGTCTTCCATTCGTAGAGGGCGCGGTGCTTTACGGCGTCGCCGAACAGGCAGAGGCCGGCGTTCAGCACGGAAAGGCTCACCGTGCCGGCGGCCACCCACGTCCACGTGGACGTGTTCTCGTCCCCTTTCATCAGGGCGGCCTGTCCTACGGCGCTGGCGCCCAGGCCCACGGCCACGAGACCGAGGGGGGCAAGCGTTTTCCACTTCTGGTAGTGCCGGTCGGCATCGGGGGTCTGCGGGGCGTCGTCGGTCACCATGGATCGGGGGTTGAAAGATGAAAATGGAACGCGCGGTGCACACGAATCGGTACTCGGGACTATCCCTCGTTTTCGTCCGCCCCGTAGGCTCCGCTTCCCTGGCCTTCTTCATACGGCAGGCGCACCACCTGGAGCCAAAACTCATCGATTGTGCGCACAATTTTGCCGATCTCGTCGAGGTCCACCGGCTTGGTGACGTACGCGTTAGCGTGCAGGTCATAGCTTTTCACCACGTCCTCCTCCGCCTCCGAGCTGGTGAGGACGACCACTGGCACTCGGCGCAACTCGGGAGCCGACTTCATCTCGTCGAGGAGATCGTGGCCGCTTTTGATCGGCAGGTCCAGGTCGAGCAGCACCAGGTCGGGGGGCGGCTCGCCCGGCTCGTCTCCCAGGCCCAGGTACGTCTCCGCCTCCTCTGCGGTCTTGGCCACGAGCAGGTCGTTTTGGATCTTGGCCTCTTCGAGCATTTCGCGGGTGAGGCGCGCATCGGCCGGGTTGTCCTCCACCAGCAGGATGCGGGCCGGGCGGCCCGTCGAGGCTGAATCAGCAGAGCGGGAATCGGTCACGGTGTGGAATCGGGGGTGAGGTGGAACGTAACGTGGAATGTCGCCCCGTCGCCGGGGGCAGAATCAACCCAAATGGTGCCCTCGTGACGCTCTACAATTTTTCGGGTGATGGACAGGCCCATGCCGCTTCCCTCGCGGCCCGTGCCGTGGGGATCCAACTGCTTAAAGATGCGGAAGATCTTGTCCTGCGCCGCCGGGGGAATGCCCGGGCCCTCGTCGCGCACGGTAAGATGAACGCCCCCATCTTCCTCAGTACCGGAGACATGCACGACCGGCCGGGCCTCTCCGTGGTACGTGAGGGCGTTTTCGATAAGGTTCTGAAAGACACGTCGCAGCTGATCGGGCACGCCGTATGTGGCGGGCAGCGAGTCGCGGGTGACCGTCGCATCGGTCTCTTCAATCCGTCGCTCCAGATCGCTTACGATCTCGTCAATCAACGACCCCAGATCAACTTCCCGAAACTCTCCCTCCTTGCGCCCGATGCGCGAGTAGTGGAGGAGGCTGTTGATGAGGTCCTTCATGCGCCGGGCCCCGTCCACCGCGTACTCAATAAACTCGCGGGCCGTCTCGTCCAGATCCTCCGCGTAGCGCCGCTCCAGCAGTTGCAGGTAGCTGGCCACCATGCGAAGCGGCTCCTGGAGGTCGTGCGAGGCCGCATAGGCAAATTCCTCCAGGTCGGCGTTGGAGCGTTCGAGCTCGCGGGCGTGGCGGCGCAGCTCCTCTTCGAGCTCGTACTGCTCCGTCACATCCTCGATGGCCAGGAGAACACGGATTGCGCCCTCGTCCTGCCCCACCAGGCGGCGCCCGTTGAGCCGCAGCACGCGGCGGCCCAGCCCCTCGAACGTGCGATCGAGTTCCAGATCCGTGAACGACGCGTCGCTCTCAACCACCGCCTCCAGCTGACGACGCAGGGTCGCGTCCCGGAAATGACCGCCTCCCACCTCGAACAGGGACGACCCCAGGAGGGCCTCCGGATCCGTCCCAAAGGCCTCGTGAAAGGCCGGGTTGGCCTGCCGGATCCGGACGTCGGCATCAAGCACGAGGAGGGGCTCGTGGAGGGTTTCCACAATTTGAGCCGCCTCCACGGTGGACGCTTCCGAGACACCGGAGCGTCCAGAGGCCGGTTCAGAGGTCATTACGCTGTGTATCAGGCTCTTTTTTTACGACGCGTCTCGGGGCAACCGTACAAGAAAGCACGTGCCCTTCCCTTTTGCCGTTTCCACCTCCACCGTTCCCCCATGTGCCTCCGTCAGGCGCTTCACGATGGACAGCCCGAGGCCAGTCCCTTCGTACTTCCGCTTTAGTCCTTCCGACTCCTGCTTAAAGGGTTGAAAGAGCCGTTCGACCTGTCCGGGCTCCATCCCGATTCCCGTATCTTCGACCTCCAGGGCTGCCGTCTCCGGTGTGCCCCACACTCGCACCTCCACCCTTCCCCCTTCCGGGGTGAACTTTACGGCGTTCTCCAGCAGATTCTCAACGATGCGGGTTAGCGCTCCTTCATTCCACTGCCCCTGAACCGACGCCTCAGGCATCCGGAGCTGAAGGGCAACCCCTTTGTTCTCAGCCTGCGTGCAAAGCACGTCGGCCGTTTCATCAACGACGTGGGCGAGGTCCACCGCCGCTCGTTCGAGTTCGTAGACGCCCGCCTCCAATTTTGAGAGCTCCAGCACCGAGTTGAGCGTCTTCTGCAGCCGACGCCCGCCCTGCGCAATGAGGCGAGCGAAGCGTTCAACATCTCCCTCCGCGCCGTCCTCGACCAGCACCTCGGCGAACCCCAGGATGGACGTGAGGGGCGTCCGAATTTCGTGACTCATGTTGGCCAGCATCGCCGATTTGAGCTGGGCCGCCGTTTCGGCCTCCTCCTTGGCCTCCTTCAGCTCTCGCTCGCGGCGCTTTTGCTCGGTCATGTCGGTGTACATGGCATAGACCTCCGTCGGGCCCTCCGCCTCCCGGCGTGCGGCAGCCTGCAGCTGGAAGTCCCGAATGCCGTCCGCCGTGCGGCGCTGCACCTCCATCTGCAACGCCCCCTGCTTCATTATGTCTTCGTTGATCTCAACGGCCGTTTCCTGATCGGAGGGAAGAATAAAATCACACAGGTGTTCACCTCGAATCTCACCGGCCCGATACCCAAAAGTCTCCTCAAACGCCGCGTTCACGTCCGTCACCGTAATCGTCTTCTGTCCCTCGTTAATGATCCCGCGCACCACCGGGGTGGGCAAGTTGCCGAAGAGGGTGACAAACCGGTCGCGTTCCTTTTGTAGGGCATCCTCAGCGGCCTTCCGTGAGCTAATGTCGAGAAGAACGCCATTGAACACGAGTTCGCCGTTCATCCGCTCGGGGGTCGAGAGGCCCAGCAGCCAGATCGTTTCGCCCGAGGGTCGACGAAAGGGCATCTCAAAGCGCCAGGGCGCTTCGTCCTCCGCGGCCGCCTCCACCGAAGCCTGAAACGTCTCTTGATGCGACGGCGGAATGTGCTCCCTGAACCGCTCGTAGAACTCATCCAAATCCGACGAAAGCCCCAGGAGCTCGTCCGCGTGCTCACTCACAAAGTACAGTCCGTGCGTGCCGTCCGGACGAGCGTAGAACTGAAAAACGACGCCCGGGAGCGTATTGGCGAGGCCTCGGAGGCGCGATTCACGTTCACGGAGGGCCTCTTCCGCCCGCTTTCGCTCCGTGATGTCCTGCACAGCCCCGGCCACTTTGACCACGCGGTGGTCCTCCCACTCGATGGGCGCCCCCACCATGCGCACCCACCGGTCGGCGCCCGTGGCCGTTGTAATTGGGAGTTCCAGGTCGTACGGCTTGCTCTTTGCCGTGCATTCCTGCAAGGCCTCCCGAAGAGCCGCGCGCGCCTCGGGAGGGTAAAATTCCATCGCCTGCTCGATGGTTATCGCTTCGTCCGGAGGCACCTCGAAGATGTTGTAGACCTTGTCGGACCACGTCACCTCCCCGGTCTCCACATTTGCCTCCCAGGCCCCGGCCAGCCGGCGACTTTGTTCAAGCAAGTTGCGCTGACGCCGGAGGGCGGCCTCCTTTTCCCGTTTTTCCGTCACGTCCCGCTGCACAGAGACCCAGTACCGGATGTTGCCCTCCGGACCACGCACGGGAGCCGTATTCCACTGAAGTCGAAAAGGCGTGCCATCCTTTCGGTAATTGGTGGTCTCGCCCTCCCACTCCTCCCCCGCCTCCAGAGCGGCCCGGAGCGAGTCCAGAGCATCACGCTCCGTCCCCGGCCCCTGAAAAACGCGGGGCGTTCGGCCGAGGAGTTCCTCTTCCGTGTACCCGGTCATCTCCTCGTGGGCCGCATTGGTGAAGACAATCCGGGGGCCCGGGTCGTCCAGCGGGGCCGCCTCTGTGATCAAGATTGCCTCTTGGGCCTGCTCCACGGCCTCTGAGAGACGACGCAGCTTGGCCTCCATCCGCGCCCGGTCGGCGGCCCAGCGGAGCGTCCGAGTCAAGAGGCCGGGCCCCAACTCCGTTTTCCGCAGATACTCTTCGGCACCGGCCGCCTGGGCCGCCCGCGCCATGTCCAGGATGTCTTCTCCTGTGAGAACGACCACGGGCACGCCGGCCGCCGCATCGGCACATCGGCGCACCGTATCCGCCCCCCGGCTGTCCGGCAGGTGCAGATCCACGGCCATTA
>JBKHEM010000174.1:0-4664 GCA_046540815.1 Salinivenus sp.
ACCAAGCCCGCGACGTGCCAACTGAAGAGGCCGTGGAGGAGAAGTGGCGTGCCGAGGACAACTCCAAGGCTAATGCGGATCGGTCCTGCCTCCTCAGGCTCTACCGTCGGACCGTCTTCCACCCCTTCTCGTCGTCGATCGATGTCCCACGATGTCCCAACATCCAGCGTCTTGACACCTGTCTGCGGACCGAATCCAAAGCACCCCCCGACAAACGCAGCCAGCCCCACCGCAGATAATACACGTCTCCGATCCGGCCGACGCGGACCTGCCGGGCGCCGTGCGTGGTCGGGTAGAGCGAGTCTGACTTTTTTCAGCACCACGGAAAACGATGTCGGGACAAGATGACCTTTCGATGCCTCATATCGTCAATTCCCAGATGATCACTGCACCGAGTGCCACACTGAGCACACCTGATACGCCAGTAAGTCCAGCGTAAAAGAAGGGTCGCGATTGTGCGGCCCGGAATGGCACTGCCAGTCCGATAGCAACGGCTACCATTCCGAAAATGGATCCCCCTCCATAAACGAGTGAATAGAGGACCCCCTGTACCAAGGTTGGAAGCGTGGACCCCACGAGCAGAAGCATTGCCCCGCTCCCGGCGAGTCCGTGCACAAGCCCGACGCCGAAGCTCGACCACCCCGACCGCCATTCGGCAAAGCCATGCGGGTGGGGATGGTCACCCACGTGGGCGTGGGGCACGGCGTCGTGCGTGTGACTGTGCACGGACCGTGCATGCCGCACCCCCTCCCACACGGCCCATACTCCCAATCCGACCAACATGGCAGCCACCGGCACTTCGAAGTATCCGAGCGTGGCCTCCGACACCTGCATCTGGAACACACGGATGAGCAACACGCCGGCCACGAGTGTGGTGGTGTGCCCAAGGCCCCAGAGCGACCCCATCCACGCGACCCGTCTCCACCGAGATTCCCGGTGCATCAGCGTAGAGAGCGCGATGACGTGATCGGGCTCGAAGGCGTGTTTAAAGCCGCTCACCAGACCGAGAAGAAGAGCAAGGCCGAGGGTTTCGGCAATGTGACCGGACTGAAGAAGCAGAGCGTCCATCAGCGGGGGGAGGCAAGAAAAAAGCGGTTCGTGGATCCAGAGGGTTCTTCGCTGCTTCCTTCACAGCGAGGAGACGAGGCGGCGCAAGTGGCTCACGCGGACGGTCTCACCGGCGTCGTTCACCTCGGAGGTTTCCGCCGGGTAGACCACGTCGTCGCGGGCATCGCCGATGGCCCACGCAACTTCAAAGGGGACGATGTAGATCGTTTCTGGCTCGGGATCGGGAAGACTCTTGACGCCGTCGGCCCGGCGCACCGTGAGCGACACCCTGTGCCCGTTGTGCGTCACGGTTCGGTGATCGCTGGTGGCCGCAAGGCCGACGTAGCGCGCATCCGGCGCGAGGTCGAGCACGGTCCCGTCGGTGGTGTGAAGGTGCAGCGTTTGATTCGTGAGGTTGACCAGCGGCATCAGGAGGCAGGAGCGGGCGTGACAGAAGTAGTACGCTGCGCGTGGAGAAAGTCGAGCCAGTCGTCGAGTCCACCGTCGGCTCGGGTGGACGTGTCGAAAACGGGCAGATCCGGGCGCACGTCGTGAATGTTGTGAACGGCGAGATCATGATCGAAGTCCACGGCCTCGGCGAGGTCCATTTTGGTGAGGAGCGCCACGTCCGCCGAGTTGAACATCGTCGGATACTTGAGCGGCTTGTCCTCGCCGTCGGTCACCGAGAAGAGAACAGCGCGGACCGACTCGCCGAGGTCGTAGCTGGACGGACACACGAGGTTGCCGACATTCTCGATAAAGAGGGCATCCAGGTCGGCCAGGTCCCATCCATCGAGGGCGTCCTCGATCATGTCGGCTTCGAGGTGGCACGTGGTGCCGGTGCTAATCTGGCGGGTAGGAGCGCCACTCCGGGCAAGGCGCGTGGCGTCATTTTCGGTGGCGAGATCGCCGACGAGTGCTGCGACCGACCAGTCGGGACGAAGCATCGTGAGCGTGTGTTCGAGCAGCGCCGTCTTCCCGGCCCCTGGGCCCGACACCAGATTGACGACAAACACGCCGGCCTCTTGAAACCGGTCCCGCAGCGAGCGGGCCAACTCGTCGTTCTTCTTCAGCACGCCGTGGCGAACATCAAGAATTCGAGACATGGAGAGAGAGGAGGTTGGTGAACAAGTCAGTGCAGGCGTAGGAGAGGGTAGGGGATGGGTGTTCAAACAATTTCGAGCGAGGCGATGTCGAGGTCGCGGCCCTGGCGGATGTCGCCGGTGCGCGTGCCGCAGCCGGGACACCGAAACCGAGGCGGCGAAGGGAGTTCGTGCTCGGCGTCGCAGTCCGCGCAGAAGACGACGACGGGCACCTCGTCAATTGTAAGTTCGGCGCCTTCAAGCATCGAGTCTTTGGCGGCCACGTCGAACGCAAACTCGAGCGCGTCACGCACGACGCCCGACAAGGCGCCGATCTCCAGGCGGATCCCGCGGATGTCGGTCGCGCCGGCGTTCTTTGCTTCCCGTTCGGCGATGCGGACGATATTGGTGGCAATCGACAATTCGTGCATGAATCGGCAAACGGATCGTCGGAGAACCGTGAGGCGCGCACAGCCCGGCATCCGGCCTACGGGCGCTCCTCCGTCTGGCGGCCCCCTGTCTGAATGTGCTCAACCTGCTGGCCGAACGCCTTTGCGAACTCCACGAAGAACCCGATGGCACGCGACACGTCCGGGTCGCGAAGGGCTCCGAGAAGACCGAAGAACCCCTTCGACTCCGGCGGCTTTTCCTTGGCGCGATGGGTCGATCGAACGAGCGCCTCGGCCAATTCACTTACCGCACCGACGGCTTCCGGGTCGAGGATGCTCGACTGCAGGAGCGATTGCACCTGGGGCGACGACAGCGTCGACTGCAGCGTCTCCACAGTCGCTGTCAGCTGCTCGACGTTTTCGGGCGTGGCCAGCGTGCCCAGCTTCGCCACGGCACGGGCCGTGTCCTCCGGATCGAGCGCGCTGCCATTCTGATGCATGGCCTCACGCATCTCCTGCACCCCCTCGTTCAGGTTATCCGCAATCTCGGGCCCTCGTGCCATGGCCCCGCCGATCATGTCCACGAGAAATACGATCTCGTCGGCGCGGGCAGCAAGGTGCTTCAGCCCGCGGATCGTTTCCGGATCTAGGTGTTCGACGGCAGGATCCGCAGGGGACGACTGTGCACGCGAGGGCATCGATGAAGACGATTCCACGGGCTTGAAAAGCTGGAAGTAAAGGCAGCGTATAGCGGAAAAGTCACCGCCTACTATTTTCCCTGTCGCTTGCTAAACAGACAGGCCAGAGGTAGACGCAACTCCGTTGTCGCAGTCACACGCAGTGTAAATGACCGACAAGCTTGACATTCACATAATATTTAGCTTCCCTAATAAATGCAACCAGAACGTGAAAGCACCTGTGGCTCCACCGCGGAAGGGCTTTTCTCGGTCTACTGAGAAGAGAAAGTAGAAATTCTGTATCTCATAATTATTTCTCCTTGACCTCAAGAACGTTATGGCCTCGCTTATTTGGTTTCAAGGCGGCGCGTGCAGCGGCAACACGATGTCCTTCCTGAATGCGGAAGAGCCCAGCGTTTGCGACTTGGTCACCGACTTTGGCATTGACATTGTCTGGCATCCATCGCTCTCAAGCGAATTTGGAGATCAGGCGCAGGAGCTCTTCTGGACCTATGCCCGCGGGGAGCGCCCGCTCGACATCTTCGTGTACGAAGGAACGCTCATGCTGGGCCCCGACGACACGGGGCGCTACGACCTGTTTGCCGAGCGGCCCATGAATGACTGGGTGACGGACCTCGCAAACGAGGCGCAGTACGTCGTGGCCATTGGCGACTGTGCGTGCTGGGGCGGGATTCCGGCCACAGCCCCCAACCCGACCGACTCGATGGGCCTTCAGTATCTGAAGCGCGACGAGGGCGGCTTCCTCGGAAGCGACTGGCGCTCGAAGTCGGGCCTGCCGGTGATCAACATTCCCGGCTGCCCGGCCCATCCCGACTGGGTTACGCAGATTCTCGTCGCCGTCGCCAGCGGCCGGGCCGATGACGTGGCGCTCGACGATCTACAGCGGCCCCAGACGTTCTTCAAGACCTTCACGCAGACGGGGTGCACGCGCAACCAGTACTTCGAGTGGAAGGAGTCGACCGAAACGTTCGGCGAGGGGACGCGAAAGGGCTGCCTCTTCTACGACAAGGGCTGCCGCGGCCCGATGACGCACTCGCCGTGCAACCGCATTTTGTGGAATCGGCAGTCGTCGAAGACGCGGGCCGGCATGCCGTGCACCGGCTGCACCGAGCCGGAATTTCCGTTCTTCGATCTGAAGCCGGGCACCGTTTTCAAGACGCAGAAGATGTTTGGCTCCGTGCCGAAAGACGTGCCCGAAGGCACGGACCATCTGAGCTACACCGCGCATGCTGCCGCGGCCCGAACTGCTGCGCCGAAGTGGGCCAAGGAAGACATGTTTGTGGTGTAAGCCCCAGACGCGCGCCTCGCTCCGTCTTTATCCGCCTCTTTGACCTGACGAAACGATGGAAGTTGACTCCAAATCCCTAGGCACCGAATCCATGGAGCTGAACATCAGCCCGATGGGCCGTGTCGAAGGGGATCTCGACGTACGCGCAATCCTCGAAGAC
>JBKHEM010000175.1:0-4660 GCA_046540815.1 Salinivenus sp.
GACTCGGACCTCTCGGCGGGCGTGCAGGCGCTGGAGGCGGGCGTCGACATCGACATGGTGAGCGGCATCTACGGGGACACGCTGGACACCGCCGTCCGTAGCGGCCGGCTCTACGAGGAGGAGGTGAACGAGGCCGTGCGCCGCGTCCTGCGGGCCAAGTGGGACCTTGGGCTTTTTGAGGACCCCTACCGCTACGGAAGCGAGGCGCGAGAAGAGGAGGTGATTCTCTCGGAGTCGCACCGCGAGCTGGCCCGCACCGCGGCCCACCAGTCGATGGTGCTCCTCAAGAACGAGGACGACGTGCTTCCGCTGGGCGACGACGTCGAGTCGGTGGCCGTGATCGGCCCGCTGGCCGACGACGACCGGTCCATCCTGGGCGAGTGGGCCGCCTCCGGCCGGGCCGAAGACGCCGTCTCGCTCCTGGAGGGCCTTCGCGAGCGCGACGTGGACGTGGAGTACGTGCCCGGCCTCTCCGACGTCATGAGCACCGACACGTCGGCCGTCTCCGACGCCGTGGCCGCCGCCCGGGACGCCGACGCCGCCGTGCTGGTGTTGGGCGAGGAATACAACATGAGCGGGGAGGCCGCCAGTCGCACCTCGATCGAACTGCCGGGCGCCCAGCAGGCGCTGGCCGAGGCCGTGGCCGAGTCGGGCACGCCCACCGCCGCCGTGCTCCTCAACGGGCGGCCCCTGGCACTCTCCGGGCTCGACGCCACGGTGCCCGCCATCCTGGAGGCCTGGTACCCCGGCACCGAGGCCGGGCCCGCGGTGGCCGACGTGCTCTTTGGCGACGTCAACCCGAGCGGCAAGCTGCCGATGACCTTTCCGCGCACAACGGGCCAGATTCCCATCTTCTACAACGAGAAGAACACGGGCCGCCCCCCCGAAGAGGACGAGGACTACAAGTCGACGTACCTCGACACGCACTGGACGCCGCTCTACCCGTTCGGGCACGGGCTCAGCTACACGTCCTTCTCGTACGACGACCCCCGCGTGCACGGCGATTCGGTAACGGTCAACGACACGGTGCGCGTCTCGGTGGACCTCACCAACACGGGCGACCGACGCGGGACGGAAGTCGCGCAGCTCTACGTGGAGGACTCCGTCGCCAGCGTCACGCCCCGCGTCAAGACCCTGCGGGACACGCGGCGCGTCACGCTGGCCCCCGGCGAAACCCGCACCGTGCGGTTTGCCCTCACCATGGAGGACCTTGCCTTCTTCGGCCCGCGGATGCGGCGCATCGTGGAGCCGGGCCGCTTCCGGGTGCACGTGGGCACCAGCTCGGCGGACGTGCAGACGACCACCTTCCGCCTTACCGGCCCGACGACCGAGGTGCCGCTCGAGTCGCTCCCCCGCTTCTGAAGCCTCTTACGCGTCAGATGCTGTGTCCTCAATGGCATCGCGGTCGGTCACGACGAGGATCGCCCCGCCGATGAGGAGGCCCAGGCCGAGCAGGCGGGGCCACGACAGCGCGATGGGCGACTGGCCCAGCCAGCCGAAGTGGTCGATGAGGGCCGAGCCGATCAGCTGGAACGCCAGGATGAGCACGGCAAAGAGCGTGACGCCGGTGTGGCGCACCGCGTAGTTGCTTGCGGCCACGACCAGGACGCCCAGCACGCCCCCGGACCAGTAGATCGGCGCGACCCCGAGGGCCGCCCCGATCGCGCCCGTCCCCACGCCCGCCAGGAGCACGCCCCCCACCGCCACCCCGCCTACGGCGTGATTGACCAGCGAGCCGCGCAGGCTGCCTACGTGGTCGGACAGGGCGGCGTTGACGATGCGGGAGCCGACCGCCAACAGGCCGTTGGCAAACGCGAGGAGAAGGAACATGTGGTCGTGGATGCATGGAGGGGCGGTGGGGAGGGGAACGGGGCGCTCGTGCCTCCGCACGTCCCGCCTCCCTTCCAGACGGGGCTGCTATCCCCAGTGCACGAGGAGAACGCCGGCGAGGGCCAGAAGGAGTCCCAGCACGCGGCGGGACGAGAGTCGGACGCGAACGAGGCCCCAGCGCCCCGACCGGTCGGCCACGCTCGAAAAGAACAGGTCGCCGGCCACGAACAGGCTCACGGCGAGGGCCGTGCCCAGGACGGGCACGGCCACGTTGGCCACCCAGACCATCGCCACGCTGAGAAGGCCGCCCGTAAACTCCGTCCACGGCCGCTCCCCAAGGGTGTGCCAGAACGAGGGCCCCAGTCGTGGAAGCACGAGCACGAGTGCAAAGAGGGTCCCGACCAGGTGCACGAGAAAGGTGGCTTCCACCTCCCCGACCTGCTCGCCCAGCGTCGCGTTCACGCGGACAATGACGCTAAGCAACAGCCCGGCCCCGATGCCGGCCAGCACGGACAGGAGGTACGGGGAGCGATCGGTTTTCATGGGCGCACGCGGTCTTGACCCTGGAGAGAACGGAGACAGCCAGATGCTCGGAAAGGGACGGGGGCGGCTCTTGTTCTCCGTCTACAACGACGCGGCCGGTGGGGCCGCCGGACGGGAGGGACCCTTCGGACGTGGGCCGCTCAGGCCCACGAGGAGAGGCAGTCCGGCCCGAGACGGGGGCGCTACTGGCGCCCGGGAGGGCCGCTGCGCACCCCGTAGCGACGGGAAGGCACAGAGGCGGTCGGGTTGGGGGGAGACCACAGGGGCGCCGGGCGCTGAGGCGGACGGCGGGATCGATGGCCGTGTCGAACGAAGGATCAACGATCACGCAAAAAAGATAGAAGGCGCATCCACATCCATTTCTCAAACCAATTGTCGCTATGTACAACCACATCTTATATCCGACCGATGGAAGCCCGGGGGCGGGGGCGGCGCTCGCGCACTGTCAGCACCTGGCCCAGGCGTTCGGGGCAACCGTGCATGTGCTCTACGTGGCCGAACGGCTGGGGCCGCACGGGCTCGGCGGAGACGTAGAGGTAAAGAAACAACAGGGCATGGTCGGCGACCCGAAGGGAGGAGAGTCGGGCATGGTCGGCGACCGGAAAAAGCGCCGCGAGGTCCGAGCCGACATCAAGGCGTACGCGTCGAGCCTGGTCGAGAGCGTCGACGATCAGTTCGAGGACGTCGAGACGAGAACGGAGGTGAAGGAGGGGACCCCGTACAAGGTGATTCTGGACTACGCAGAAACGCACGACATCGACCTCATTCTCATGGGGACGCACGGGCGAACGGGATTTGAGCGCTACCTGATCGGAAGCGTCACCGAGAAGGTGGTCCGGATGTCCGACGTCCCCGTCTTGACGGTTCGGCAGGCGGAGACGTAGGGGCCCCGTCTGGCGGTCCGTGACGGGACGGCCGGTGCCGGGCGTTTCTGGCCGTTCCCCCGCCCGATTGGGTCTGCATTCTTCGCCCAGAAAGCCGCCGGGGGCGGCTCGCCGCTCCCGGATGGGGGGACGCGTGCTCGACGCCTCTAGGCCAGGATCAATGCCGCGACGAGCAGAATGCCAATGGCCAGGAGGAAGTAGTCGTCGAAGTTGGACGCGTCGCGCTTGCGGCGGGGCGTCGGGAGGGAGTCGGAACTCAAGGCGCTTCGGTTCAGGGCGTTGCGGCTCATGGGTCGGTTGTGGTCTTTGTGCGAGAGTTGAGAGAACAGTGCACCAGGAAACGAATCGGAGGGGGCTCCCCTCTCTGTCGTGCACCGGATTGGACCGGTGGCGGGGCGTTCCGGTCCGGGGCGCTCGACGAGACCGACCCGTCGTGCGATGACCCGGCGCTGCGGCGAGACGAGCGGCATTCAGGGATGGGCGGTGGCGGCCCTCCTCCGGGGGCCGGCGGCCCGGATCGACTGCACCAGGCGGGCGCCTGAGGGAACGATCGACCTGCCTCTTTTGCGCGCGAGCCGCTCCTTCGTCGTCCCCGCTCCGGCGACGCCCGGCCCGGGCGCCGGAGATTCTTCGCCTCAACACAGAAACTTGAGCGGCAGAGGGCACTGCTCCGCGAATTACAGTGGAAATTTTCCTAGAGGAAAAGGCCATAACACCGAGTAGGCGGGACTGAAAACCTGTCGGTTTGCGACCGACAGGCTTCCTGCTCGGCCGATGGGCCACGGCTTTGGGGCGACACGTCCTTCACAGGGCCCCGAACGACGTAGTTGAAAGAGGCTGTCTCCTTCGCGTTTTCGTCTACTTTCTGACCCAGGAGCAAATGATCTTTTGATTCTGTTTGACTTATATGTCGTTGAAAGCCAAGTGTTTACCGTGTCAAATCGTCACTGATAGGGCATAAGGCCAAACAAACAGAGATCGGATTTACTACTCACTCACCGGCCGAGGAGAGTCGATGCCCCCCGGAGGAGAGCTAATAACCCTTCTCATTCTCTCCCCGATGCGTCTAATGTTGGGTGGGTAGCAACAGTGGAACGGTGGAACTCTAGCGTTGGTGGTTCCGCCTCTTGTACCAGAAGTTGTACCGCCGTGGGCATTTGCTCAGGCATTGAGGTGCCCGCTTGCGCTCTTCCTCCCACTTTCCTCTAGACGCGTTCGGGATGGCCGATGTGACCAACGATACCTCCGAGCAGACGGGAAATTTTGCCGCGATTCTCTTCTTCTCGTTCGTGGCTGCACTCGGGGGGTTTTTGTTTGGGTTCGATAGCGGGGTAATCAACGGCACGGCGGATGCCCTACAGTCCGAGTTTAACTCCAGTGATGTGGGGACGGGGTTTAACGTG
>JBKHEM010000176.1:0-4650 GCA_046540815.1 Salinivenus sp.
CGAGGGCCGCCGTTGCTTCTTTTCGCTCCTTGGCCCCGGGTCGTCGGATCCAGCCGAGGCGGCCGTACAGGCCCATCAGCACAACATCGAGCGCGTTCGTTGGGAAGTCCCAGTCCACACTGCCGCGCTGCGGCACGTAGCCGATCCGGTCGCGCACGTCTTCGTACGGCCGCCCAAAAAGACGGACCTGTCCGGCCGCCGGCGTTTCGATGCCGAGGATGGTTTTTAGCAGGGTTGTTTTGCCGGCGCCGTTGGGGCCCACGATGCCCATGAGGACACCGGGAGGAACAGTTAGATCGACGTCCCAGAGGACCGGGTCCTCGTCGTAAGCCACCGTCAGGTCGCGGACGGTGAGGGCAGGGGCGGCGTCTGGCATGGGAAGAAACAGTCGATTAAAGAAAGCACTGGGGGGAGAGACGTATTGCGTGAGGCGTATTTCGCAGAGCTGAAGCTCACGAGATACGCAATACGCAACACGAAATACGCAGTCGACGTCCTCCTATCGCGCGTCGGCCGGCGACTGTGTCGGCTCAGCGAGCAATCCCTCTACGATCGTGTCGATGTTGTGCCGGAGCGCCCCGACGTACGTGCCTTGAGGCGTGCCGCGGTCGCCGAGGGCGTCGCCGTAAAGGGTGCCCCCGAGCCGCACCTCGAACCCCTTCGACTCCACCGCGGCCTGGACGGCCTCGATGCCGCGCGACGAGACGGACGACTCTACGAACATCGACGGAATACGTCGTTCTGCGACAAAGGAGGCCAGCCGCTGCACGTCCTGCGTGCCGGCTTCTGTAGCCGTGGAGATGCCCTGGAGCCCGCGCACCTCAATGTCGTACGCTCGCCCCAGGTAGCGAAAGGCATCGTGCGAGGTAATGAGCACCCGCTTGTCGTCCGGCACGCGCTTCGCCTGCGTGGTCACGTACTGGTCGAGGGAGTCGAGGCGCCGGGCGTACGCGTCGGCGCTCTCGCGATACGCCTCGGCGTGGGCCGTGTCGCGGCGGGCCAGGAGCTCGCCCACGTGCTGCGTGACGCGGCGCCACAACTGTACGTCGAACCACACGTGTGGGTCGTAGCTGCTCGCATAGTCGGACGACGGGATGAGCAGGCTGTCGGGCACCGCCTCTTCGGCGAGCGCCGAGGAGGGGACGGAGCGTGAGTTCATCCGGGCAAACACGTCGGTCATCTTGCCCTCCAGGTGCAGCCCGTTGTACAGGACGAGGTCGGCTGCGGCCATCGTCTGTACGTCCCCTTCGCTGGCCCGGTACAGGTGCGGGTCCACGCCGGGACCCATCAGCGTCGTGAGGTTCACGCGGTCCCCGGCCACCTGCCGCACAAGGTCGCCAATGACATTGGTGGTCACGACGACGTTCGGCTTGCGGTCGGTGAAGTCGCCCGGCCCGTTCGACGTGGACGACGGGGCGCAACTAACAAGCAAACCCAGCAAAACGAGGGCGCCTCCTTTGGCAAACCAGCAGGCGACGGGACGCATGTTCATCGGTCGACTCGAGACGAAGGATGTATCCTCAAAAAAGAGGAATATTAGTCGCGGCTAAATCGTTCCGAGGAAACCGGTTGTTTTGGCAGAGGAAACGATCCGGGCGAGACTCCGGCGTCAGGGGGACGACAGGGAATCCGATTGCAGCGTGTCGGGGCGTTCGTCCGGTATGGTCCACCGGTAGACATTGCTGGGGCCGACCTGTTCGGAGGAATCGGGCGCCCAGGCGCCCATCTTGAAGTTGTGGGAGACGACCCGTGTGCCTGGGTCCAGCTGTTCGAAGAGGAGGGGTCGGAGTTTCTGATTGACCGACGGAAGCAGGTAGAGAGTCACGACGTCGGCGTCGCTGAAGTCGGATTCAAAGAGGTCGCCCTGGCGGAACTCAACCCGGTCGGCCACCCCGGCGGCCTCTGCTTTCTCGCGGGCCTCCAGGACGCGGACGGGGTCGATCTCGATGCCGACGCCGTAGGCGCGGTAGCGCTGCGCCGCAGTAATGACGATGCGTCCGTCGCCGCTGCCAAGATCGTAGACGGTGTCGCCGGGGCCCACCTCCGCCAGTTCCAACATCCGGGTCACGACGGAGTCGGACGACGTGACGTAGGGCACGTCTCGCTCCACGGTGGAGTCGGCCGGACGAGACGCCAGCTCGTTAAGCGGGGACGAGCGATCTCCAGAGCAGTCCGCCCCCACGAAGAGAAGCAGGACGCTCGCCAGGACGACGACGTGTGTGGAGCGGACGGAAGACATCAAGGAAGGCGAGGGGGAAGAATTACTGTGCGGACGGAGGCGCAACGACGACTTTTTGGGCCACGGGGGTCCCGATGAGTTGTTCGGTTCCGTCTACCGCTACCACGAGCAGTCCGTCGAGCGGGCGGGTGTCCACGACCTCGACGGTGGCGCCGGGCAACAGGTCGCGTTGCTCCAGCAGGTCGAGTAGTTCCCCATCCTCGTCCGCAATGTGGTCGATGCGGGCGTAGTCGCCGTCGGTCAGGTCTGCGAGGGAGCGGGAGGGGAGCGCGTCGATCGACCCGTCGCGGTCCGGGATGGGATGGCCGTGCGGGTCCCGCGACGGGTGGTCCAGCATCTCTTCAATACGGTCCTCGAAGCGCTCGGAGATGTGGTGCTCCAAAATCTCGGCCTCCTTGTGGATCTCGTCCCACGAAAAGCCCATCACCTCTTTTAGATAGAGTTCCAGCAGGCGGTGGTGCCGGAGCACCTCCAGCGCCACGGTGCGCCCGGGGTCGGTGAGGGCGGCGCCTTCGTACGCCTCATACGTCAAAAAACCAAGCTCGTCCAGCCGCTTGATCATGTTCGTCGCCGAGGCGGCCGACACGCTCATCGCCTCTGCCACGGCCCCCGTCGAGACGGGAGGGCCCTCGTCTTGGGCCTCCAGCTTATAAATTGTCTTGAGGTAGTCCTCGATCGACGGACTCCGCATGGGACGGCCACGGGTGGATAGAAAATATGCGGGTGGTGGTACGTCTGGAGTGAGAAGATGTTACCGGAAACAGCAACGGGTGAGGGGCGAAAGGCGAAGGGGGCTGGATCTGATGGCGTGGTGTCAAATTCAATGAAAATAGGACCTGCGCGTCCGGCATCCCTCGCCGTGACGCCCTACGTTAGTTTCGTGACCGCGCACCGTCGATCGCAGACAGCGGCTCTTGCTCGCGCCGGCGCCGCACGGTCACGGTCGCATTGCTGATCCAAGTGTTTGTACGACACCATGCCCGACGATGCCCCGGCCCTGGCTTCAATGAGCACCTCCTACGATCCCTCGGAGATTGAGGACAAGTGGTACGAGTACTGGGAGGAGAATGGGTTTTTTGAGGCCGAGACCGACAGCGACGCCGACTCGCACGTCATTATGATGCCCCCGCCCAACGTGACCGGGCGGCTCCACATCGGCCACGCGCTGCAGGACTCCATCCAGGATGCCCTCACGCGCATCCACCGCATGAAGGGCGACGAGACCCTCTGGATGCCGGGCCTCGACCACGCGGGCATTGCCACGCAGAACGCGGTAGAGAGCAACCTGCGAGAGGAGGAAGGAAAAACGCGCCACGACCTTGGCCGCGAGGCGTTTGTGGAGCGGGTGTGGGCCTGGAAGCAGGAGTACGGCGACCTCATCCTCGACCAGAAACGAAAACTGGGCGACTCGTGCGACTGGAGCCGCCAGCGCTTTACGATGGACGAGGGCTTCACGCGGGCCGTGCAGGAGGTCTTCGTGCGGCTCTACGAGGAGGGCCTTATCTACCGCGGCGACTATCTGGTGAACTGGGACCCCGAGAATGAGACCGCCCTCTCCGACGAGGAAGTCGAAAACGAAGAGCGAGAAGGCTCCCTGTGGCACATCCAGTACCCGCTGAAGGACGCGGAGGACGAATACGTGACCATCGCCACCACCCGGCCCGAAACGATGCTCGGCGACACGGCCATCGCCGTGCATCCCGACGACGAGCGCTACGAGGACCTGGTGGGCAAGACGGCCCTCCTGCCCCTCCTGGGCCGCGAGATTCCCATCATTGCCGACGACCGAATCGACAGCGAGTTTGGCACCGGAGCCCTCAAGGTCACCCCCGCCCACGACGAGACGGACTTCGAGATCGGAGAGGACCACGACCTGGAGACGATCAACATTATGACGCCGAAAGGCGCCATCAACGAGAATGGGGGGCCGTACGAAGGGCTGGATCGGTTTGAGGCCCGTGACCAGATCGTGCAGGACCTGGAGGACGACGGCCTTCTGGTGAAGGTGGAGGACTACATGATGAACGTGCCGATTTCGGAGCGATCGGAGGCGGTGATCGAGCCGCTCATCTCGCGGCAGTGGTTCGTGGAGATGGAGCCGCTGGCCGAGCCGGCGATCGAGGCGGTGCGGGAGGGCGAGATCGAGTTCTTCCCCGACCGCTGGGCCAACGAGTACTTCCGCTGGATGGAGAACATCCGCGACTGGTGCATCAGCCGCCAGCTGTGGTGGGGGCACCGGATTCCGGTCTGGTACTACACCGACGCGGACGGCGAGCCGGACCCCGAGCAGGGCTACGTGGTGAGCATCGACCCGCCGGAGGAGGGGATGGTGCAGGAGACCGACGTGCTCGACACCTGGTTCTCCTCCTGGCTCTGGCCGTTTGCCACCCTCGGCTGGCCGGAGGAGACGG
>JBKHEM010000177.1:0-4603 GCA_046540815.1 Salinivenus sp.
TTGCAGGCCGTCCTGGCCGGAGACGCCGCCCTTCCGGAGCGTGCCGTCGCCGTGACGTTCGACGACGGGTTGCTCAACAATTGGACGGTCGCCCTTCCCATCCTGAAGCGATTAGAGGTGCCTGCCTTTTTCTTCCTCCCCACAGGGTTCCTGGATGCCGCCTCCGAGGGCACGCTCCGCCGTCACTGGAGCGAGGATCTTCTCGCGCGGTTCAGCTACCGCTCCACTGAAGACCCGATCGACCCCGAAACAATCGGAGCGTGCCTCCCCGCTCTCGACTCCGCGTCCCTCCCTTCTTCTCCTGCACAAACCCTCCTCCGCGCCGTGGAGCACCTGAAGGGGATCCCTCCGACTCGGCGTGCCGATCGTCTGGAGGCGCTCCGGAGCGTGCTCGGCCACGCCCCGTCCGAGGCTTTCCCGGCCGACCCTGACGGCACCTCCCTCCTCGCGACCATGACCTGGGACCAGGCCCGACGCGCCGCAACAGACGGCATTACGCTCGGGGGCCACACCGTCAACCACGAAGGCCTGGCCGCATTGCCGAATGAGACAGCCGCCGTGGAAATCGAGCAGAGCTTGAACGCGATCGACGAGCACACCCCCTCGTCCGCCGTCTTTTTCTCCTATCCCTACGGACGCCCGCAGGACTTTTCTTCTTTCCACCAATCGGTGCTGGCCGACCTCGGCTGCCGCGGCGCCTTCACCCAGATCGCCGGCTTCAACGACCGGTCGACCGATCCGTTGTCCCTGCGTCGGATGGGCGTCTCGTCGAACCACACCCTCGACATGTTCGCGTACGTGGTTAGCGGCACGAAGACCAGTGTGGACCGC
Source organism: Salinivenus sp. (assembly GCA_046540815.1). Taxonomy (GTDB): domain Bacteria; phylum Bacteroidota; class Rhodothermia; order Rhodothermales; family Salinibacteraceae; genus Salinibacter. Next base: position 832 of record JBKHEM010000177.1, read on the forward strand.
ATCATTCGGGGCCGAAGACCGTCATCGCCGTAAACCGGCAAGCAGTTCCAACAGTCGCTCCTCCCTCTGCGACACGTGAAAATGGGTTTCGATCCGGTTGCGGGCGGCGCGGCGGGCCGTCCCATCGCCCCGGTCGAGCGCCCGTTTCAGGGCATCTACAATGTCCCGCGGGTCCGGTCGGGGAAGGACCTCCCCGGTCTCGCCCACCAGCTCGGGCGGCTGCCCCACGCCGCTGACGACCGGAATGCATCCCGAGAGCATTGCTTCGCCCACCACGAGCCCAAAGGCCTCCACTCGGGACAACTGCGCGTACACGGCCGTGTCCTGATACACCGACTTGAGCGCCTCGCGGGGCCGAGGGGCTTCCAGTTCCACATTGTCGGGCACGTCCTCGTCCCGCCGAAGGGCAGCCGCAAAGGCAGGAGCCACCCCCACAATTCGAAACGACACCGCCGGCATGCGGCGAGCGGCCGCCAGAAACAGGTCGAGCCCTTTCACCTTGAAGGTGCGCCACGAATTGACGAGGGCGACCGTGGCGACCGTGTCGTCGCGCTGCACGGGGCCGAGGGGCCAGTCGGACGGACGAAATCCGAGCGGCACCACGGGGTGGGGCGTCTGTAGATCGGGCACGTGTACGCGAATCCCGTTTTGTCGCGGCTCCGGCCAGTTGGAATACCGCTCTTCGGCCTCGATGAGCGTCTGGGAAACCGTGGGAAGCAGATCCGCCTGTTTCACCACCCATCGGGCCAGGGGGGCTCGCCACGGGCTGTCCCACACGCCGTAATCGAGCTCCGGCAGCCAGTTGCAGTCCATTCCCCCGAGAACAATCGCCGTCGGCACGCCGAACCACTGAGCCAGAAGCACAGGCAGCAGGGCATGGTGGTCGGCAAACCATCCGAATACGAGGTCGGCCTCCGGCAACTCCCGCAGCAGCCACCGCAATTGCCGCCCCCACAACGTCGCCAACCCGATCACGGAGTCCGTCTTCTCGGCTTCAAAATGAAAGGCCCGTACGTCGTAGTGCTCCTCCAACAGCGACCGATCGTCCTGGACAAACGAGGTGGGCTTCATATACAGAAACAGAAGCCGCGGTCGGTCGGGCTGAGTAGACATGAGCGCTAGAGGGGCAGGTCTCGTTTCCAAATCGAAAAATCCATTCCCGTGAGGGCCTCGAGCTCCTCGATTTCGGGCGCGTAGTGCTGCGCGAGGCGGGCGCGTGTCTCCGGTTGCATGTCCGGAAGAGCATCCTCCTTTTCTTGCCGCCCGAACAAGCGCTTGAGAAACGGCCCCACGCCCGTTCGCTGCATCAGATCGAGGACACGGCCCATCTCCCACTTTTTCATCGTTCGGATGACCGACTGCGCGATCGCGAAGGCCCGTTGAAATCGAGGAACAAAGGTCGCATTTCGCTGCTGTTTCCCGAAGTCGTCCGGAAACAGCGTCCGATCCACCCCAAGCGCGTCCGCAAGCGCATTCTGCGTCGCATCACTCTCCGAAAACATCGTTTCAAACCGAAGAATCAAAAACTGCTCCCGGTCAAACTCTTGAAGGTAGGCCTTCAAATGAGAAGCATACATTCCCCGCTCAATCTGGTGCGGATGGTCTTCGAGATAGGTCTCGAACGACGCCCGGTAGTTGTAATTGCGCACGCTGTGCCCGTAGGCTGAATAGACCCGGTCCACAGGATTTCGAAGGCTGAGAATAAGTCGTTGAACCGATGGGATCGCCGCAATTCGAGCGGGGCATCGATCGTCGTAGAAGTAGGCCGGGGAGTATTCCCCAATCGCTCTATACTGCTGAGCCTCATAGGCCTCTGGAAAAAACCGTTCGTACCAGTCGAGGCCTTCGTCGTAGTGCTTTGTGAAGAAATTCACCTCCTTTCGGCGACGGGGCATCCAGATGTGCGGGTGGCTCGCAAGCAGATCGTGAAGCCAGGTGGTGCCCGCCTTGTTGACTCCGATTCCCAGAAATGTTGGCAGCATGACGCGTGGGTTGTGGAGCGCGGAATGGGGGAAGGCCGGTGGGTACCTCCCCGTGCCCTCTCCAATCAAGACAGGGCCATCGATCGAAACTTCGGATGCCCCTCCATAAGCTCGTCGTAGGTCCCCTCCCCCACTTTTTCACCCTGTTCGAGCATAAAGATGTTGTCCGCCCGTTGCACCGTGCTGAGCCGATGGGCAATGAGCAAAATGGTGTGACGCTCCTCCAGGTCGTAGATCGCTTCCATGACGCTCGCCTCCGTGGACTGGTCGAGGGCACTGGTTGCCTCGTCGAAAACGAGCACGGACGGATTGTGATACAGCGCGCGTGCGATCCCCACCCGTTGTCGTTGCCCTCCGGACAGCTTGATGCCTTCTTCTCCCACCATCGTCTCCCAGGTCTCCGGCAGTTCCTTCTCTACGAAGTCGTAGATGTGCGCCCGACGCGCGGCCTCTTTCACGGCATCAAGGTCGATGTCCTCCTTCGCCTCTCCGAAGGCAATGTTGCCGGCCACCGTATCGTCCGACAGGTAGATGTGCTGGGGGACGTATCCGATGTCCTGCTGCCACCGACGCAGGTTTTCGTCGTGCAGCGCCGTTCCGTCGATCAGGACGGCCCCTTCTTGAGGCCGAAGCAGGCCCAGGATGAGGTCGACCGCGGTCGTCTTTCCCGAGCCGGTCCGCCCCACGAATCCCGTCATTGTGCCCGCCGGAATCGTCAGCGACAGCTGCTGAATGGCAGGGCGGGATGCTTCCGGATAGGTGTAGGTCACGTCGAGAAGGCGAAGTTCTTCCGTCAGCCGCATCGGCGAGAGGTCGGTCTCGTCGGCGTCCCGCTCGAATGCAAAGCCGGTCTCCGACCGATCGCGAAGCTCGCGGTGCAGTTTGTTGAGGGCCGCCATGTTGAAGCGCGCACTGGCCAGCCCGTGGAACGCCTCCTGCAGCGCCGGCATCAGGCGATAGCCGGCAAAAGCATAAAGCCCAAGCACCGGGATCACCTGTCGGATGTTTTCCTGTACCGTGATGAGGTATACCGCAATCAAGATAATCCCCCCAAACGCAACCGCCTCGATGGTATAGCGAGGGGCTTTCTTGATGACCCGAAAGAGGGCCTGGTTTCGCGCATACTTTTTCGACGGAGTGTCGTACTGCTCCAGAAACGCCTCTTCCTTCCCCCGGATTTTGACTTCTTTAATCCCACCAAACGCTTCCCGAACGAACTGATACCGCTTCGTATTGGCAGCGACGCGCTTCTGCCCCCGCCGGTTGAGCTGTTCCCGGACGATGACGTAAATCCCTCCGTAGGCCAGCCCCAGGACGACAGCCACCATGAGGGCGACAAAGGGATCGAAATACACCAAAAACCCGATCATGAACACCGCCACCACCCCCTTGGCCATTCCCTGCAGCGCGGGCTTTAACATCTGGTTGGCCACCTCTTTGACCTCCTCCAGGATGTTCTTGCTCAATTCTGCACTGTTCCGGTTTAAGAAAAACTCGTAGGGGCGAGAAAGATAGCTGTAGAGGAGGCGACGGGATAAGCTGTGGTTTCGCCCCCAGGCGAAGCGCTCGATCGCCCACCGCGTGAGAATGATGAAGGCATTGCTGAGTACGAGGACGATCAGGGTGCCGAGGCCCAGCGCCACCAGAAAAGACCGTGTGTCCGCAAACTCAAAGGTCGAGTAGGCCCAGCGCAAATACTCGTTCTCCTCCACAATGGAGGGATCCGACGCCACCGAAAGGAACGGCATGATGGAGGCTACACTCGCAACCTGAAGACTGGCCATCACCAG
>JBKHEM010000178.1:0-4508 GCA_046540815.1 Salinivenus sp.
AGTCCCAGGGCGGCGACCTCGCTCTTCCGCGACGGCGCGATGCCCCCAATCCCGCCGATCTGGATCGCAATGGACGAGAAGTTGGCGAAGCCGCACAGGGCGTACGTTCCGATGATCACGGACCGCTCGCTGAGGGTGCCCTGTAGGTCGCGGAGGGAGGCGTAGGCCACGAACTCGTTCACGGCCACCTTCTCGCCCAGCAGCGTGCCGAATTGGAGGATGTCGGCGGCCTCTACGCCCATGGCCCACGCCAGGGGGGCGAAGAGGAAACCGAAGACGGCCTCCAGCGAGAGCGCGTCGAACCGGCCTCCAGAGGCCTGGGCCACGAGTTCGTTCACGTTGTAGAGCTCCACGCCGTAGACGACGGGCGCGCCCACCCATTCGAAGCCGGCGTTGATGGCCCCAATGAGGGCGAGGAAGGCGAGAAGCATGGCGCCCACGTTGAGGGCTAGGCGCAGGCCGTCGGAGGCGCCGCTGGCAGCAGCTTCGATCACATTGTCGACATCTTCGGTGTCCTGAATCTCCGCCCCCCCGGCGGTCTCCGGCGTTTGGGTCTCGGGAACCAAAATCTTTGCCATCACGATGGCTGCGGGGGCACTCATCACGGAGGCGGACAGCAGGTGCTTTGCAAAGAGCTGTCGGGACTCGGGCGAATCGCCCCCCAGAAAGCCGATGTAGGCCGCCAGCACGCCCCCCGCGATGGTGGCCATGCCGCCCGTCATGAGCGTCATGATTTCGCTGCGCGTCATGTCCTTCACGTACGGCTTCACGGCCAGCGGCGCCTCCGTCTGCCCGATGAACACGTTGGCGGAGGCGGCCAGCGATTCGGCGCCCGAGATGCGGAGCGTTTTCTGCATGATCCATCCCATGGCGTTCACCAGCGGCTGCACGACGCGCAGGTGGTAGAGCACCGCCATCAGTGAGGCAAAAAAGACGATGGTGGGCAGCACCTGGAAGGCAAAGTTGTTGCCCTCATCGGGGTCGCCCAGCTCCCCGAAGATGAACTCCGACCCCTCGTACGTAAACGACAGCAACGTGTCGAAGAACGTCGCCAGGGTGTCGAAAACCATCTCACCGGGCCCCGTCTTCAGTACAAGCAGCGCGAAGATGAGCTGCAGCCCGATGCCTATGCCTACGAGCCGCCAGTTGATGGCCTTGCGGTTTGTTGAGAAGAGGGTGGCGAGGCCTACGAAGACGGCGAGGCCAATCAGGCCGCGAACGACAGCAACGGGGAGCGACATGGGGCGTGAAGGCGTGCGAAGACGAACGACGGACGACCGCGGCCCTCCCCGTTGCCCCGGCCTCCCCCTACTTCGACGCCGGACGCCGACAGGGCGGGGAGCCGGGGACCCGCTGGCCAGAGCGTAAGATAACGACTACGAACGCGAACACAAGCCGCCCGGCCTCGCGAGGGGAAGGCGCTTCCTCCCACGCGCGAGGCATGGGCCTACCGACCGTTTCCGGATGACGACTCGGACGTGTCCGCCGCGGTCCAGGTGTTATTGCCCCGGTCGGTGTCCGGTAAGAGCTGGTTCGGGTCGATCGTCACCTCCTCCACCGGTCCCTCCGCCGTCTGGAGGGTGTGCTGGTCCTGCTTGAAAAAGGCCTCGGTCGGCACGCGGCGCTCCTGAGTGGAGCCGTCCTCAAGCGTCATCTCCACTGTGATGGGCAGCATCAGGTCGGCCCGCTGCTCTACGGTGACGTCCGACGTGTCGCCCGGAGAGACCGACGCGACGGCCGGGTCGAAGGTGTCGGTTTCGTAGAACCAGCTGCGCCAGAACCAGTCCAGGTCCTCGCCGGTCACGTCCTCGATGGTGCGGAAGAAGTCGGCCGGCTTCGGATGTTTGTACGCCCAGCGGTCGAAGTACGCCTTGAAGGCCGCGTCGAAGCGGTCGGGGCCGATCACATAGTCGCGCAGGATCATCAGTCCGTGGGCGGGCTTCAGGTAGGCAAGAACACCGAGGGCCTGGTCCCGAATGCGGTCGGCGTAGGTCATGATCGGCTGATCGGCAAAGGGCGTCGGCATAAATCGCTGCCCGATGATCTGCGAGTTGCGCTGGAGGCTCTGGGCATTGCTTTCGCCGTAGAAGGCGTCTTCAGAGTACTGGTTCATGAATGTGTTCAGGCCTTCGTCCATCCAGGCCCAGCGGCGCTCGTCCGAGCCCACGACCATCGGAAACCAGGTGTGCCCGAACTCGTGGTCGGTGACGCCGAAGAGGTCACGCCCCCGCGAGTTTACGTCGCAGAACATGATTTGGGGGTACTCCATGCCGGCGACACGCCCCGCCACATTGATGGCGTTGGGGTAGGGGTACGGGGCCAGGAAGTCGGAATAGAACTCCACCGAGTGCTGCACAAACTCGGTGGAGCGCTCCCACCCGTCGCCTTCGTCGTCTTCACTAATGCCTTCCGTCGGGTAGAGCGACTGGGCGAGCACAGTGCGGTCTCCGGCCTCGGCGCGGGCGGCGTCCCAGAGAAAGGCCTGGGAGGCCGTCCACGAGAAGTCGCGGACCTGATCGGCCGTGTAGCGCCAGGTAAGCGGGCCGCTGCCGTCGGGGCGGACGGCATCGGTGCCCACCTCGTCCTCCTCCACAATCATCACCGTCTCGCGACTGTCGCGGGCCTCGTCGAGGCGCTCGCGCTGCGTCTCGGTCAGCACCTCCTCTGGGTTTTGCAGCCGGCCCGTCGCGGCCACGATCATGTCGCGCGGCACTGTGATGTTCACGTCGAAGGTGCCGTACTCCAGGTAGTATTCGCCCTGGCCCAGGTAGGGGAGGTGGTTCCAGCCGTGCACGTCGTCGTACACGTACATGCGGGGATACCACTGCGCGAACTGATAGACGGTGCCGTCTTCGACCGACAAGTAGCCGTGGCGGTCGGCGCCGTCGCGCGGCAGGGTGTATTCGAAGTCGAACGAGAGCTGGAGGCTGTCGCCGGGCGCCAGTGCCTCGTCCAGAGTCACCTTGAGGCGCGTGCCAGCGACGAGCGTATCCGGGGTCGTCGTCTCGCCGTTGCGGTGCAATTGGAGGTTCGAGAGGTCGTACCCAGCCCCCTCAAAGAAGCCGCCGAAGCGGGCGTCGGCGGGCACGGCGGCGGCGCCGCGACTATCGGGCTTAAAGTAATTCTGCTCCAATTGCACCCAGAGGCGTTCGAGGTCCTCCGGTGCATTGTTGGTGTAGGTGATGGTTTCGGTGCCGGTCACCTGGTTGCTCGCTGTGTCCAGCGACACGTCGATCTCGTAGTCGACGGACTGTTGCCAGTAGTCCTCTCCGGGGCTGCCGTCCGCATCCCGATAGTCGTTGGGGTCGGGAAAGTCGACCGGCTCGAAGGCCTCCAGGTTGTGGTCCGGGACGTCGGAGGGGATTTGGGCCGCAGCCGGGGTGGGCCCCAGTAGGACCGCCGTGAACATGAGACACAGGGCACCGCAGGTGGAGCGCAGTAGGAAGGGCATGTTCGAGGGCGAGTCGGTGAATGGGAGCCGTAGAACACTCCAAATTTAACCGCTCGAAGGGCGAATTGGAAGAAAGAACGGGTTAAAGGACCTCCGCGCCGGCCCCCGAACGCCACGGCGTGCGCGGCGTACGTCTACGCGCTGTTGCCTTCTGTACAGACTCGACCCCCAGTCGCCGCATGCGCCGCATCGCCCTTACCCCCGAGGAGACCACGACCGTCGACCCCGACCCCGAGGCCCAGGAGCGCATCCTGGAGGGCCTGAACGAGAAGCAGCGCGCGGCGGTGACGACCACGGAGGGGCCCGTCATGATCATTGCTGGGCCGGGCTCGGGCAAGACGCGCGCACTCACGCACCGCATCGCCTACCTGCTGGCGGCCGGCCGGGCGCAGCCGCGCGACATTCTGGCGCTCACCTTCACCAACAAGGCGGCCAACGAGATGCAGGAGCGCGTGGAGCGCCTCGTGGGCGACGACGCCCGCGGCATGTGGGTGGGCACCTTCCACTCCTCGTTTGCCCGCCTACTGCGCATGGAGGGAGACAAGATTGGGTACACGAAGGACTTTTCCATCTACGACACCACCGACTCAAAGAACCTCATCAAGCAGCAGATGCAGGGGCGGGGGCTGGACACCGACCTCGTAAAGCCGCGCTCGGCGCAGCGCATGATCTCCAGCGCCAAGAACCAGATGATTGGACCCGAGGAGTACGCGAGCCTCGCCCGCGGCGACCAGCAGGAGGAGGTCGCCAAGGTGTACCCGGCCTACGAGCAGGCCCTCCGCCAGGCCAACGCGCTCGACTTCGACGACCTGCTCCTCAAGCCGATCGAGCTGTTCGAGGAGCATGAGGAGGTGCTCGAAAAGTACCAGCGGCGCTGGAAGTACATCCACATCGACGAGTACCAGGACACGAACCGGGCGCAGTACGTGCTGGCCCGCACCCTGGCCGCTCGCCACGAAAACCTCTGCGTGGTGGGCGACGATGCGCAGAGCATCTACGCCTTCCGCGGGGCCGACATCACCAACATCCTCAACTTCGAGAACGACTACCCCGACGC
>JBKHEM010000179.1:0-4458 GCA_046540815.1 Salinivenus sp.
CGCCAGGATGACGTCAACCAGCCAGCTGTAGTTCAACTGGAGCCCCAACCATTCGCCCGCGAGCCCCGCCCAGAACGCTGCCGTCGCCCCCGACTCCGGCCAAATCCATCCTACAATCCGGAGGGCCAGGAGGACGAAGGCCAGGACCATAATGACTTGTCCGGCGAGATTTAACTTGTTCCACCCTTCCCCGTGTGGCATCTTGTCGCGATGCTGATCGCCGAGCGTTTCTGCGAGCGCGCCGCAGGTGCAGATCCATCCGCAGTACGCCCCCTTGCCCCAGAAGTAGATCATGCCCGGGATCAGGACAAAGGTTTGGACGAAGCAGATCGCCAGCCACCACCAGAGGGGATCAGACGTAAAGACGTTCCAAATGAAGAGGGGCCACGCGAGGATGAACCCGTACGCCCGCCAGTATTGGCGCCCGTGCACGGCCCCCTCGCTGGCCGGGAAAAGCGCATCGAGCAGGCCCGTGGGCAGAAGTCCATTTTCTCCCAGAAAGGGGAGGACAATCTCGGGAAGCAGAAAGAGTGGCAGAACCTGGACCGTCATCAGCGTCAGCGTTTGCACCCGGATGTAGGGCGTTTTGCGCCGACGAATCCGCTTCACCCCGAAGATGACAACGAGGGCCGAGTACGCAAATGTGTAGTAAAAGCCGGGCTGTGTCATGGAGGTCAGGGTAATCGCCAGCAGCCCGTCCCCATCCGCGCCGGGCGACCAGCCAAAGGGGAACAGTTCGGCGGACTGGGCCATCCGCCCAAGCCAGCCGCCGTCCTTCCAGCTGTAAATGGCCGCCATAAACAGGAAAAACGAAGCGAAGGCCGCGATGCGCCCCCAGTTGAGTCGACGCAGCCAGTCGAGGGAGCCCAGGGCTTCATCAAGTGAGTTGGGGAGATCGCCCCAATCGTTGCGCAGTTCAATGCCGGACCGGCGGAAGAAGTCGAGGGGGGCCTCCCGCCCAATCATCGCAAAGACCTGGCGGGCGGGGACCGATTCCGTATGGCCTTCTTCGTCAGAGAGCACGACGGCCTCGTCGGTCACCGCCTCCACGTCGGTCGGCATGCGCAGGGTGAGCTCGCCGGACGCCGAGGAGCCCCCCGCCAGCTCCCGCAACCGCTCCGCGTTTTCTTCTTTGGGCCGGACGAACTCAGATCGGCGATACGAAAGGGTGACGCGCGCCCCCGCCTCCACCAGCGCGATGGCCGCCTCCGCTGCCGAGTCGCCTCCCCCGATAACCACCACGTCCTCGCCCGCACACCGCGTGGGGTCGTACAGGCGATGGTGCACATGGTCCTTGTCGCCGCCGGGCACCTCCAGATCGCGAAAATTTCCGCTTCGCCCAATGGCCACCACAACATTCGAGGCCGCAATCCGCTCCTCGTCCGCGGTGACCACTTCCAACCCTTTGGACCGCCTGTCAATCCGATGCGCCTCGGCGTGCCGAACCGGGATGTCCTGGGTTTGCGCCTCCAGCTCCTCAATCAACGCCTCCCGCACATCGGCCGTCACCTGCAAGTCTCCCGCAGGCGTCATGTCGTTCGGATACGTATAGATCGGCTTCTCCTTCTGGAAATCGTGAATCGTCGCAAAGCGACGACGCGCCTCGAGCACGCAGTACGAGAGGCCCTTTTCTTCCGCCTCCCGCGCCGCCGCCATCCCAGACGCCCCGGCTCCGAGGATCACTACATCGTAGGCCTCTGCCTGCGGGTCAGCGACCCGCTCCTGGCGAACGATGTCTCGAACGGCGTTGACCCCTCCATCAACCGAGAACTTGAGAAGCGGCACCCCCGCGAGGTCGCCGACCACGTACACGCCGTCCACATTCGTGCGAAAGTGCTCATCGACACGCGGAAGTTGCTCCACGGTCCCCGCCGGCCACTGCAGATGCAACCAGTCGGCGTATCGCTGTAACGAGTGAAGGACCCAACGGACGCCTTTCAGTAGAGCGGAGAGCATACGATCGTGCGATGATGGATGAAAAGCGGACCCCGCCCTTACGAAGTCACGCGTTGTGGGGGGAACGTTACGCCGGTGCCCCGCTATCAGGATCGGCGATCGTTACGCCGCTGGACGTTCCTTAACGGCTACAGGCACACTGGGCTCCACATCGTTTCCATGATTTACGGTCTCGCGGGCAACCCTACCAAATCTGCCATCTGGGACCCGGTGGCCCAGACCATTGATTGGCTTCGCGAGCACGACCTGGACTTCTGGATTCACGACCCCATCGCAACCGGCCTTCTGGAACACGACTACAGCCCGAACGGCCTCGTCAACGACCACCGCGTGGACGACATTGCCGAGTCGAGCGACCTGGTGCTCTCTTTTGGTGGCGACGGAACGCTCCTGCGCACGGCCCATCAGACCGGTTCGAACGACACCCCCCTCCTTGGCGTCAATATTGGCCGCCTCGGTTTTCTGGCGGACATCGAAGTCCACCAATTGCCCGCTGCCATCCGGTCGATCGAGCAGGGGCAGTATTCCATTGAAGAGCGAATGGTACTGGAAGCCCAAACGGATGCGCAACAACAGTTTGAAACGGAATGGGCAGTCAACGAGTTTGTCTTTAATCGAAGCGGATCCGCCGGCCTCATCCGGATCGAAGTGTCCGTGGATGGGACCCCGCTCAATACCTACTGGGCCGACGGCCTCATTACCGCCACTCCCACCGGCTCTACGGCGTACTCGCTGTCCAACGGCGGCCCCATCATTACCCCCGGGGTGGACGCGATGATCCTCACGCCTATTGCGCCGCACACCCTCACGGTGCGGCCCATTGTCCTTCCCGCAGAGGTAACCGTCACGTGTCGGGTGCTCGGGGACGAACGGCCGTACGTGTTTGCCGCCGACGGGCGAAGCACTCTCTTTGATACGTTCGGCCACGAGTTTCACATTCGTCGCGCCCCGCATACGGTCAACCTCGTGAAGCTCCCCGACCAACACTTTTTCCACACGCTTCGGTCGAAACTGATGTGGGGCGCGCACCGTTCGGAGTCGGCCCAAGGTAACCCGGGCCTTGACGGCCCTGACGGAATCGATCCATCGGCGTGAAGGCGAAATTAAGCCTTTCTCATCCCGTTGATTCCACCGTTCAACACCAGTATCTTCCAGCCGGTGAGACGGACCTACTCCCATTCCGGGTCAGGTAGCTCAGGTGGTAGAGCAACGGCCTGAAAAGCCGTGTGTCGGCGGTTCGAATCCGCCCCTGACCACAACAATGCCTCTCAGGACGCCCCTCCGGCGAGCTGAGAGGCTTTTTCTTTTGTGCTCCCCCTCCGCTCCGGAACGACGGGAAGCCTCAGCAGCGTGGGTTGCCTCCAGCCCGTTTGCTCCGGGCGGGTCGTTTGTTTTGCCCTCTCTGAATATAACTGATCGCACCCTCATGGATGTCCGGCTGGGAATTATCGGCGCCGGTGCGGCGGCGGCCGCTGCCACCTACGCCGTACGAAAGGCCCTCCCTTCTCTTGAGGTCCACGTGTTCGAAAAGTCCCGCGGGGTCTGCGGCCGCGCAGCGGCTCGTCGGCGGGACGGCCTCGTGTACGACTATGGAGCCAACTTCCTCTCCGACAAGGAGGGACGCGTGAGCAGGCTCATCACGACCGAGTGTAGCGAGGGACTCGTGGAGATTGACGGCCCAATCGCCTCCTTCGGTACGGACGGGACGGTGAACCAGCCGACCGCGGACGACACGCGCCGGTGGTCGTACGTGGACGGGATCACGCGGCTCGCGAAGCACCTCTTTGCCCACGCCGGCGTGGAGGTGCATCGGAAAACCCGGATCGTCAACGTACGCCGCCCCCAAACGCCGAACCGCCCCGAGGGCTGACACCTTGTTGACGACGATGAGACCGAATACGGTCCCTTTGACATGCTTTTGTTCAATCCGCCGGCCCCACAGACCGGCGCCCTCCTCCGCGATACCGACGTGATGGCCGTGGACCGTCTGGGGGCGTCGGCCCGGGACCTTGACTATAACACGGTCTGGACTGCCGTCCTCGGGTATGACGTTGAAATAGAGGTCCCCTACTACGGGCTGCGTAGCACCGACCCAAACACCACCGTCGGCTGGATCGGCCGGGAGGAATGCAAGCCCGGTCACGTCCCGGAGGGACAATCCGTCCTGGTCGTGCAGGCTCGGCCGTCATGGTCCGCTGTACACTACGACGCACCACCCGAGAAGAACATTGACCGGCTCTCCCAACGAGCCGCGGACCTCCTCGGCGATCCACGCCTGACCGCCCCCGACTGGACAGACTGGCAGGGGTGGAAATATGCATTCCCCGACGGATCTGTGGACGACGACGCCCACTCCGCCGCCACTCGTGAGGGCGTGTACGTGTGTGGCGACTGGGTGGCCGGCACCGGCCGACTGGACGCCGCGATTGAGAACGGCCTGACGACAGGGGCAGCCCTCGCCGACGCCCTAGCCTGACTACGGCGGCGGCTGGGCGGTCGCAC
>JBKHEM010000180.1:0-4446 GCA_046540815.1 Salinivenus sp.
TATGTCCAAAGAAATTGTCGTCAACGTTGGCGAGAGCCAAACCCGCATTGCCATCGTGGAGGATGGCAAACTCGCGGAACTCTACATTGAGAACGCCGAGAACAAGCGCACGATCGGCAACCTCTACCTCGGCCGCATCCGCAAGGTGATGCCGAGCATTCAGGCCGCATTTGTGGACATCGGCCAGGAGCAGGATGCCTTCCTGCACTTCTCGGACCTCTCCGACAACCTGCCCTATCTGCTCAAGTACCTGGACCTGGACACGCCGAAAGTCCAGAAAATTGATGTGCCGCCGGGCCAGAAGGACTGGGACAAGCGCCCCTCCGACATCCTGAACCGCGGCCAGGAAATCCTTGTCCAGATCACGAAGGAGCCGATCTCGAACAAGGGCAGTCGCATCTCGACCGACCTGTCCCTGGCCGGGCGCTTTTTGGTGCTGGTGCCCCTCCAAAACTACGTGGCGGTGTCTCGCAAAATCACCGACGAGAAGGAGCGCCGCCGCCTGAAGGCCCTCGCCGGCAGCCTGGTGCCCGACAACTACGGCGTCATCGTGCGCACCGTGGCCGAGGACCGCGACGCCAAGTCGCTCGACAAGGACCTGAAGCTGTTGATGGAGCGGTGGCGCCGCGTGGAGAACCGCCTGCAGGAGCAGCCCGACCCCCCGGCGCTGGTGCACGAGGACGTCGACATGGCCTCCTCCATCATTCGCGACCAGTTCTCGGAGGAGTACGACCGCATTCTTGTCGATCACGAGTCGCTCTACCACAGCATCCGCAGCTACGTGCGGGCCGTGGCCCCGAAGATGGTCGACCGCATCGACCTGCACACCGGCAGCGATCCTGTGTTCGAGGCCGCCGGCATCCAGCAGGGGGCCGACCGTGCCTTTAAGGACCGCGTGGAGCTGCCGTCCGGCGGGTACCTCTTCATCGAGCAGACCGAGGCGATGCACGTCGTCGACGTGAACTCGGGTCGCTCCGGGAAGGGGAAATCCCAATCCCAGAACTCGCTCGACGTGAACCTGGAGGCGGCCCGCGTCATTGCCCGCCAGATCCGATTGCGCGACCTGGGCGGCATCATCGTGGTCGACTTCATCGACCTGCGCGACGAGAAGGACAAGAAGAAGGTCTACGACGAGCTCAAGAAGGGCTTTAGCGAAGACCGGGCCGTCACGAAGGTGCTGCCCATGAGCGACTTTGGGCTCGTGGAAATTACGCGCCAGCGGCTGCGACCCAGCATCACCACCACGTTCTCGTCGTCCAACGGCGCTTCGTCCGGGGAGGAAGACGACGAGAACGCCCAGGCCCTGCGCCGGGCCGAGCGCCGCATTCAGACCCTGCAGAAGAAGGTGGAGGTGCGGGAGCGGGAAATGAAGCGCCTCCGCGAGGCCAACGAGGAGCAGGACGAGGCGGAGGTCGAGCGCCTGCGCGACAAGATTCAGACGCTGGAGGAGGAGGTCCGGGAGGCCCGCGAGGACGCCCGCCGGTACCGCGAGGAGGCCCAGAAGTACGAGGAGCAGGCGCAGGCCGCGCCCGCCCCCACCGGCGACGGGGAGGTAGCGGGGGCGCCGGCCGACGCAGCCGAGGCCGCTCCGTCGCCCGACGCCTTCATTAATCGCCTGGAGCAGTGGATTACCGACCACCGGGGGCAGCACCGGGCCGTCACGGTGCGGGTGCACCCGTTTACCGCCGCGTTCCTGCGCCGCCCGGTGCCGGCCTATCCCACGCGCTGGTTCATGGACCACCTCGTGCGGGTGCATCTGGAGGCCGACGACCGCGTGCCGCCGCTCTCGTTTGAGGTGGCCGATGCCCACTCGGGCGAAACACTGACGACCTCGTAGCCTCCCTCCGCGCCTGCTCATTCGTTGCTGAGACGCACGGGTCGCACGATGGACACCCCCGCAATCATTGGCGAGCTGGAAGATGTGGCCGGGCGCCTGGGCCTGGAGGTGCGCGTCGAAAAGGGCAATTTTCGCGGCGGGCGTTGCGTCGTCGGCGATGAGGAAATCATCATGCTCAACAAAAACCACCTCCCCGAAACCCAGCTCGTCGTGTTGGCCGATGCCCTCCGGGAGGCCCCGCTCGATACCATCTACCTGAAGCCGGCGGTCCGCTCGGCCCTGGAGGACGCCTGGGCCGTGGCCGATGCCCCGTCGGAGGAGGCGCCGCATGTCGACGAATAACGTGCCCGAGAATCGGTCCCGTCTCACGGCCGCCGACGTCACTGCGAAGGCCCGGGCCGAGCGCCACGCCGACACCCCACCGCTGACCGTGACGGTGCTCGGGACCGGCACGTCCACCGGCGTGCCCGTCCTGGGTTGCGACTGCACGGTGTGCACGTCCGACGACCCGCACGACACCCGTACCCGTTGCGCCTGTTACGTCCGCGCCGGCGACATGGGCCTGCTGATCGACACGGGGCCCGACTTTCGCCAGCAGGCGCTCCGCGAGGGCATTGATCGCATCGACGCGGTCTGCTACACGCATCACCACTTCGATCACGTGGGGGGGCTCGACGATCTGCGGCCCTTCTTCTTCGGGAATCGGACGGCGATGCCGTGCTACG
Organism: Salinivenus sp.; assembly: GCA_046540815.1. Classification (GTDB taxonomy): domain Bacteria; phylum Bacteroidota; class Rhodothermia; order Rhodothermales; family Salinibacteraceae; genus Salinibacter. Next base: position 2,563 of record JBKHEM010000180.1, read on the forward strand.
CGCACCCCGACACGGCCGCCGTCCTGCGGCGCAACTACGACTATGTCTTTGGGACCCAGCCATATCCCGGCGCGGCCAACCTCCGACTGGAGACGGTTGACGAGCCGTTCACGGTGCCCAGCCGCTACGGCGACGGCGGCACGCTCCCCGTCGATCCCGTGCTGCTGGACCACGGCGGCACGCCCGTCTACGGCTACCGGATGGGGCGCTTTGCCTACCTCACGGACGTGTGCCGGATTCCGGAGCCGAGCTATGACGCGCTCGACGACATCGACGTGCTCGTGCTCGACGCCCTGCGCCCCGAGCCGCATCGCACCCACTTCTCGTTCGACGAGGCGGTGGACGTGGCCCGCCGCATCGGCGCGCGGCAGACCTACTTCGTGCACATGACCCACAACGTGCGCCACGCCGAGGCCAACGCGAGTCTTCCCGAGGGCATCCAGCTCGCCTACGACGGGCTGACGGTGGAGGTGCCGGCAGCGGAGGCGGTGTAAGGGGCTACGCCGGCGTCAGCGCCCGGAAGGCGTCTTGCAGGTCACGGACGACGGGGCCCGGCGTGCCGTCGCCCACTGCTTCATCTTCCACCTGCACGATCGGCATGATGCCCGTGGTGGTGCCCAGTAGCAACAGTTCGTCGGCGTCGGACAGTTCGTCCACGGCAATCGGGCGCTCCGTCGTTGGAATCCCCTGGTCGGCGCACAGCTCCAGGAGCACCTGTCGCGTGATACTGGGCAGCACATGGTTGGTGAGGGGGCGCGTGACGACGGTGCCGTCCACCACGGCGGCCATGCTGGAGTGGGTGCCCTCCGTCACGAACCCCTCCCGCGTCAGGAGCGCCTCGTAGGCGCCGGCCTCCATCGCGGCCTGGTTGGCGAGCACGTTGGGCAGGTAGTTGAGCGACTTGATGTCGCAGCGGGCCCAGCGCCGATCGGGCCGCAGAATGACCTTCACTCCCTGCTCCCACTTTTCGACGGGCAGATCAATGGCTTCGGCCCGGGCGTAGACGGTCGGCTCGACGGACGGGTCGGGGAAGGCGTGCTGGCGCGGGGCGGCCCCGCGGGTGATCTGCAGGTACACCTTCGCATGCCCCGTGGTGAGGTCGTTGCGGGGCAGGAGGCCCTGCACGGCGTCCCACACGGCCTCCAGGTCCACGGCGTCCAGCAGGCGAATCTCCGACAGGCTCCGGTGCAGGCGCCGCCGGTGGTCGTCGAGGCGGAACAAGGCGCCGTCTTCGGCCCGGACCACCTCGTACACCCCGTCGCCGAACACGAAGCCGCGGTCGTTGGGGGAGATGGAAACCTCTTCTTTTGCCACGAAGTCGCCGTTGAAGTAGACCGTCATTGATGCAGGCCTGCTGTGGAGGGGAGGGCATGAATCACCAGGGAGGCCAATGGAGTACGGCGGGCAAAGATTCAGGCCGCCGCGTCGGGGCCGTTCACACGCACTCGTTTTTCTCCAATCCGATGTTGACCCATGTCTGTTCGCATTGACGCTACCTACCAGGGCGACCTCCGCTGCGTCGCCGCGCACGCCCCGAGCGGCGTCACGCTGACCACCGACGCGCCCGAGGACAACCACGGGAAGGGCCGCTCCTTTTCTCCCACGGACCTGATGGCCACGGCGCTCGGCACCTGCGTGGCCACCATCCTAGGCATCCAGGCCAAGCAGCACGACCTTGACCTGGAGGGGATGGAGATCTCGGTTGAGAAAGAGATGGCGTCGAACCCGCGCCGCATCGATACGCTGCGGACGGAGGTCCACATGCCGGTCACGCTCGACGAGCCGATGCGCACCCGCCTCGAACGCGCCGCGCGCCACTGTCCGGTGCACGAAAGCCTCCACCCCGACATCGACGCGCCCGTCACCTTCCATTGGCCCAACGGG
>JBKHEM010000181.1:0-4422 GCA_046540815.1 Salinivenus sp.
GCTCCCTCTGACGCCGGTCCTGTTGCCCGCGGGAAAAGTCTTCCGGATTTGTTTTACGATGCCTGCGATCGATACGACAACCCCCGGGCGCTGAATCAACCGCTCGATGACGGGGGCTGGGTCCCCATGTCGCTCGATCAGTTTCGCACGCAGTCCGAGGAGGCGGCCCTGGGCCTACGAAGCCTGGGCCTGGAGCGGGGCGACCGGGTGGCGATGTTTCAGGAGAGCGACGTTCCCTTCTGCGTTGTCGACATGGGGTGCCTCATCGCCGGCCTCATCGACGTGCCGCTGTACCTGTCGAGCTCGCCCGAGCAGATGGCGTACGTGATAAAGCACTCGGGGGCCACGGTCCTCGCCGTTGCAAATCCGAAGCGCCTTAACCAGGTTGCTGACTTGCTTCCCGACCTTCCGCAAATTGACACGCTTATTCTGTGCGACCCCGGGGCGGATACGGAAGCGGCTGATGTACCGAAGAGAGTCAAGGTGCTGACGCTCGACGAGGTGCGGGCCGAAGGCCGACAGAGCACGGACAACCAGGAGGGAGCCATTGCTGACCTTCGGTCACAGATCGATGCCGACGACCTGGCGACCATCATCTACACGAGTGGCACCACCGGGCGGCCCAAAGGCGTGATGCTTTCGCACGAAAACATCACGTCGAACGCCATCAATTCGATTGGGGAACTTGACGACTTCGACGACGGAGCGGAGGGGGAGGTCGCGCTCTCGTTCCTGCCGCTGACCCACATCTTTGCCCGCATGCTCCAGTACGCCTTCATGGCACGGGGCATCAGTATTTACTACACGCATCCCGACCACCTGGCGGATGTCCTTCCGAAGGTGCGTCCTACGGTCTTTGCCGCCGTGCCTCGTGTGATCGAGAAGGTATACGGAAACATTCAGAAACGAATTATGGGGCTGAGCGGCCTTCAGAAAACCATCGGCGATTGGGCGCTGGACGTGGCGGAGCGGTACCGAATCGATGAGGACATGTCCGCCTTCTACGAGATGAAACGCACCCTTGCTGACCGGCTCGTCTACAAAAAATGGCGAGCGGCGCTAGGAGGACGTACGAAGTATATCGTGGTCGGAGGGGCGGCCCTGCAGCCCTCTCTTACCAACATCTTCGCTGCGGCGGGCATCACGCTGCTACAGGGCTACGGCCTGACGGAAACCAGCCCCGTCATCGCCTTCACGCGCCCGCAGCGCAACAAACCGGGTACTGTTGGTGAGCCCCTGCCGGGTGTGGAGGTTCAAATTGCCGATGATGGCGAAATCCTGACCCGTGGCCCGCATGTGATGAAGGGGTATTATAAGCAACCGGATCAAACGGACGAGGTGCTGACCGACGAGGGGTGGTTTCACACCGGAGACATTGGGGAATTTGACGAGGAAGGAAACCTCAAAATCACGGACCGGAAGAAAGATCTCTTTAAGCTGTCGACCGGTAAGTACGTGATGCCGCAGCCCATCGAGAATCGGCTGGGAAGTGAACCACTTATCGATCTGGCCGTGGTAGTGGGAAGCGACCGAAAATTTTGTGCTGCACTCCTCTTCCCGGCCGAAGACCAAGTACGAGCCCGCGCCGCAGATTTAGGGCTTGACGCCGAACAGTCGCTTGAGCGATTGCTCCACGAATCCGCTCTTCTCGATGACGTCCGGGAACTCGTGCGGGAGGCCAATGCCGGGATGGACCCGTGGTCGACGGTGAAACGCTTTGCACTCATCCCGGACGAACTCACCGTGGAGTCGGATCTCCTCACGCCGACGTTGAAGGTTCGCCGCCCTCAGATGCGCGACACCTACGCCGACGAAATCGACGCGCTCTACCAAGACGAGCTTCCGTCTGAGTCCGCCGGCCGGGGCGCCGTGATTGCCGCCGTTGAGCCGGCCCCGAGTGAAGCAGAACCAGCAGCCGCTGCGTGAACGGGTTGCACGGAAGCGGTTCCGTCTCTTTTCTTGTTTCGTAGTTAACGCCGTTAATCTCCGCCTCAGCGGTTTCCCCATTCAAATTCAGCTCTCCACTATGGAAGCCAAGGCCCTCGACACTCGCGCCCTCAATCTCGCCGCGCCCCCCACGCATCCGCCGTTTCGGACCGCCGCCGTGCTGGGGGCGGGCACGATGGGCGCGCAGATCGCCGCGCACCTTGCCAACGCTGGATTGGAGGTGCACCTGCTTGACATTGCATCCGACGATGGCGACGACCCGAACGCCGTGGTGCGCAAAGGATTTGAGCAGGCCCGCAAGGCGAGTCCCGATCCGTTTTTTGCCGACGAGGCCGCCGACCGGATTTACCTCGGCAACTTCGAGGACGATTTTGAACGCGTCGGGGCCGTGGACTGGGTCGTGGAGGCTGTGGTGGAGCGGATGGACATCAAGCACAATGTGCACGCTCGCATCGAGGAGCACGTGGCCGACGGCGCGGTCATCTCGACGAACACCAGCGGCCTGCCCATCCACGAAATCACAGAGGGGCGCTCGAAGGACTTCAAGCGGCGCTTCTTGGGCACGCACTTCTACAACCCGCCGCGCTATCTGAAGCTGCTGGAACTCGTGCCCACCGACGCGACCGATCCGGAGGTGACCGAACGCGTGGCGCAGTTTGGGCGGCTGCGGCTGGGGAAGGGCATTGTGGTGGCCAACGACGTGCCCTACTTCATCGGCAACCGGATCGGCGTCTTTGCGCAACTTCAGGCGATTCGGTACTTCACCGATGGTGAGTATACGATCGAGGAGATCGACACGCTGACGGGCAAGATCTCGGGCCGGCCCAAGTCGGCCACCTTCCGCACGGCGGATCTGGTGGGGCTCGATGTTCTTCTGGACGTCGCCACCAACCTGCGCGACCTGGTGGACGATGAAGCTCAGCGCGAAGCGTTTGCGGTGCCTGACCTCATGCAGCGGCTCGTGGATGAGGGGCGGCTGGGGGAAAAGACGAAGGCTGGGTTCTACAAGAAGGAAGACGGCGAGATCAAGTCGATTGACCCGGAGACGTTCGAATACACGAGCGCGGAGGACGAAGAGCTCGGCGATCTGGGGGCCATCTGGAAGGCAGGGGGACTCTCGGACCGCCTCCAGGCGCTGTACGCCGACGACGGCCGGGCGGGGCAGTTTTTCCGCGAGACGACCCTGGAACTGCTGGCGTACAGCGCGCAGCGCCTCGGGGAGATCTCCGACAATCCTGCCGACGTGGACCGGGCCATCCGGTGGGGCTTCGGGTGGGACCTGGGGCCGTTTGAGATGTGGGACGCCCTCGGGATGGAGACGGTCCTCAACGGCCTGGAGGCACACGGCCTCGACGTGCCGGACTGGGTGGCGACGATGCGGGAGCGGGGAGAGACGTTCTACGACACGCAGGGGGGCGAGCAGGCCGTGTTCATGCCACGGACGGAGCAGCACGAGCCCGATCCGCGTCCCTCAGATGAACTGCGGCTCGATCGCATCAAGCAGGACGCCAGCCGCGAGCTGTGGAGCAACGGCGACGCGGCCCTGCTCGACGTGGGCGACGGCGTGACTCTCTTCGAGTTTCGGTCGAAGGCCAACACGTTGGGGCGCGACGTGATGATGGGCCTCCGCGAGTGCATCGGGCGGGTGGAGCAGGATGCCAACCTCCGCGGGATGGTTATCGGTAACGAGGGCAAAAACTTCTCTGTTGGAGCGAACCTCGGTGAGATGGCGCTGGCCGCCTCGGAGGGCGCGTTCGATGTCATCGACCAGTACATCGACGAGTTTCAGCAGACCATTCAGCAGGTGCGCTACGCCGCGAAGCCGGTGGTGGTGGCGCCGCACCAGCGCGTCCTGGGGGGCGGCTGCGAGATGGCGATGGCGTGCCCGCACCCGGTGGCCTCCGCCGAAACCTACATCGGGCTTGTGGAGCTGGGCGTGGGCCTCATCCCGGCCGGCACGGGCACGATGCGCCTCGCCGCGAAGGCCGCGAGGGAGGCGCCGAATGACAACCACAACGCGATTCAGGACCACCTGCGACCCTACTTCGAGACGGTGGCGATGGCCGAGGTGGCCGAAAGCGCCGCGCAGGCCATCGACATGGGCTTCCTGCCCGAGAATACTCGCATCGTCATGCACGAGGACCGGCGCCTCTACGCCGCGAAGCAGGAGGTGCTCCGCCTCAGCGAGCAGGGATACGCCCCGCCGCCCGTGATGACCAACATCAGGGTGCTGGGGGAGAAGACGCTGTCGACCTTCAAGGTGGCGCTCATGCAGTACCGGGAAGGCAACTACATCAGTGAGTACGACGAGCACCTGGCCACGCAGCTCGCCACGGTGTTGTGCGGCGGACCGCTCAGCAGTCCGCAGGAGGTGCACGAAGACTACCTGATCGAGCTGGAACGGGAGGTCTTCCTCCGCCTGCTGGGCGAGGAGAAAACCCAGTCCCGCATCCAGCACATGCTGGAGCACAACAA
>JBKHEM010000182.1:0-4415 GCA_046540815.1 Salinivenus sp.
GGACTTGGCCGGCAGCTCGATCGTGAGTGTGTTGCCCTCCAGCTCTGTCCCGTCGAATGACGAGGGCGTGAGGCGATCCGGTGCCTCAAACGTGTTGTGCACATTCATCTCATCCGCCGTCAGCACGCGCCCGCGTACCGATGAGACGTCTTGCCCACGAAGGTCCACCGACATCGTCCGCGGCGCGTTCGGGTCCGCATTCGCCATGGTTACGTGCACCCGGCCTTCCTCGTCGACAGACGCCGAGGCGGTTACGGCCGGCGTCTCCTCTCCCTCATGCTCGTAGGTACCCCGCTCCAGGTCCATCGGCAGAAGCGTCGCGTCCTGGTGCGCCTTGTACATGTCAAAGACGTGGTACGTCGGCGTCTTCACCAGCTGGCCGTCCTCGTAAAGCAGCATCGCCTGCAGCACATTCACCGTCTGGGCCAAGTTCGCCATCCGTACCCGCTCGGCGTGCTGATTGAAGATGTTGAGGTGCAGGGCCGCCACGATTGCGTCGCGTAGCGTGTTCTGCTGTTTCAAAAAGCCCGGATCGGTGTCCGGCATCGGGTCGTGCCACATGCCCCACTCCCCTACAATCAGCGCCGTCTCCTTCTCCGGATCGTACTGGTCCATAATCGCCGAGTGGCGCGTAAGGAGCTCGTCCATGTAGCGCGCCTCCTGCATGGCCTCGTGCCACTCCGCCTCCGTGAAGTCGGTCGCCGAGCCCTTGTTTTCCCAAGTGCCCACCACCGTGTAGTGGTGCAGGTCGATTCCGTCGATCATGTCGCCGGCCTCCTCCATGAGCGTTTCCATCCACTCGTAGTCGTCGCCGTTCGGCCCGGCCGCAATCTGGAAGGGCTCGGTGCCACTCAGCGGACGCAGGTACTCCGCAAAGCGCTTGTACAGGTCCGCATAGTACTGCGGGCGCATCTGGCCGCCGCAGCCCCAGCTTTCGTTGCCCACCCCGAAGTACTCGACGCCCCACGGTTCCTCCTGGCCGTTTTCGGCGCGAAGGTCCGCCATTGGGCTCGGGCCCTCGTGGTTAAGGTACTTCCACCAGTCTTGCATCTCTTCCACCGTCCCACTGCCGACGTTTCCAACGATGATCGGCTCGGTGTCCAGGCGCTCAATTAGTCCCATAAACTCATGGGTCCCAAAGCTGTTGTCCTCCGTCACACCGCCCCAAAGTGTGTTCAACTGGTCGGGCCGCTCTTCCTGCGGGCCGATGCCGTCCTGCCAGTGGTAGTAGTCGGCAAAGCAGCCGCCCGGCCAGCGCACGTTCGGGACCTCCACCTCCCGAAGCGCCTGGATCACCTGCTCGTTGTATTGCCAGTCCCCGTCTTCGTCCTGAATCCAAAAGCCCCCGTAGATGTCCTCGCCCAAGTGTTCGGCAAAGTGGCCGTAGATGTGCCGATTGATGGTGGTCTCGCCCTGATCGGCATTGATCACCGCGTCAAGCGATTCGGCCTCTTGACCGTGGGTGGGAGCGACAAACAGAAGCCCGGAGACGAGCAGAAACAGAAGTGGAACGAAGCGCCGAATCATGGGAGAGTAAATCGATTCAAAAATTACAAAAACGGGTCACTCTAACGTAAGAAACAGAATTCTCTCTGTCAGTTATCGATTGCAGGCACGGGCGAGGCCGCAGAGGGGCTGGCGTTTTTGATTCGGGGCCAGCCGTCCTCGTACACGATGCGGTCCATCAGCATCACGCGGCGATCCCAGCGCGCGCCGGTGCCCGTGGGACGCGTGGGCTGATCGCGATTGATGGCGTGGTAGACCATCCAGTCGGTGCCCTTGGCGTCCCGGATCACGGAGTTGTGCCCAGGAGCTTTCCAGGTGTCGTTGGCCGTAAGAATGGTGCTCCGGGGGGTGCCCTGGGCCTCGCCCCGCGTGGTGAAGGGCCCTGTGGGATCGTCGGCCCGGGCCACCATTACGGCGTAGTGCGCGTTTTCACTGCAGCAGTTGTCGCCGGAAGAAAAGAGATAATAGGTGCTATCCCGGTAGATCGTCCAGGCGCCCTCGATGAGACTCCCGTAGGGCGCGTCCGGGGTGGGATGTAAGACGGCGGTGGGCTCGGTGCCGTCCTTGAACTCGGTCCGGCTATCGGCCAGCGGCTGCACACGGATCGGTTCGCCGTGGGAGCCCCAGTAAAGGTATCTCTCGTCGCTTTCGGGGTCGTCGAACGCCATCGGGTCGATGGCTTCAAACCCATCCCCGCAACGAAGCGGCTCGCCGTCATGGGTGAAGGGACCGAGCGGGTCGTCCGACGTGGCCGTGGCGAGGCACTTGCTGTCTTTCTGGTCGTGGTGTGCCGAAAAGTACATGATGTAGCGGTCCTGCTCGGGCGCGTAGACGACGTGGGGCGCCCAGTAGCTGCGCCCCTCTTCGGCCCAGTCGACGCCGTCGGGAAGAGCATCCCCCTCCCACGTCCAGTCCACGAGGTTGTCGGACGTGGCGACCTGAATGTTGGTGAACTCTCCATCGATCAGCGTCTCGGTCGCGTAGGTGTAATATGTGCCGTCCGGCCCCTGCATCACGGCGGGGTCCGGAAAGTCGCGGGCCAGAACCGGATTTTCGTAGCTGGGGCCGTCGATCTGCGGTTCGCCGTCCTCCTCCTGCTCGGCCGAGGTGGTCATCCCCTGCTGGTCGCAGGCCATCATGCTCCCCAGGGCCAGGACAACGGCCGCCGACGCGACCGCACGGGCCAGACGTACCGACACGCCGAAGAGTGGGCAGGTGGGACCGGTGGTCAACGTGAACATAGCGTCAGTCGGCCCCCGCCGCGTCGGTGAGCGTCCAGTAGACGGAGTAGCGCTGGTGGTGCACGTCGTAGAACGGCCGAAACGTCAAGTTTTCCTCCAGCCCCACGCTCCGTGTCTGAAACGAAAGCGGCTCCCCTTCCACGGGGGTCAGCCACTCGGCCACGCGGTCGGCCTCGGCCTGCAGGGACGGCACCGGCGGCGGATTTAGAGTGTACGGGTGCTCGGCCGTCCGGAGGCTGTCCGGAATAAACAGGTCGGCGCCGGTGTACGTCAGGTGGTCTTTCGCGTAGGCTCCCCCCTCGGGCAGGCCCTCCGTGCCCAGTGTCCCCGCCAGCACGATGGGGCCGTACAGCACAGCGACCCGGTCGGGATCGTCCGGCATGCGTTCGGTGCGGAGCGACATCGGCAGCGTCACCTCCACCGTGTCGGACGGCTGCCAGGTGCGGCGGTGCGAGAGGAAGCCGTTCATCATTTCGGGCTCTACGCGCTCGCCATTGACCCGCACCGTCGGCGGCCCGTCGGTCCAGCCCGGATTGCGGAGGCGCAGGCCCAGTTCCGTCGGCTCGTCCATCTCGAACGTGAGGCGCGTCGTGTTTTCTTCCGGGAAGCGGGTGTGCTGGCGCACGGTCACGCCCTGCTCCTCCCACGAGAGCGCGGAGGGAATGAACAGGTTGACGAAGAGGTTGTCGTCCTTCTGAAAGTAGATGCCTTGCCCGTAGCGAACGTGGTTTTCCATGCCCGAGCCGGTGCAGCACCAGAAGGAAGAATCCGGGGTGGCGTAGGTCTTGAAGTGGCCCGGCTCCAGCGACATGAAGTAGGTCGTCATGCCCCGCTTTGGCTCCTGCGAGGCGAGGATGTGGTTGTAGAGGGCACGCTCGTAGTAGTCGGCGTAGCGGGGCGCGGCGGAAAGGGAGAAGAGGTGCCGCGTCAGCTTCAGCATGTTGTACGTATTGCACGTCTCCGCCGTGGTGGTCCCCAGGCGCGTGGACAGCGAGTCGCGCGGGCCAAAGTGCTCTCCCTCCGAGTGCCCGCCGATGACGTACGTGTGATGGTTTACAACGCGCTCCCAGAAGGCATCGGCAATCGTGCGGAGCGAATCAGCACCCGTGAGTTCGTACTGCCGTGCGGCGCCGATCACCTTCGGAATCTGGGTGTTGCCGTGGAGGCCCCCCAGCCGAGCCGTGTCCTGCGCGAGGGGCGTCAGTACGTCGCCGTGGTGAAATTTGCGGCTGAGGGTGAGGTACCGCTGCTCTCCAGTGAGGGCATACAGGTTGGCGAGCGACTCATTCATGCCGCCGTGCTCGGTGTCGAGCATCTCTTGCCACTGCGCGGGCGAGAGGCCGTCGGTGACGTCGATTGCCCAGTCGGCCAGGTCGGTGACCACGTGCAAGGCCGTCTCGTTGCCGGTGTAGGCGTAGGCGTCGATGAGGCCCGCATACAGCTTGTGGAGGGTGTACCACGGCACCCACACGTCGTTGAGGTAAAACGGCTCACCCTCGACGGTGCCGCTCTCGATCTCTTTCCACAGCGCCTCCTGTCCCGGAATGCCACCGACGTACCCGTTTCCGTGCGCGTCCTGCGCCGCTGCCAGCTCCTCAACGATGTAGTCGATGCGCTCCTCCACACGGTAGCCGCGCAGGTCGATGCGACTCTGGGCGCTAAGCAATG
>JBKHEM010000183.1:0-4349 GCA_046540815.1 Salinivenus sp.
CAGCCGTGGGCGCCTCGGTGCCCCGGCGCAGCACGTCGAGGTCCTGGATTTCGGAGGGGACAGCGGCGGTATCCGCGGCCGAACCGGTCTCGCCCTCCTGGGCGGCGGCGGGCATCGATCCCGCAACGCCGAGAAGGAGTAGCACGAGGCCGACGACCGCTCCGCGGAATGGAGACAGTCCAGAGGGACACGATCGGAGAGGAGGCATGCAGACGTTGTCAGGAAGGTGAAAAAAGGTCGTCCGGCAGGTGCCGGGAGGACGCGAATCGGTCGAGGACCGACGCGCCCCATCGCGGCGGCCTCACTCCGCCTCGATGGTGACAGTGTCCGAGTCGATTCCGTCGTCGGTGGCCTGGACCTGGATGTCGCCGCTCGTCCCGTCCGACTGGATGATGACGCGGGCCCGTCCGTTGTACACGTTTCGGTGGTCGGCCTTGTAGGGGGCAATGCTCTCGTGGTCGCTATTCCCGACCCCGATGTTCTCCCCGGCCCCCTCCACGTCGAATTGGACCTCGTGCGCCGCGTCCGGAACCCGAACGCCCTCGGCGTCGACCACCTCCACGCGCACGCTGGACATGTCGTCCCCGTTCGCCTCAATGGTCGAGCGGTTGGGCGTGAGGCGGATGCGCGCCGGCTCGCCAGCAGTTTGGAGCTCATACGTGGCCACCTCCTCCCCATCGGTGCGCGCTACAGCCCGAAGCGTGCCCGGCTCGTACGGCACCGACCAGCGCACCCAGGGCGTGTCGGTGTCGGCCGGGGCCTTGCGCCCCAGCGACTCGCCGTTCCGGTACAGCTCTACTTCTTCGCTGTTGGTGTACGCCACCACGTCCACCGGCTCGCCCTCGCGGTCGTCCCACGTCCAGTGCGACTGGCCGCCCTCCTCGTCGTAGTCCCCCTCGTCCATCGAATCGGCGGTCGCCAGGTACACCATCGGCTCCTCGGTCCACAGGCTCTTCCGGTAGAAGAACCCGGGCTTGCGGACGTTGCTGAGCGTCACGAGCCCCGAGCCGTTGCTCCGGTTGGGAAAGCGCCCCGCCTCCCCGAGATAGTCAATGCCCGTCCAGAGGACTTGGCCGGGAACGAAGTCGTTTTCCGTGACCGCCTGCCACGCCTCGTACGCATCGTCATTTTCGCTTCCCATGAGCTTCCGGTCCGGGTAGGCCTCATGGTCGTCGGCGTAGTGCTGCTCCTGATAGTTGTACCCAACGACGTCCAGAAGGGCGGCGTACCCGGTCTTGTTGGCGAGCGGCGCGTTGGCCACGGCGGCGGTCACCGGGCGCGTGCGGTCCACGGCCTTCACGTCGTCGTAGAGGTGGCGGGCAATCTCCGTCACCTGGTAGGCGCTCGGGCGCCACGCCTGGTAGTCGTCCCGCGTGGGGTCGGTGTACGGGTCGTTCGGGTAGTCGATCTCGTTGCCGATGCTCCACAGGATGACCGACGGGTGATTCCGGTCGCGTCGCACCATGTCCTGCAGGTCCCGCTGGGCCCACTCTTCAAAGAAATCGCTGTAGCCGTGCTGCGAGTAGTACGTGCCCAGGCCCGCGGCCCCCTCTTCCTCCCCTACATTCCAGCCCTGCATCCACTTCTTTTTGCCGAGCTTCCACTCGTCGAACGCCTCGTCGATCACCAGGAAGCCCATTTCGTCCGCCAGGGTCAGGAGTTCGGGCGGCGGCGGGTTGTGGCTCGTCCGGAGGGTGTTGACGCCCATCTCTTTCATGAGCCGAAGCCGGTCGCGCCACTCCTGCCGGGGCACCGCAGAACCGAGCGCCCCCGCGTCGTTGTGCAGCGCCACGCCCTTGATGAGCATCGACTCGCCGTTCAGGAAAAAGCCCTCCTGGGCATCGAACCGAAACGACCGAATGCCGAAAGACGTCTCCGTGCGGTCCGTAACCTGCCCGTCGCGCTCGACCGTGCTCACGAGATCATACAGGTGCGGCGAATCGGGGGACCAAAGCGACGGCTCCTCCACCTGCATCGACTGATCGATCGTCCGCTCGCTCTCCGGCGGAAGCTCTACGGTCACAGGCTCCGCACTCGCGTCCGTGCCAGACACCGCATGTTGCAGCGTCACCGTGCGGGAGTCGTCGGTGCCATTCACCACGTCGGTCGAGACCTTTAGGACGGCACTCTCTTCAGACACTGTCGGGGTGCGAACAAACGCTCCCCACTGGGCGATATGGACGGGATTCGTCTTCCGCAGCCACACGTGGCGCGTAATGCCGCTGCCGGTGTACCAGCGCGAGTCCGCGTCGTTGGAGTGGTCGACCCGTACGGCAATGACGTTTTCCTCGCCGTAGTGGAGGTGGTCCGTCAGGTCGTAGGCAAAGCTGATAAATCCGAACGGGCGCTTGCCGAGCCGCTCCCCGTTAATCCAGACTTCCGAGTTCTGGTACACACCGTCAAACAGGACCTTGATCGTCTTGCCCCGATCTCCCTCCGGCACCGTGAAGGTCTTCCGGTACCACCCGATGCCACCCGGCAGGTAGGCTTGGGCGCTGGCGTGCTCCTCACTGAACTCCTGTTCGATGCTCCAGTCGTGGGGGACGTCGAGCCGGCGCCAGTCGCCGTCGTCAAAACTCGGGTGCTGCGCCCCATGCGCCTCTCCCAGGTGAAATGCCCAGTCGTCGTCGAAGCTGACCTTTTCCCGCGGCGTCTGTGCCATCGCCGGCTGACTGCCGAGGAGCAGCAGGAGTCCGAGGAGGAGAACGCTGGTCATGATTCTGACGGAATCGGTAGCGGTAGATTGGACGGGCGTTACTCCGACGTTCCGGCCTCCGGGCCGTGAAGGTCGGGGCGGGGGCGCACGACGCGAAGACTGTCCCCCTCATCTTCCATATCGAACAGTTTTCCTCGCGACTCGGGGTACTCAAATGGGCGGTGCAGCACCATCATGAGTTGCCCATCGAAGGTCTCGAACAGCATGCCGTGGCCGCTGTCCTTTCCCACCAGGGGGTCGAGCTGCTCCCAGGGGCCCTCCAGGCGGCCCGACGCCGACCGCGCAATCGTCTGGACGTAGCTGCCGTCGTTCCAGGAGGACCACAGCATCAGCAGCTCGCCCGTCTTCGTCCGGTACGTCTGATTGCCGTCGGTCACGTAGCTGAGCTGCTCGGTGCTGGGCGTGATCTCCTCGTTCCGCCACGGTGCATCCGATCCCTTGAACAGGTGAATCGGCTCCCCGACGGTGTCCGACAGGTCGTCGGTCATCCGGATGGCCTCGAAGGTCCCGTCGATCTTCTGGATCCACTCGTGCACGTACACCATCCACGGCTGGCCCTCCGAATCGACGTACAGGCTGCCGTCGATCGTCATGAAGTCACGGGGCGGGTGCGGGCCCTCTTTCTTCAGCATCTCAAACGGACCGCCCAGCGAGTCGGCTTCAGCGACGATGCTGCCACGCAGGTGATTGGTTTGCCACACCTCCGGCGGCTCGGCCAAGACCTCGTCCTCGTTGTGCAGCGAGACGAACAGGTAGTACTTGCCCTGATACTCGTGCACCTCCGGAGCCCACGCCCCATCCATCGGATCGGCCCAGCTGTCGTCGGGAATCTCGAAGACGACGTGCGGGCCCTCCCAGTTCACGAGGTCGTCGCTCGTGTACGCCTTCACGCCGTGCCGTTCCTCCCCGGTGTCCTCCGGGTAGGCACTGGTATAAAGGTAGTACGTCTGCGTCGGCTCGTGCGGGACGATGTACGGGTCGTGGAGGGGAATCTCGTGCAACTGCAGCCCCTGTCGCACCTCCGCCGGCTCCCCGTCCGTTGTTCCATCCTGTGCCCCTGCCGGCCGTGGACCCCACGCCCCCACGACAAGAGCAATCGCAACCAACGCGACGACCGAACGGAACTGCACGTGCTCTTTCTTCATGGCGACCCCCAACCGGTTCGAAAAGAAAAATGGCCGGGGCGACGACCGCGCCCCGGCCAGGAGCTCACTACGAGGCCACGCTCAACAGAGGATATGATCTAGTAGCCGGGATTCTGCTCCAGGTCGAGTAGATCGATCTCTTTCTGCGGGACGGGCCAGAGGTAGTCCCGGTTCGGGTCGAAGCTTCGCTCGAACGGGTCAAAGGCCACCTGCTGCATGTCTCCATTCTCATCCTCGTACCGCAGCCCGTGAATGGGTCCGTTCAGCACGTCGTCGGCGAGGCCCCAGCGCCGAACGTCAAAGAACCGCTGCCCTTCAAAGGCCAGTTCCACGAGCCGCTCGTGCTGGATGCGCTCCATGAACGTGCGGTCCGGACCGCCATCGGCCGGCACCTCGGGCATCCCAACGCGTTCGCGGATCTCGTCGAGCGCATCCTTGGCACTCATGGTTCCGGGGCCCGACGTGCTGGTCGCACTCCCCGTGATCTG
>JBKHEM010000184.1:0-4348 GCA_046540815.1 Salinivenus sp.
GCCGCCTGCTGCAGAAAGGTGGCGCGTTCGTGAGGGAGGTCAACTACCGTCGAGCCGTCGACGGTCAGCGTACCAGGCAGACCGGTCGGGTCGCTGTCGAAGAGCACCGCGTAGAACACGCAGGCGGCCAGGTGCGATCCTGCGGGGGCGGCGTGACGACCGTCCGGCGCATGAAGTCGGAGGTCGGGGTCTTCGATAAGGGCACGCTTCCAGGCCTCGCCCACTGGGGCGAGCGTCGCGTCCAGCTCGTCAGCAATGTCCTCGTATGCCGACGTAATCTCAGAACGGCTTGTGCTATATGTCGGACACATGTGATTCGGTTCAATAGAAACAGCAGGAGCAGTTTTCCGGTCTCGAATGAGTCTTCACGTTCATTCGACCGGATACCACACCCCTGCTGTTATGACCGAACCGACCGCCTCGACCGAAGAGTTGTTCCTGATCATCTACTGCCTCATCGACGACCTCTACCCGGAAGCCGCGCCCGACTGGGTCCGATTTCGGAACGGGACCGATCGGATGGACATGACCGACTCGGAGATTATTACTCTTTCGATCATGCAGGAAGGTCAGTCCAACGATTCGGAGCTGAGCTTCCATCGGGTGGTCCAAAAGGACTATCTTCACCTGTTCCCGGACCTGATCTGCCGTTCCCGGTATCACCGCAGACGCAAGGCCCTGATGGGCGTCCAGAGCGAGATGCTTCGCCTTCTGATGAACCGACTCCGACTTCTGGCGGTGTGGCTCGCGTTGGATTCCGCGCCGATTACGACCGCCGAGTCCCCACGCTGGAAATCGGCCCAGATGTCGATTTGGGCCGCTGAGGCGGGGTTTTCTCCCTCGAAGCGGCAGTTCTTTCTCGGCTTTCGGCTTCATCTGCTCGTCTCCAATACGGGGGCGATCTGCGATTTCGTGCTCAGCCCGGCCAACGTTCCCGAACGCCAGGTCGCCGAGCATCTTCTAGCCGTCGAGGCGGCTTGGCAGGCCCGGCAGTCGGCATTTCTTTCGGAAACGCGTCCGGTGTTGGCAGATAACGGATACTGCGGGGACTGGCTTGCCGGCCTGTTTGGCAAACACGGCGGAGCGCTCTGGTATGCGCTCCGGCGCAGCAAGGAAGCTGCCTCTGAGGAAGAGGCGGCGCTTCGGGCTTGGCACCGCGGCCTGCGGGCTCGGATTGAAAGTGTCTTTGCCTCCTTGGATGATCAGTTCCAGATTGAAGAGACCCGGGCTCGGTCGGTCTGGGGGGTGATGACACGGGTCGTGGCGAAGCTGCTGGCCTACATGGTTGGCTTCGTGGTCAACGAAGCGCTCGGCCGCCCCGGAACGGCTCTGAAGAGCCTTTATCGGTGACTGACATATTCCATGCACATATAGCACAGCCCGTTCTCAGATACGCATAGCGACACGGGAAACGGCGCAATGGCAACATAACAACCGGCGGCCTTAGACGAAACGGCGATCGCTCACACCCCCAAACAGAAAAAGCC
The DNA here is from genome assembly GCA_046540815.1 of Salinivenus sp. Taxonomy (GTDB): domain Bacteria; phylum Bacteroidota; class Rhodothermia; order Rhodothermales; family Salinibacteraceae; genus Salinibacter. The sequence continues at coordinate 1,488 of JBKHEM010000184.1, forward strand.
CGTCCGGTGAAACCGGACAGGCTTTGATGTTCTGCCGACGCAAGTCGGAATCCGGGGGCTACCCAACCGGGGAGGCGTTGAGGGCACTGAGGCCCTTCTCCGTCCGCTCGGTCTCAAAGGCCATCGACTGGCCCTCGGACAGGTCCTCGCCGCGGGTTGCGCCGGTGATGTTGCTTACGTGGAGAAAGACGTCATCGCCACCCTCTTCCGGTTCGATGAAGCCAAATCCTTTCTCGCTGTCGAAAAACTTAATGGTTCCGTGCTGCATGCAGTCCTCGTATTGGTCTTATTGGTGCCTCACCCTCCACTGAGGCACAGGGCGACGGTCTCTCGCGTGATCCTCACTGTTGCGGTGACGCTGTATTTGAATTCGACCGTGGCATGCGCCACACCCCGGTCCGGTTCCTTCCACGCGCCCGTCCCCGTCGTTCTTCATCCAGCCCTCGTTTGCTGACGCCCGCATCAGAACGCCAGCAACGACTCAAGTTTGGGCCGCAGCCGGGCCGTCGCCGAAAAAATCTCTTCCTCCAGCGGCCTGGCAAAAGGCACCGGCAGGTCTTCCGCCGCCACCCGCGTCACAGGGGCGTCGAGCAGCTCAAATCCAATCTCGCCGAGTTCCGCCGCCAGCTCGGCCCCGTACCCGGCCGTGCGTGTGGCCTCGTGGAGCACGAGCAGCCGGTTCGTCTTGTTGAGCGACGCGCGCACCGTCTCCCGATCCCACGGCACGAGCGTGCGCAGATCCACGACCTCCAGTTCCACTCCATTCGCCTCGGCCTGATGCTCAGCCTCCTCAAGGGCCCAGTGCACGCCCACGCCGTAGGTGACGATCGTGGCGTCGGTCCCCTCCCGGGCCACGCGCGCCTCGCCAAACGGCACGGCGTAGTCTTCGGTTGGCACCGCCCCGCGCACCGAGCGGTACAACTTCTTGTGCTCGAAGAAAAGCACCGGATTGGGCTCCCGGATCGCCGTGCGCAGCAATCCTTTTGCGTCGCGAGGGGTAGCGGGCACCACCACCTTGAGGCCCGGCGTGTGGGCGAACCACGCCTCCATCGACTGCGAGTGAAACGGCCCCGCCCCGATCCCGCCGCCGAAGGGCGCCCGAATCGTGACGTTGACGGGCTGCCCCCAGCGGTAGTGGGTGGTCGCGAGGTTGTTGACGGTCTGATTGAATCCGCACGAGATGAAGTCGGCGTACTGCATCTCCACGACGGGCGAGAGGCCCTCGAGGGCAAGCCCCAGGCCCGCCCCTATCGCCCCGCTTTCGATAATCGGCGTGTTGCGGACGCGCTCGCGCCCAAACGCCTCGACAAACCCATCCGTCACCTTAAAGACCCCACCGTACTCGGCTACATCCTGCCCCATCAGAATCACGTCCTCGTCGTCCGCCATCGCGGTGCGGAGGGCGTCCTGGATGGCATCGATGAAGCGGGTGTCCTCCGTCTCGTCCCCGGCCGTGGGCGCCTCGGACGCGGCGGACGGGGCGAAGAGGGCGTCGCGCTCGGCCTCGGGCGTGCTCGTCACCTCGGGCTGGTCGAGGGCCCACTCCGCCAGTTTGTCAATCTTGGTTTCCAGTTCCGTCCGAATTGCGTCGATCTCCTCCCGTTCGATCAGCCCCTCCGCCGTCACCGTCTCCGCAAAGCGGTCGACCGGGTCTTTCTGCTTCCACTCCTCAATCAACTCGTCGGGGACGTAGGCCGTGCCGGAGGCCTCCTCGTGCCCCCGCACGCGGAAGGTTTTCATTTCCAGGAGCACCGGGCCGTTGTCCCGGGCGTGGGCCCGGGCGTCTCGGACGGCCTCCATGACCGCAAAGAGGTCGTTGCCGTCCACCACGCGCCCCGGCAGGTCGTATCCGGCAGCTGCGTCGGCAATGTCGTCCGGCGCCACCGCCTCCTCGGTCGGGGTGGAGAGGCCGTATCCGTTGTTCTCGACGAGAAAAATCACCGGCAGGTCCCACACGCTCGCCAGGTTGAGGGCCTCGTGGAAGTCCCCCTCCCGCGTCCCGCCGTCGCCGCAGAACGCGCAGGCCACGCGGTCTTCGGCGCGGTAGCGGGCGGCCTGTCCCAGGCCACACGCCACGGGAAGCATGGCGGCCATGTGCGAGATCATCCCGATGATGTTTTTCTCCGGAAGGCCGAAGTGGAAGGTCCGGTCGCGCCCATTCGTGAAGCCGCCCGCCTTTCCCATGAGCTGGCAGAAGAGGCGCTCGCGATCCACGTCGCGCGTTGTCCAGACGCCCAGGTTGCGATGCATGGGAAGCACATAATCGCGATCCTCCAGCGCCGCGGCCGTGCCCACGGCGATCGCCTCCTGCCCCATGCCGCTAAACCACTTGGCGATGCGGCCCTGCCGGATCAGGGTCAGCATCTTTTCCTCGATGACCCGCGGTTCCAACAGGGCGCGGGCCAGCGGGCGGAGGTCGAGATTGGTGGGAGGAGGCGCGTCGGGCATGCCAGGGAGGGGTCGAATACAAAGTGCGTCGCCTCCGCACGATCGGATCATTCCCGGCAAAGTTCCGATGCGTCTTTCGACCAGGAAAGGGGCCCCGGTGTGCGCGGCACACGAAGCAGACGGCCCGTCCCCAGTCTCTCCAGCCCGTTGCCCGCGCAGTCGCCTGAATCGACGCGCCGTGCCTGCGACGATGCCGACGCGAATCTGACTCTGCGCCGTGCGGTCGTATCTTATCCTGAGAAACAAACAGGACGAGTCCCAACGACCAGTACCGGTCCCCTCGTTGGGTTTTCTATCCACAGTTCCTCTACCTTGAAGGAACAGCCAACGGCGTCAGGCGCAAGATAGAGACGCGGATGCAGGCGCCTCCAGAAAACTCCCCTCCGCTGGGCAAAAGACATAAGGGTTCCCCC
>JBKHEM010000185.1:0-4273 GCA_046540815.1 Salinivenus sp.
GTCGGCGCCGTAGAGCGATGCCCCGGTCCGGCGGAGCTCATCCAGCACGGGGCCGGACGCAGTAAACCTGCGCAACCACGTACTGAAGCAGTTTGAGCGGTTCGACCGGCACCGAGACGCGGCGGGAGAGGGAGCCCTGACGTTCGTGATTGTGGGGGGCGGGCCAACGGGCGTAGAGATGGCCGGGGCCCTCGTAGAGCTCTTCGACACGCTCAACGACGACTTTGCGGCGTTCGACACGCGGGAGCAGGCGCGCTGCGTGCTGGTCGAGATGGAAGAGGACCTCCTGCCGCCGTACCAGGCCTCCCTCCGGACCTACACACGCCAGGTGCTGGAGGCGCGGGGCGTCGACGTGCAGACGGAGACGGCCGTGGAGCGCGTGGAGGCCGACCGGGTCCACTTCCGTGGGGGACAGACGCTTCCGGCGCAGACCCTCGTCTGGGCAGCGGGCGTGAAGGCCAGTCCGCTGGCCGACCTGCTGGATGTTGAGCAGGCGCCCGACGGCCGCGTCGTCGTGAATCCGGACCTGAGCGTGCCGGGGGCGTCGGACGTGTATGTGGTCGGTGACATGGCGGCCATGGAGGGGGACGACGGATTCGAACCGCAGCTGGCACAGGTGGCGATGCAGAGCGGGCGGCACGCGGCGAAACAAATCGTGCGTCGCTTTCGGGACGAAGCGGCCGAGCCGTTTTCATATCGCGACTACGGACAAATGGCGACCATCGGACGAAACGCGGCCGTGGCCGAGCTGCCTGGAGGCATCACATTCAAGGGACTGTTTGCGTGGGTGATCTGGGTCTTTATCCACATTGCCAAGCTGGTGGGCTTTCGAAACCGCCTCAGTGCCCTCGTGAATTGGGCGTACAATTACTTCACCTATAGTCGGAGTGCCCGTCTCATTCTGGAGGGGGTCCCGTCTCTCGATGCGACGTCTTCGGAGGAAGAGGAGGGAGGAGGCGCAGAAGGGACGCTGGAGGCGAGCGCCCGGGCGACAGAGCCCGTGCCGGCTGCCCCACCCGAGGTCGAGTGAGTCACAGGGAGCAAAAGCCGAACGACTGACGTTGTAGCCGTTCCGATGGGCTCTCACTCGTTTCAATCCTCTGTTTCTGTGTGCATGTTCGGTCGATTGCGCCTCGCCTCGTGGCTTCTGCTTGCGCTGAGTGGAGCCGTTCTTGTTGGGTGTGGATCGGCAGACGCCCCCGTAGATGTGGAGGAGGGGCAGTTCGTGGCGGAGATTGCTGGTGGTGTGACGGATACGCTCTCGGGGCCGGTGCACTACCGGATGCGAGACGGAGAGCTTGTCGGCCTCGAACTGGGGGCTCAAGACGGCCCCGGGCTGTCCATCGAATTGGAGCCGCGCCCCCTTTCGTCGAGTACCTACGAAGTCGTAGAGGACGAACTCTTTGGCGTAGAGCACAAGCGGGCGCCGGCCCGGGCGCTGGCGTTCTTGACAAAAGGGGACGCCGAATTTACTGCGCGCCGCGGCAGTGTCACCGTTGAGCGGGGGCAGGGCGAGACGGTGACGGCCACGTTCTCGTTCGAGATGGCCGGGCGCCTGAGCCGCGGGGGAGGCGACGCGGGCGTCCTCGTAGATGGACAGCTCCACGCGCTGCCATTGCGCGAGTGACCTCTTGTTGAGAGGCGTTGGGCACGAGTCTAGAATGGGTCCGCTCAGTCGAGCGTCATCCCGTTCCGAGGCATGCACCGAGAATCGGGGCCCGGACGGGGCGGCGTCAGCCGGTGCGGTTGCGTCCCTCGGGTTGCCTGAAGACATTGTGGGGGACGGCTCTCCGAAGACGGCGGGACCGTGCCCGTGGAGGGACGTCTGTATCCGTATTCGTACCCGCACCAACGCGCATCACTCCATGGCTTCCAGTTCCACCTGCCCGTTCGACGACGTCGACGTATGGGCCTCGGCCCCCGGCCGCGTCGAATTCATTGGCAATCATACCGACTACAACGGCGGATGGGTGCTGGGGGCAACCATTGATCGGCGGGTGGACGTGGGGCTGCGGCTCCGGGAGGATGATGTCCTTGTCCTGCGCAGTGCCCAGGCCGACGCCGGGGTGCGTGTGCCCCTGAACGACATCGAGGCCCAGTCGGGCGACCAGGCCTGGGCCAACTACGTCCTCGGGGTGCTCGTCGAGCTGCAAGCGGCTGGAGTGGAGGTGGACCGCGGGATGGAGCTCCAGATTCAGAGTACAGTGCCCGTGGGGGCCGGGCTCAGCAGCAGCGCCGCGCTGGAACTGGCTACGGCCCGTGCCGTCGTCGAGGCGGCCGGAGAGGACCTGCCTCGAACGCAGCTTGCGCAACTCTGTCGGCGGGCCGAGAACGAATTTGTAGGGGTGCCCTGCGGAATCCTTGATCAGGCGGTCGTGGCATTTGGGGACGAGGACCGGCTCGTTCGGGTGGATGCGCGGACCGACAGCGTGACGTCGGTCCCGTTTCCGTCCCGCACGCAAATCTGGATCTTTCGCACGCATCAGGCCCACGCGCTGGCCGACGCCCACTACCAGGAACGGCACGACGAGGCCCGCGCCGCCCGCGACCGGCTCGATGACGTGCTGGGCGGCGTGGAGCACCTCGTGGACGTGCCGCCCGACCGCCTGGAAGAGGTGCAATCGGATCTCTCCGATGTGCTCTATCGCCGGGCCCGGCACGTGAGCACCGAGCACCGCCGTGTCGAACGGGCCGTCCGCCTCCTGCACGACGAGCAGTACGCCGCGGTGGGCGATCTGCTGTTCGCCTCGCACGAAAGCTCACGGACCGACTACGAAAACAGCACCGAGGAACTCGACTTTGTTGTGGAGCGGCTGAAGGGCGTCGATTCGGTGCTGGGGGCGCGTCTCACAGGCGCCGGATTTGGCGGAGCGGCCATGGCCTGGACGCAAGAGGACTTTGGGCGGGCGGCCGCCGAGGCCGTTGCAGCGGCGTACGCGGATGAATTTGGGGCCGAGTTGGAGGTCCTCGCCTGCCGCCCGGCCCCCGGCGTCTTTGCCCGATCGGCGAGCGTGTGACGGGCGCTCCGCGAGAAATTGGGAGTGCCTGTGAACCCTTCCCGGACCCCTCCGTAAGGGGAAGGCTATTCTCGGCACCCTGACCACGCAGCGCCGGAGGCGACGCATGCTCGATGATGTTGTTCGGCTCATCCGTGAGAATGAGCACTTCTTCCTCACTACGCACCTCGGCCCCGACGGCGACGCGGTCGGGTCACAGATCGCCCTCGGGCGATTTCTCCAAAAGATGGGCAAGCACGCCGCGATGGTGAACGGCGACGAATTGCCCTACAGCCTGGACTGGATGCCGGGAGCAGAACACGTGGAGGTGTTTGACGGCTCGCTCGATCAGCACAAGGCCCTGGCCGACGCCGACGTGGCCTTTGTGCTGGATACCAACGACGAAGAACGGCTTGGAAAGGTCGGGTCGATGGTGCGCGAGTCGACCGCCACCACGGTCCTGATTGACCATCACCTGGAGCCGGAGCAGTGGTTTGATGTCCCGTTTGTGCGCGACTCGGCCGCGGCGACGGGGGAACTGGTGTACGAACTGATTGCGGCGCTTGGGCCCGACCTCATCGACCGGGAGATTGCGACGGCCCTATACACGGCCATCATGACCGACACCGGCTCGTTTCGCTACAGCAGCGTCACGCCCCGGCTGCACCGCATCGTGGCCGACATCCTGGAACGGGGCGAGGTGGGGCCGGCCCCGATCCACGAAACGATCTACGACCGCAAATCGATGCCGGGCCTTCGGCTCCTCGGGCGCACGCTCAACCGCATTCGCCTCCGCTACGACGGCCAACTCGGGTACTCCGTCGTCACGCAGCGCATGGTCGAAGATACGGGCGCCAGCTGGGACGACAAGCAGGGCTTTGTGAACTACGTGCTGTCCATTGAAGGCGTGAAGGCGGCGCTCCTGTTCTCGGAGGTGGACGATGGGGCCAAGATTAGTTTTCGCTCGGAAGCGGACGTGCGGGTCGACGAGTGGGCACGCCACTTTGGCGGCGGCGGGCACCGCAACGCGGCCGGGGCCTACGTGAAGCGCCCGTCCTTCGAAGACGCTATCGACGACGTGGTGGAGGCGGCCAACCGCTTTGTTGACTTTGAGTCTTCGCGCAACGGGGAGGGGGAGCTTTCGCCGGAGGACGAGGCCTATCTGGACGCCCTCCTGGAAGGCAAGTCGGAAGGATCGGGGGCGTGAGCACCCGCTGTTTCCGTCGATTGCCTGTGAAGTGCACGGAACAGCGAACGACTGTGGTTGACGTTTCGCA
>JBKHEM010000186.1:0-4237 GCA_046540815.1 Salinivenus sp.
CACCGAAAATCTCCTCCAAGGCCGACTGCCGGAGCGACCGCTCGGCCTGCGCCGTAATCTGGACGGTCCCCGACTCTTCGTCTTCTTCGAGGTAGCCTCGCTCTTTCAGTTCCTCAATGAAGTCGTCGAGGTCCTGGTCGTGCCCGGCCGTCAGGTCGTGCTGTTCGTCGAGGTGCCGCATCCAGTCGAGCGCCTCCTCGGCGTCCCCCGCCGTGTGCTCCAGAAGCTTCTCGAACAGATCCATGAGCTGCTCAAACAGCGGCTGTTGACTGCCGTGCCGGGCCGGATCCCACTCAAGGTACCGGAGACGCATGGGACGAGGGGTCAGGTGTTGGGGTCTTGTTGGATGAGCGTCGTACGACGGAGCGCACGGCGTTGTTTGGGGGGACCGGCCGCCGTGTGTTCCCCTGCCGTTACGAATACGGTTCATCAAGGTACCGCTCCGCGCGATCGTGGGCTCCCACTGGATCGTCCAGCTCCAAAACATGCCGGTAGTGTTTCTTCGCCAGCTCGCGGCGGTCCATCGCATCGTACGTCATCCCCTGGTACAGCACAGCAAGAATACGGTACCGATTGTCATCGACGTCGCGATCGGCAAGGCGCTGCACCCGGGTAAAGTGGTCGAGCGCCTGATCGTAGTCGTTTCGGCGAAGGCGGTCTCGTCCCAGATAATAGTGGGCGATTTCTTGCATGTGCGCATTATACCCCGGCTCATCGTCCGCGGCCCGTTCAACGACGGACTCAAACACGTCCCGCGTTTGCCCCCAACGCCCCCACCGGGCGTAAATCTGCCCCTCAAAGTTGTGAAAGTAGGGATTCTTTGGATGTCGCTCGCGCAGACGCTGGACGTAGTGGCGGCTCTTCTGGTAGTCATCCTCGTACAGGTAGTAAATCTGGGCGAGGTAGTAGATCGCCTCCGTCTTCACAAAGCGCCCCTCGTCCGCCGTCTTGCGCAAGAGCCGAAGGCCCCGCTCCTTGTCCCCGTCTGCCATCATCCACGTAAATGACTTGGTCGCGGGATATTCGTCTTCGAGAATGGCCGCGTAGTAATCGTAGAGCCCCTTGCCAAAGACGTAGTCGCCGGTCTCCGACGGGGCCTCTTCGGCCACGGTGCGGGCGTACTTGATGGCCGTGCGCCCGTTGCGAATGGCCTTGAGCCAATTGCTTCGGTTGGAGGCGAGTCGCGCCTTGAACCCGTGAGCTGCGGCTTTGAAGAGCTGAGCGTCAAAGTGCTCCTCATTCTCGTCGAGCAGATCGTCGCACCGATCGATCACCTCGTTCATCTGATCGAAGAAGGCCTCGTCGTGCGAGGTATCCGTCAGATCGATCATGATGGTCCACCACAGGTTGAGGCCCTCCAAGAAAGGCCCGACTGGGTGCGCCGGGTAGCGCTGATCGATCTCCTGGAAAATGGCCCGGGCCTCTTCGGTCCGCATGTTGTAGAGCAGGTCGAGCCCCTTTTTGCCCTCGTCCTGAACAAAGGGCTCTCGGAGAACGGAGGTGGACCGTCCCTCTCCCGTCTGAGAGGGTTGCGAGAGAGCCGCTGTGCTTCCCCCTAGAGCAAGAAAAAGGACGACCATTCCGGTCGTCACCCGGCGCAGCATGAGACAAAGCGGTTGGGAGCACGCATCGGACCCGGGCAAACCTGCCGCTCCAAGGGGCTGTTCCGGTCCCTCGCAACCGGTTATTCGGGGCTTCCACTCTTCAGTCCGCCCAAGCTCTTCTCGGCCAGGAGGTTCACGTCGTAGGTTTGCACGCGGCCGTTCTGCTCACGGTGGCGCCGCCGGGCGATTTCGATGAGCCGTTCCATCAACTCGTCAAACGGGACACCGGACGGCTCCCACAGATAAAAGGAGAAGGAGCCGGGGATGGTGTTGATCTCGTTGAAGTAGAGCGTGTCGGTGGACTCATCGATTATAAAGTCGATGCGGACCACACCGGCACACTCGAAGAGATGAAAGAGACGCACCGCGAGGCGCTGGATTTTCTCTGTTCGTTCTTCCGAAAGCTTGTCGGGGACGATGCGATCCAGGGAGGCCATGCCGCCCGGCGCTTCGCCTCCCGCTTTGGCCCCGCCTCCCCCTTCTTTCGCGCCCCCACCGTCGTCCCGCATGTACTTGTCCTGGAAGCTGAGCACGTCCTCCTCGTCCGACGGCAGGGGCTCTTCGAGCACGCTGGGGGTGGCCTCGTGGGCATCCCCCAGCACCGAGCAGTTGATCTCGCGGAGCGCATCTACGGCCCGCTCCACCACCACCTTTTCGTCGTACCGGAACGCATCTTCGATGGCTGCGTCGAGCGCCCCACGATCGTCGGCCCGGGCAATGCCAATGGACGACCCGCAGCGGGCCGGCTTCACGATCATCGGGTACCCAATCTCGTCCTCGCATCGGTTTAACCCCTTCTCCTCGTTGTAGGCCCATTCGCGTTCGCGGAGCGCGACAAAGTCGACCACCGGGATGCCGGCCTCCCGACACACGCGCTTCGACATCACCTTGTCCATGCCAAGGGCCGACCCAAAAACGCCGGTGCCGGTGTAGGGCACGTTAAACGTCTCACACAGCCCTTGCAGCCCGCCGTCTTCTCCGGCCCCGCCGTGCAGCCCCAGGAGCATCACATCGATGGGAATGCGGCGCGACGGGCGGGCAAACCGTTGGAATGCCCCCGCGGCCCGGTCTTCGACGATCTCCAGCCGCCCGTGCGGCGTCGGGGCCAGCGCCACAGGCATCGCCTCGTCGAGCACGGCATCGAGGTCCTGGTACCGTTCGATTTCCAGAAGCGGCTCGCCGGTGTACCACCTTCCGTCTTTCGCAATGTAGAGCGGGACGGGTCGGTACTGCTCGCGGTCGAGCGCCGCGGCGGCCTGCAGCGCCGAAATGATGGAAACCTCGTGCTCGGGGGCCACGCCGCCCAGGACTACGCCGACGTTCAAGCGATCGGTGGACAAAGCAAATGCTGGGGCTTCGAGCGAGCAGAACGGCGAGAGCGAGTTGTTACCGTGCGACCGACCCTGCGGTCGTGGACGAGCGCTCCTCGACAAGGTGGTCTTCTACGAACGACGTCAGCATGCGGAACAGGTGGAGCCGTGTGGTCCCGCCCGCAATGCTGTGGTCCTTTTTCGGGTACATCATGAACTGAAACTGCTTTCCGGCTGCCTGCAACTCATCGATCATCTGCACGCTGTGCTGAAAGTGCACGTTGTCGTCGAAGTCCCCGTGAGTAAGGAGCAGGGATTGGTCGGCGCGCAAGCTGTCGGCGTACGTCTGGGGCGCCCCCTGCGAATAGCCGTCCTCGTTCTGCTGGGGCGTGGACATGTAGCGCTCTGTGTAGATGGTGTCGTAGAGACGCCAGTCCGTGACGGGGGCGACCGAGAGGCCGACGTCGAAGGTGGACGGCCCGTCACCTTTCATCATTGACAGGAGCGTCATGTAGCCGCCGTAGCTCCAGCCCCAGATCCCAACGCGATCGGGATCCACCCAGCTGGAATCGCTAAGCGCCTGTGCGGCGTGAATCTGGTCGGCCGTCTCGGGCTGCCCGAGGCGCTCGTACGACACGTCCTGGAATGCCTTCCCCCGCCCCCCCGTGCCGCGGTTGTCCACGCTGACCACAACCACGTCGTGCTCATGAGCCAGGTACTGGTGCCACAGGTGCCGGCTCCCCCCCCACTGATCCGTCACGGTTTGCACGCCCGGCCCGCCGTAGACGTACATTAGGACCGGATATTCCTGATCCGGGTCAAAATCCTTCGGTTTGATGGTGTACGCATTGAGCGAAGTGCTGTCGGCAGCAGGCAGAGTGGTGAACGTCGTCTCCGGCAGATCCAGGCTGTCGAGGCGCTGCTTTAAGGTGTCGTTGTCTTCCAGCGTCGTGAGGCGGGTGCCGTCGGCCTCGTGGAGGGTCCAGGTCGGCGGGACATCGGGCCGTGAGTACGTGTCAATGAAATACGCACGGTCGGAGGACAAATTCGCACTGTGCCACCCGGGCCGCTCCGTAATCTTTTCGGGAGACATGGCCGCCTCGTGTTCCGAGAGGGACATGCCGGTGCGGTACAGATGGCGCTGAATGGACGTGTCTCGCGTCGCGGTGAAGTAGGCCCTCAACGCCTCCTCGTCCACCCCGTGAAACGAGGTCACCTCCCAGCGGCCGTCGGTGATCGGCCCCAGGTGCGTGCCGTCGTTCCGGTACAGGTGGGCATGGTTGTACCCGGTGCGCTCCGACAGGAAAACGAAGTGATCGCTCT
>JBKHEM010000187.1:0-4207 GCA_046540815.1 Salinivenus sp.
GTTTTGGGTGCCCTCATCGACGAACACGCCGCGTCCTTCATTCCCTTTGTCGGTGTCTTCGTCGTGGTCTAATCCCACAGTGTTATTTATCACGACGTTATCGTCGCCCGACACTAAAATTCCATCTCCGTTATTCGCGGACACCAGGTTGTCGTTAACGAATGCTTCATCGACGACATTAATTCCCGCATCCCCTTCACCGTCGGAGTTTGTAAGGCTCCCGCGCTCGGTCTCCCCATCATCGATGGCAATGCCGACAAAGAAGTCACTAATGGTGACATCGGTATTTCCGGAAAAGACGTCGATGCCCTCGTCCGGAAAGCCGTTGATTCCCAAAGCCTCTATTGTCACGTCGGACGCCTCAACTTGAATGCCATCATCAGCCGAGTCGGACAGGCTGCTGCCATCCAGTTCAATCGCCGGGCCGTCAACGCTACTGGGATGCTCCGGTGAGGTGGAGCCGTCAATCGTCACCGGTTCCTCAATAACAAATTCTTCAGACGGGGTAATCACGGCAAAACTCCCCGTCTGGGGAATGTCGAACTCAATGACATCTTCGTCTGATGTTTCGTTTGCCTCCTGAATGGCCGCCCGGAGTGTGCAATCTCCCCCCGAGGTTTCGCAGACGCCGTCGCCTGGATTGTCGTCGTCGGCGTCGCCGTTCGAGTCAACGACGTATGTGTTCTGGGCCTGCACTGCGGTCGGGGTGAGGGCACCAACGCCCAGCCCCGCAACGACCAACAGGACGGCAAGAAACATGTGAGAAAGAGCCGAATCTTGTACCGGTCGAATCATGGTGAAAGAGGGTCTTTTCATGTGAAGCAAAAAGGGATAGACTACACTCGACTTGAACGCCGCCCCCGTCACGGCATCGTTACCACAGCCAGAAACAGTGCGGCTGGATCTGCACCGCGGACAAGTTGATTGTCAGGGATGCACCTCCCACCTTGGTATACACGAGACTCATCCCGAAGCGGACACCGAGAGGCTTCCTTCTTTGAAAACCTGGCATGAATTTGGTTTTTCGATGAAGGGAGTCAGTGCAAGGCAATCGAGTCCGGTCCGCAGGTTCGGTTGGGTCATTTGTTCAAGTTGCTGCGATTATGGAAGACAAGAGTGACGTAACGCGCCTTCTTCATGCCTTTCAGGAGGGCGACGAATCCGTCGTGGACGTCCTGTTTGATCACGTGTACGACGAGCTGTACAATCTGGCCCATCAGCAACTGGCGCGGCTGCGTCCCGGACAGACGCTGAACACGACGGCACTCGTTCACGAGGCGTACCTGAAGCTTGTGAACCAGTCAAAGTCGGACTGGGAAAGCCGGGCCCACTTCTTTTCGGTGGCCGCCAAGGCGATGCGTCACATCATCATCAACTACGCGCGCAAGCAATCCGCCGAGAAGCGGGGGGGAGACGTGCGACACGTGTCGTTCGACGAGCGGCTCATGGCACCTCAGGACAGTGCGGAAACGCTGATTACCGTGGACCGGGTGCTGGATCAGCTGGAGGAGAAAGACGAACGGATGGCCCGCGTGGTGGAGCTCCAGTTTTTTGGGGGCATGACGCAAAAAGAAACTGCCACCGTCCTCGACGTATCGACCCGAACGGTGCGGCGCGACTGGCGGTCGGCCAAGGCGTGGTTGTCGAAGGCCCTGTCGGAGGGGCCGTTGAACGGATCATCCGCCTCGTCATCATCGAGTGTGTAGATCATGGATTTTCCCGGTCCTGACCGCTGGAACGAGATCAACACGGTCCTAACACAGGTCCTGGAGTGTTCTCCCGAGGACCGGCAGGCGGTGCTCGCGGAGGCCTGTGCCGGGGACCCGGCCTTGCGCGAAGAAGTCGAAGGGCTTCTGGACGCGGCGACGACCTACGGAAATCTGTTGGACGAGGGAGCGGAGGTGTTGGCCCGCCCGCTGTTTGATTCTGACCCGTCAGGAGGTGCAGGCGGGCCGGTCGTCCCCGTCGAACCGGGACAACAGGTGGGATCCTACCTTGTGTTGGAGCGCGTGGGGGAGGGGGGCGCCAGCGTCGTCTATCGAGCGCGCCGGGAAGATGAGCAGTTTCAGCGGGACGTGGCCCTGAAGGTCCTTCGCCACACCCTGGAGGACGAAGGGGCTGAGGCGGAGCGGTTTCGGGCCGAGCGTCAGATCCTCGCGTCTGTGTCCCACCCCAATCTCGCGGACGTGTACGATGGGGGCGTGCTGTCCGACGGACACCCGTACCTCGCCATGGAGTACGTCGACGGCCGTTCGATCACGACGCACTGCCGGGACGAAGGACTGTCGATCAATGAGCGCCTCGCGCTCTTTCGGCAGGCGGCCGAGGCCGTGCAGGCGGCCCACGAACAAATGATTGTTCACCGCGACTTGAAGCCGTCCAACGTGCTGGTGGATCGAGAGACCGGAAGCGTGAAGCTGGTCGACTTTGGCATTGCCAAGATCCTGGGCGAGCTTCCGGGAGCGCCGTCGCCCGTCACGCAGACCGGCCGGCACCCGATGACGCCCGCCTATGCTGCCCCGGAGCAGGTGAAAGGGGAGACGATCAGCCTGGCGACGGACACCTACGCGCTGGGGGTCCTTCTCTACGAACTCCTCGCGGACCGGCGACCGTTTGGGGAACGGAATACGGGACCGTACGCCGTGGCTCGGGCCGTTTGTGAGGACGATCCCCCGCCCCCGAGCACGTGCGTCGACGGGGACCGCCGACGGGCCATCGAGGGCGACCTCGATGCCATTGTGATGAAGGCCCTCCGCAAGCGGCCCGAGGAGCGGTACGACACTGTCGAGGCCCTCCTTGACGACCTCCTCCGCCACCAGGAAGAGCGACCGGTACAGGCCTACCAGGGCAGCGTGGCCTACCGGGTGCGAAAATTTGTTCGACGGAACCGCGGGCTCCTTGCCGGTACGACCGTGGCCACCCTGATTGTGGTGGGTATCGTTGTGTATCACATCCAGCGCCTCTCGGCGGAGCGTAATCAGGCCCAGCGTGAGGCGCATAAGGCCGAGCAGGTCTCCGAGTACTTGGCGGAGTTGTTCGAGGAGGCGGACCCGGAGGAGTCTCAGGGCACCCCGACCACCGCTCGGGAACTGCTGGCGGCGGGCGTGGACCGGATCAACGAACTGGACGATCAGCCCGCCGTGCAGGCGGAGTTGGCGTTTGTTCTGGCGAAAACGCGCCGCCGCCTTGGCCTCTACGACACCACGGAGGCCCTGCTGAACCAAGCGCACACGCTCCGAACCCAGGTCCATGGGCGAGAGCATTCCGACGTGGCCCAAACCCTTAGTGAAAAGGCGTTGCTCGCCCGGGATCACGAGGGAGACTACGCCGACGCCGAGTCGCTGATGCAGGAGGCGGCGGACATCTATCGGGCTGTGCACGGAGAGCGTCATGCATCCGTCGCGGAACAGGTGAAGAACCTCGTCTACGTGCAGCGCCGACAGGGCAAGCTGGACGCGGCCGAGGCGTCTGTGCGGGAGGCCCTTTCTATTCAACGCGCCCAGCCGGACGCGGACAGCATGGCGGTGGCAGAAACGCTCTTTAACCTGGCGGCCATTCTGCGTGATCGAGGGCAGTATGAACGTGCAGAAGACGTACAGCGGCGCTCCCTGACCCTTTCCCGGCAGCACACGGAGGGCCCGCATCCCGGCACGGCAGCCAATCTGGATGCTATGGGGCTTCTGCTAAAAGAACAAGGCGACCTGGAAGCAGCCGAGGAACACTACCAGGAGGCCCTTTCCATGAAGCGCGACCTGTACGGCACGCCGCACCCGAGGGTGGTGACGACGCTAAACAACCTCGGCAAGCTGGCCGAACGGCGTGGGCGCTACGAAGAGGCGGAAACCCATCTTCGGTCGGCGCTCCGGATGCGTCAGGCCTTGCAGGAAGAGCCCCATCCCCAAATTGCGGTCCATCTCCATAATCTCGGGGGGGTCCTTCACGACCAGGGAGACCTTGCTTCGGCAGACTCGGCGTTACAGGCGGCCCGAGACATGCTTCAGGCCACGGATCAAGGGGAAAGCACCACTATGGCCCATGCCCTGGAGAAGCACGGCAACGTTCTCCTGGATCAAGGCCGGTATGCAGAGGCCGAAGCCGCCTTCCAGGAGGCGCTTGCCCTCCGGCAGTCGATGCATGAGGAGGGACACCCCAAAATTCCGCACCTCCGGGCCGATTTGGAGTCCCTGTACGATCAGTGGGACAAGCC
>JBKHEM010000188.1:0-4177 GCA_046540815.1 Salinivenus sp.
TGATGGGAGTGTGGGAGGAAGGAGCGCACAGGCACCCGGATGGGGGACCTTTACAGGAGGCGTCAGTCCGCCTCGGCGAGAAACCGGCGAAGGGCGTCAAGGGCCTTCCGGCGGTGGCTGATTTCGTTTTTGGTGGCCGTTGACATCTCGGCAAACGTCTTGTCGTGGCCGTTGGGCCGGAAGAGCGGATCGTAGCCAAAGCCGCCTTCGCCATGCGGCTCCGTCGTGATGGTGCCCTCACAGAGGCCCTCGAAGGTGCGAGTCGTTCCGTTGGGGGCCACCAGGGCCACAACGGTGCGGAAGCGGGCCCGGCGATCGTCGACGCCGTCCAGTACGTCCAGCAGCTTGTGCTTGTTGTCCTCGGGCGTGGCGTCGGGGCCGGCAAAGCGGGCGGTGTGGACGCCGGGGCCGCCGTCGAGCGCAGCCACCTCCAGGCCCGTGTCGTCGGCCAGGGCGGCGTGGCCTGTGTGGGCGTGGAAGGCCTGTGCTTTCTTGCGCGCGTTGCCGGCAAGCGTGTCGGCGTCTTCGGTCACATCGGGCGGGGCGTCGAGCGTGTGGGCAGGCACGAGTGTAATTGTGACGTCGGACAGGAGGGCGCGGAGTTCGTCGACCTTGCCCGGGTTGCGGGTGCCGAGGACGAGGGGATCGAAGCGGGACATGCGGAACGGTGCGAGTGAATGAATGGAGGGCCGCGAACAGAGAAACACGCCTCCCCCCGTCTCGTTCTACGGGGTTGCCAGACCATTGGCAGCAACCGCCCGCACGCTAACTTCCCGAATAGACCCCTCAAGGAGGAGATTCACTGTGGCCGTAGGTGTTAAAGTCCGAAACAACGAAGACATTGATCGCGCACTCAAACGCTTCCGCCGGCAGGTCAACCGCAGCCGGATCTTGCGAGAATACCGCGAGAACATGGCGTACATGAAGCCGTCGGAGGAGAAGCGCATGAAAGAGAAGCAGGCGCGCCGCCGCCGCCACCGCGAGCGCAAGCGCAACAACAATCGGAAGCGCCTGTAGGCTGCCGGTCCACAAGACGCGTATTCGCTTTCTGGGGACTGCGGAGGCGCCTGCGCCCGGACATTCTACCTGCTGAGGGACGGTCCCATTGGGTCCGTCCCTTTTCTGTGTTTGGGTTCTCTCATCCTGTTCGTCTGTACGTTCACAACCCACGTGTCGATCATGTCGAATGCACCTCAAACGATCGCTGTCCTTGGCGCGAACGGCGGTATCGGACGCCGCCTGGTGCCGCGGCTCGTGGAGGCGGGGCACCAGGCCATCGGCATTGTCCGGTCCGACGATCAGTTTGACCGCGTCCGGGAGCACGGGGGCGAACCGCGCCTCGGCGACCTGGAGGGCACGTTTGCTCCGGCCCTGGAGGGGGCGGACGCCGTCGTGTTCACCGCCGGCTCCGGGGGAAGCACCGGCTGGGACAAGACAATTCTGGTGGACCTCTGGGGCGCCACGCGGGCCGTCGATGCGTGCGAGGAGGCGGGCATCGACCGGTTTGTGATGATCAGCTCGCGCGGTGCGGACGACCCGCAGGCCGGGCGGGAGCCGCTCCGGCCCTACCTCGTCGCCAAGCACTTTGCGGACCGCTACCTCCAGCAGTCGGCCCTCGACGAGACCATCCTGCGGCCTACGCGCCTGACGGATGCGCCCGGCACCGGCCGCGTGACGACGACGGACGGCGACCCCATTCCCCGTGCCGACGTGGCGGAGGCCGTCGTCGCCTGCCTCCAGGACGACACGACCGTTGGCCGGTCGATGGAGCTGTACGGCGGCGATACGCCGATTGCGGAGGCCGTACGGCCGTAGCAGAGGGGGCTTTCGTGTCAAAATCACGCCCTCCTCGGCTTTTCGGCCGGGAAGGGCGTTTGTTTTTTGGTGCGGGAGCAGAACTAGGAGATGCCGAGCGCGTCCCGAACCAGGTTCTCCTGCTCGCGGTCGTGCACCTTCGCGGAGCCGGTGGCCGGGCTGGCGCTGGCAGGTCGGCCCACGTACTGAATCCGCTGCTCGCACGGACCGTGGACCTGCTCAAGAAGGTCGTCGAGGCGCGGGCGGACGAAGGTCCAGGCGCCCATGTTCTTCGGTTCCTCCTGCACCCACACCGTCTCGTCGGCCTCGGCGTAGCGGTCCAGTTCCTCCTGCATCTCCGCCTCGGGGAAGGGGTAGAACTGCTCCAGCCGCGTAATGGCAACCTCATCGCGCCGGTCGTCCTCCTCCAGCGCCTTCACGAGGTCGTAGTACACCTTGCCGCTGCACACGATGTGACGCGTGGTGTCGGCCGAGTCAGTTGTTGCTGGAATGACCTCCTGCACCCCGCCGTCCGTCAGGTCGTCGGGGGTCGAGACGCACTGCGGGTGCCGCAGCAAACTCTTCGGCGTCATGATGATAAGCGGCTTCTTGACGTCACGTTTTACCTGCCGGCGCAGCGCGTGGAAGTAGTTGGCCGGCGTCGAGAAATTCGCGACAGTCATGTTCTGCTCCGCGCAGAGCTGCAGGAACCGTTCAAGACGGGCCGACGAGTGTTCGGGGCCCTGTCCCTCGTAGGCGTGGGGCAGCAGGGCCACGAGGCCGGAGGTTTGGCCCCACTTCTGCTCCGCCGCGCTCACGAACTGGTCCCACACAATTTGCGCGCCGTTGGCGAAGTCGCCAAACTGCGCCTCCCAGCAGGTGAGGGCGTCCGTGTCCATCACCGAGTAGCCGTACTCAAAGCCAAGGACGGCGTACTCGGAGAGCAGACTGTCGTAGATGAGGAGACGGGCCTGGTCGTCGCTCAGGTTGTTGAGCGGCGTGTATTCCTCGCCGGTCTCCTGATCAATGAGCACGGCGTGCCGCTGGCTAAAGGTGGCGCGGCGTGAGTCCTGCCCACTCAGGCGCACCCGCGTGCCTTCCTGCAGCAGCGAGCCAAAGGCCAGCGCCTCGGCGAAGGCCCAGTCGATGCGCTCCTGGTCGTAGAACAGGGTGTCGCGCTTGTCGAACTGTCGCTTGAGCTTGGGGTGCAGGTTGAAGTCGTCGGGGAAGTTGGTGAGCACCTCCACCACCTGCTCCAGGTGCTCGGGCTCCGCACGCGTATCGACGGAGGGAAGGCGCGTATCGCCCTGTCGCTCGGTCCGCTTCTCCAGGGCCTCCTCCGCGTCTTTTTCCTCCAGGTCCTTCGTGCGGTCGAAGGCCTCCTGCAGGCGCCCGCGGTAGTCGTCAAGCATCTGCTCGGCCTCGTCCGGCTCAATGTCGCCGCGCCGCAGCAGCATCTCGGTGTAGAGCTTCCGCGGAGACCGCTTCTCCTCAATTTTCTCGTAGAGGAGCGGTTGCGTGAAGGTGGGCTCGTCGCCCTCGTTGTGGCCGTGGACGCGGTAGCATAGCATGTCGATCACCACGTCCTTGTTGAAGCGCTGGCGATACTCGAACGCCAGCCGCGCGATGCGCACGCAGGCTTCGGGGTCGTCGCCGTTGATGTGGAAGATGGGCGCCTCGATAGCCTGGGCGAGGTCCGTGGCGTAGGTGGAGCTGCGAGCGTCGCCCGGCGGGGTGGTGAAGCCGATCTGGTTGTTGATGACCAGGTGGACGGTGCCGCC
Source organism: Salinivenus sp. (assembly GCA_046540815.1). Taxonomy (GTDB): domain Bacteria; phylum Bacteroidota; class Rhodothermia; order Rhodothermales; family Salinibacteraceae; genus Salinibacter. The sequence goes on from JBKHEM010000188.1 coordinate 3,576, forward strand.
GGTGGTGTAGCCCCGCAGCTTGCTGAGATTGAGCGTCTCGGCCACAACGCCCTGCCCGGAGAAGGCGGCGTCGCCGTGGATCAAGAACGGCATCACGGCGTCGTGGTAGTCGTCCTCCTCCGCCTCGGGGTGCTCGTCGCGCATCAGGTTTTGCTTGGCGCGGGCCATGCCCTGCACGACGGGGTTGACGGCCTCCAGGTGGCTGGGATTGGAGGCCAGTGTCACGCCGATCTCGTTGCCGTCGGGCGAGGTGACGTAGCCCTCCGCTCCCAGGTGATACTTGACGTCCCCGGAGCCCTGCGTCGTGTTCGGGTCGATGTTGCCCTCGAATTTCGAGAAGATGTTTTCGTAGGGCTTTCCAATAATGTTGGCCAGGACGTTGAGGCGGCCGCGGTGGGCCATGCCCATCACCACGTCCCGCACGCCTTCGTCGGAGGCGTCGGACAGCAGGGTGTCGATGATGGGGATCATCGTTTCGGCTCCCTCCAGCGAGAACCGCTTGTGTCCGACGTACTTGGTGTGCAGGAATCGCTCGAACGCCTCCGCCGCGTTGAGCTTCTTCATAATGCGGCGGCGCTCATCGGTGGAGGGCGGCTCCGCGT
>JBKHEM010000189.1:0-4121 GCA_046540815.1 Salinivenus sp.
GCGTGGACCGATAGATGCCCTCCGACACGTTTTCGGTGATGGCCCGCAGTCGCTCCCCCCGCTTCCGGAGCTCTTCTTCCATCTTCTTCCGCTCGGTCACGTCCCGAATGACCGTCTGGGCCGCCTCTTGTCCCTTATACGTCACAGGAATCGACTGGGACACAATGGTGCGGCGCGAGCCGTCGAGTCCCTCGATGTCGTGCTCCCACGGCTCTGTGGCCTCCCCCTGCGCAACCTTTTGCCACCGGACCCGAATCCGCTCCTTTCCCGCGCCAACCACCTGCTCAGCCACCGGGCGACCGATGAGGTCCTCCGGATGGTCCGCCCCCAAGATGGCGGCGGCCGCCCGGTTGGCATACTCGTAGTACCCGTCCACACTGATGAGGACCCCGCCTGGATGCGACTCTACGAGGGCTCGCCAGCGCTCCTGTCCCTCTTTTCGCTCGGTGATGTCAAGCATCACCCCGTTAAACACGAGCTCGTCGTCGCGGCGCTCGGGTGTGGCCGCACACAACAGCCAGATGCGCTCGCCGTCGGGGCGATCGAAGGGCATTTCGGTGCTCCACGGCGTCTCGGTCTCGACCGCCTCGTCGATGGTGGCCTGGACGCGGTTCCGGTGCGGCTGCGGGACGCGCCGGTAGTATCGCTCATTGAAATCGCCCGGAGTGGCCGCGATGTCCAGAATCTCCTCGGCGTGCTCGCTCACGAAATGGGTGCCGGACGTCCCGTCCGGCCGGGCATAAAACTGAAAGACAACCCCCGGGATGCTGTGGGCCAGGCCTCGGATCCGTGCCTCTCGCTCCTGCAGCCGAGTCTCCAGTTCACGCTGCTCAGTGACGTCCCGTTGTACGGAGACCCAGTACTCGATGGTGCCGTTCTCGTCGCGCACGGGGGCTGCATTCCACTGCACAATGTAGGGCGTGCCATCTTTTCGGTAGTGGACGGCCTCCCCCTCCCAGGCTTCGCCCTGCGCCTGCGCCTCGCGGAGCGACGCGATGGTGGCCGGGTCCGTCTCGGGGCCCCACAGCATCTCGGGCGTGGCCCCAAGAAGCGCCGCCTCGTCGTAGCCCGTCATGGCCTCGAACGCCGAATTGACGTAGGTGATGAGGCCGTTCTCTTTGGCCTTCGGGACGGCCTCCGTGATAAACATGCCGTCGCCCGCCTGCTCCACCGCCTCCGACAGCACGCGCAGGCGCCGCTCGCGCTGCTTCCGGTCCGTAATGTCCGTAATGACGCCGTCGTGGTACCGCGGCTCGCCGTCGGGCCCGTCCACCCGCGTGCTCCGGAGCAACCCGATGAAGGTCGACCCGTCCTTGCGCTGGTATTCGACCTCCGCCACATCGATGCGTCCGCGCTCGGTCTCCCGCCGGATCAGCCGCTCCCGCACGCTGGGGTCGGCGTACAGTGCCTCCGGGGCGGTGTCGGCCATTTCTTCGACGCTGTCGTACCCGAAGAGGTCAAGAAACGCCTGGTTGGCATACACGAGGCCCTCCTCGGGCGTCGACCGGTAGATGCCGTCCGAGATGTTCTCCGCGATGGAGCGCAGGCGCCCCTCCCGTTCCCGAAGCGAGCGGCGGGTGGACAGGAGAAGTTGAATGACGATGGCCTCAAAGAGGGCAATCACCACCATGCTGGCCAGCAGGAGAAGCCCCGTGTGCCCCGACGGCTCCCACACCGCAGCGGCCGCGACCATGAGCAGCCCCGCGCCTTTAAACACAACGACCGGGACAATGGTCTTTGCCCCAATGCCAATCATGGCAAGGACGACGGCGTACGTCAGCAGCACCCCAACGACGTATACGTCCGAAAATCCGTTCAACGCCGCCAGGAGGGCGACCCATCCCATCACGACGTAGAGCACCCCGTGCAGGACCGCCACGATGTGCTCCCGCACCGCCGCGGAAAGGTACGATCCCAGAAAGACCGCCAGGAAGAGGCCGGCCACCGTGCCCCGCAGCCACACCGGGTCCACCGACTCGGGCATCGCGACGCCGTAAATCGGCCCGAATAGAGCGACCACGCCACCGGCCAAAAGACTCAGGAGGCGATGCACCTGCACCTCCGTCCGCTCGTCCTCGGAGAGCGCCTCGTCGTGTGGACGAAAGAACCCGAATACGTTGGGCACGAAACAGCCCATGTCGCACATGACGTCTCATCGGAAGCAGATGCACAGCGCCCCCATTCGGCCCCACCTCAAAATCACAGGTCCAAACCTAACATCCGATGAACAAAGTTGCAGAAACGCACGGCCTTCCGGATGGAACAATGCATACAAACATTTGGCCCTGGGGTCACGACACGAGACCGCCCTCTCCGCGGATCGGACTACAGAGCGTCTGCGATCTCCCCATCCCGCCCCTCTGTCGCTCCAGACTTCATCTGGAGTCCAGCCGAATATAGAGAGCTTGTCAATCCGTCAAACGGGTCCTGCGCTCCCCTGAATCAAGTCCAGGACAACGCTCAGGGCAACGGTGGAGGAGGCAGTCTACGCTATCGCCGACTTCATACACGCATGCGCAGGACGGCGTGCAACCTGGACTGTTTTCCTCTTACCCCTCCGCCTGCCGGGCATCCGACGGGTTTTGGGCCGTCTGAACAAACGCCTGGAGTTCGGACTGCACCCTGCCCATATCGAGCGTAAGATCGCCGAGGCGTCCGTCCACCGCGCTCGCGGTTGCGATCTCGTCGAGGTCCGAGAGGGGAAGCGTAATGCTTACGATGTGTCCCGTAATGGATTGCATGTCTTCTTGCCGACGCCAGTTCACCTCTCGTCCCCACTCGAACGTCTGGTCGTCTGCCGTGACCGACACCTTCCGACTCGAAATGGCGACATCCGACTCGCCCTCGGCCGAGAACGTCATGCGGGCCTCGTCGGGCACGCAGTCGCGCCCCTCGCAGGTGGCCCGCACCCGCATCTGAATGGACGTCTGGCTTCCGTATCCCCCACCGCCCCGTTGTGCGACTGTCATCGGGCCGGCCTCGTAGCGCATTTCGTCATCCTCGCTGTCGTACGACATGATGGCCCCGGAGGAGCCGGCACACCCGGCCACGAGTCCGAAGACCACGAGTACCCACAAGAATTGAAATCGCATCGTGCGTTGGAACTGGGAACAGGTGTTGCGCGGCAGGCATTCCTGCAGTTCGGAGCCGCCACAATCCGTAGCTACTGATCGCCCCCGAGTGGCCGTTTTTGGGACGGAACCCGCCCGGCTCATGTTACAACTACCACTTTTCTACCTGTCCGATCGATCCTCCGGAGCCCCGTCGCCGGAGGGGCGTGGCGTCTCATCGTCGCTCCGGAGCGTAAACTCGTCGAGCGAGAGGCCGTCGATCACCGACTCGTACTTCGTGAGGTCGGCGGGCAGCAGGATCTCGTTCTCCTCCTTGCCTAGCTTGGCGATGGTGACGAGGTACTGCTCAGCCAACTGCAGCTTGACTGCCTCTTCCCCCCCGGGGGCCGACACGGACTGCGCCACCCGCTCGATCGCCTCCGCCGTCGCCTCCGCCAGCGCCTCAATCTCCTGCGCGCGTCCTTCGGCTTCGTTGATGCGGCGCTGCTTTTCTCCCTGCGACTGGTTGATGAGCTCCTGCTTCTCTCCTTCCGCGTCGTTGATTGTCGACTCCTTTCGACCCTCCGACCGAGCCACCGTTGCCCGCCGCTCCCGCTCGGCCGTCATCTGCCGCTCCATCGCCTGCTGCACCGTGCGCGGCGTGTCGATGTTCTTGATCTCGTAGCGGTGCACCTTGATGCCCCACGTCTGCTCCACCTCACTCAGCACTTCCACCACCGCCTGACTGATGGCGGCGCGCTCCTGAAACGTGGTGTCCAGCTCCATGCGCCCAATCACCGAGCGGGTCGTCGTCTGGGCCAGCTGAATCGCGCCGCGGCGGTAGTCGGTGACGCCGTACGCGGCGTTTTCGGGGTTGGTGACGCTCAGGTAGATGATGCCATCCACCTCCACCCGCACGTTGTCCTCCGTAAAGCACTCCTGCGGCTCCACGGGGATCGCCTGCTCCCGGAGGTCGAGCGTGTAGGCCACGCGGTCGATGAACGGCACCAGCGCGTGAAATCCCGCGCGCAGCGTCTTGTGGTAGTTGCCCAGCCGCTCAACGACGTACGC
>JBKHEM010000190.1:0-4112 GCA_046540815.1 Salinivenus sp.
ACCCCGGCGCTCGGTTCGGCCGTGGCCGGGTCCGTGGTGGCGGGGGCGGACGGCGGTGGGCATCCGGACTTCGACCGCGCCATCGACGCGATGACCGACACGCGCGACACGGTCTACGAGCCCGATCCGGAGCACGTGGAGGTCTACGACCGGCTCTTTGCGCTCTACCGCCGGGTGCACGATGCCTTCGGAGTGCAGGGCACGGAGGACGATCTCTATGACGTGATGAAGACGCTGCTCGACATTCGCGACGAGGCACGGAACTGACCATGACACACGACGCGCTCAAGGCATCGGTTTATCAGGCCAACCTCGACATCGTGGAGGCGGGCCTCGTGGAGCTCACCTGGGGCAACGCCAGCGCGGTGGACCGCGACGCGGGCGTGTTCGCCATCAAGCCGAGCGGGGTGGACTATGACGTGATGAGTCCCGACGACATTCCGCTCGTGTCGCTGGAGACGGGCGAGCGCGTGGAGGGCGATCTGAAGCCTTCCTCCGACACGCCCACCCACCGCGCGCTCTACCGCCAGTTTTCGTCCATCGGCGGCGTGGTGCACACCCACTCCGACGTGGCCGTGAGCTGGGCGCAGGCCGAGGAGCCGATCCCTTGTCTCGGCACCACCCACGCGGATCACTTCTACGGCGAGATCCCGGTCACGCGCCGCATGACGGACGAGGAAATTGCGTCCGACTACGAGCACAACACGGGGGCGGTTATTGTGGAATGCTTCCGCGAGGCTGACCTCGACCCGGCCCAGGTGCCCGGCGTGCTGGTGGCGGGCCACGGCCCGTTCACCTGGGGGGCGGACGTGGAGCACGCCGTCGAGAACGCGATCGTCCTCGAATCGGTGGCGCAGAAGGCGATGCAGACGTACGCCATCAATCCCGGGGCGTCGCCGATCGATCAGACCCTTCTCGACAAGCACTACCTGCGCAAGCACGGAGACGATGCCTACTACGGGCAGGGGTAGCAGGGGCAGGAAGGCGCAGCGATTGCGGACAGGATGACAGACTCATGAGTGAGCAGATGCAGGCCGTGCGACTTCACGGCCCCGGCGACGTTCGGGTGGAGACGGTTGATGCGCCGCCGCCCATGACGGCCGACGGCCAGGTGCGCCTCCGCATGCGGAGCGTGGGGCTCTGTGGAAGTGATCTCCATCATTACCGCGAGGGAAGCACGGGTGACAATGCCCCCGACAGTCCCCTCGTCCTGGGCCACGAGATTGCCGCGGAGGTGCCGCCCGAGAGTGCCGGCGCCTTGGGACTGGCGGCGGGCACGCTGGTTGCCGTCGACCCGGCGCATCCGTGCGGCACGTGCGAGTGGTGCGAGCGAGGCCATCAGAATCTGTGCCCGCGCGTCGAGTTCAAGGGCGTGGAGGCCCATCGGGGCGGCCTCGCCGAGTACATGACGGCCCACCCGGAGCAGATTCGCCCGGTCCCGGACGACTTCAGCGCCGACACGACGGCTCTGCTCGAACCCCTCGGCGTCGCGATCCACGCACTCGATTTGGCAGAGCTGCGTCCTATGGACAGCGTCGCCGTGCTGGGGGCAGGGCCGATTGGGCTGCTCCTTTTGCAGGTTGCGCAGGCGGCCGGGGCGGACGCCTGCTATGTGATCGATCCGATTGCGGAGCGCATCGAGGTCGCCACCAAGCTGGGCGCCGACGCGGTGGCGACCGATCGCGCGACGATTGACGAGTGGACGGACGGGCGGGGCGTGGATGTGGTGCTGGAGGCGACGAACGACCCGGCGGGCATCGAGCACGCCCTCGACTGCGTGCGGATTGGGGGCGACGTGGTGCTGGTCGGCATTCCGGAAGGCAACGAGCACACGCTGACGGCCTCAACGGCCCGCCGAAAGGGCGTGACGGTCAAGTGGTCGCGGCGGATGGGACACGTGTACGACCGCGCCATTCGGATGGTCGCGTCGGGCCGCGTCGCGGTGGAGCCCCTCGTGACCCACCGATTTCCGCTGACCGACGCGCCGGAAGCCCTCGCCCTTCAGTCCCGCTACGACGACGAGATCATCAAGGCGGCGGTATTCCAGGACGCGGCCTGATCTCCACTTCTCTTCTCACAGCCGACGCTTTGCATGACGCGCCTTGATTGCGCTCTTTCCGTCACCGTCCTGCTGATCTTTGTGAGTTTCCCCATCCGGGCCCAGCCGCTCCAAAAGGCGGTAACCACTGCAAGCCCTGATGGGCGTGTGACGGTGCAGCTGGGCCTGTCGGACGATGGGGGCGTGCGGTACGCGGTGCGGTACGACGACACGGCAGTCCTCCGCCCCTCCCCGCTGGGGCTGGAGACCTCGATGGGCGATTGGCGCCGCGGCCTTTCGGTGGAAGACACGAGCGAATCCACGGTGACGGACGCATATCGTCTCCACCACGGCAAGCAGTCAGCAGTGCAGTATGAGGCGAATCGGCGGGTGCTCTCCCTCGTCAACCGTGCCGGCCAGCCGATCGAGATTGTGGCGCAGGTCTCGAACCACGGCGTCGCACTCCGCTACCGCATCCCGGAGCAGGCCGCGCCCGATACTGTGGTGGCCGGAGACGAGCACACGGGCTTTCGTTTTGCCGAGGACACGCGGAGCTGGCTGATGCCGATGGATCCCCCGGACACCGGCTGGAGCGAGACGTTTCCGTCGTATGAGGCGCACTACGTGAAGGATGAGCCCACAGGGCAGCCGGCGCCTCGGGGCGTAGGCTGGGCGTTCCCCGGCCTCTTCCGTACTCCTGGCGGCACGTGGGCACTCGTGACGGAGGCGGGCCTTGACGGTTCGTATCACGCCTCCCGCCTCGACGCGACGCCCGACGGCGCGGGCTACCGGATTGCCGGACCGCAGCCGGGCGAAGGCACGGGGCCCGCCGATCCCGTCGACCCGTCCTTCACGCTGCCGTTCGCTTCGCCCTGGCGCCTGATTGCCGTGGGAGACGGGCTGGGCCCCATTGTCGAGTCGACGCTTCCGACCGACGTGAGCCCGCCGTCGACGGTCGAGGACACGAGCGTCGTACAGCCCGGCACGGTGGCCTGGAGCTGGCTTCCGCTCAAAGACGAGTCGATCAATGCGAAGACTCAGCGGCGCTTCATCGACATGGCCGCCGAGTACGGTTTCGAGTACGCCCTCGTCGACAACCTGTGGGATCAAGAGATTGGATACGAGGGGGTTCGGGACCTCGTGGCCTATGCGGATGAGCGGGATGTTGGACTCTTTCTGTGGTACAACTCGAATGGTTCATTCAATGAAGCCCCGCAAACGCCGCGGGACCGCATGCACACGACGGAAGCGCGGCGCGAGGAGTTTGCCCGGCTGGAAGAAATGGGTATTGAGGGCGTAAAGGTCGACTTCTTCGGGGGCGACAAGCAGTCCGTCGTTCAGCTCTACCGCGACATTTACCAAGACGCCGCGGCCCACGACCTCATGGTAAACGTGCACGGATCGACACTCCCGCGCGGCGAGCACCGGACCTATCCGAACTTTATGACCTCGGAGGCGGTGCGCGGCTACGAATACATCACCTTCGGTCAGGAGGACGCCGACCGCGCGCCCACCCACGCCACCATGCTGCCCTTCACGCGCAACGTGGTGGGCCCGATGGATTTCACGCCGACCATGCTCACCGACTCGATTGGCAACTCGAAGCGGCGGACGAGCAACGGCTTCGACTTAGCCATGGCCGTCGTGTTTGAGTCGGGGCTCCAGCACTTCGGAGTCACGCCGGAGAGCCTGGCGCAGCAGCCCGACTACGTGGGCTCGTTCCTGGGCACCCTCCCCGCGGCGTGGGACGAAACCCAGTTTCTTGACGGCTTCCCGGGGCAGTTCGTGGTGCTGGCCCGCCGCCACGGCGACCGATGGTACGTGGCGGGACTGAACGGGCAGGACGACGCACGGACCGTGACGGTCCCGCTTGACGTCCTCGACGACCCCGCGTCTGGGCGGCTCATTACCGACGACGGCGGGCCCCGTACTCTTCGTCAGGAATCTCGCTCCGTCGCGCCCGGCGACTCGCTTACCCTCGATCTGCGACCCCACGGCGGCTTCGTAATGGAACTGCAGCCCACTCAGGAGTAGTCGAACGACGGACCTCCGTTTTCTTTGCTCGCCCCACACA
>JBKHEM010000191.1:0-4084 GCA_046540815.1 Salinivenus sp.
TACGGCATGAACTCCTGATACGTCTTGTGCTCCGCGAGCTTTTCGATGCCGCGGTGCAGGTAGCCAATGTCCAGGACGGCCTTTTCGACGGTTTCGCCGTCGAGCTTCACGACGCAGCGCAGCACCCCGTGCGTGGCCGGGTGCTGCGGCCCGATGTTGAGGATCATCTCGTTTTCCAGCGGATCCTGCTCCACCGTCTCCGTGAGGGGCAGTTCTCCGTCTCCCCCGGCGGCCCGTTTTTCCTCAATCCAGGCGTGCTTGCTTTCGAGGCGCTCGTAGATCTTTTCGTTGTGCTTCGGCCAGAACCGAAACTGATCCCCAAGATCGTGCCCCGGAAAGTCTGGTTTTGTGGCCATGGAAGTGCGTTGGTGCGGTGAGCGTTCAGCGGTGCCCGCTCTACGGTCGCGCGCTAATCGCGCTATTCGGAGTCCGGGTCAACGGGCGGCTCCTCGTAGCTCTTGCGCGGCTCGGAGCCCCGGGCGGCGGCAAAGGGATCCATTGTGAGCTCACCGTCGGGCGTCTGCGGCGGGAGGGGCAGGGACCCCGGCACCCCCAGCTGCGGAAATTCCTTCCGGAGCGGGTGGTACTCGAAGTCCTCCGGCATGTACATCCGGCGCGGGTCCGGGTGGTCGACAAAGTTGAAGCCGAACATGTCGTAGGCCTCTCGCTCGTTCCAGTTCGCCGCGCGGTAGACCTCCGTCACGCTCGGCACTCGCATGTCGTCCTCGTCCACGCGCACCTTCAGGCGGATGCGCTTCTGCCGCTCGGTGCTCACGATGTTGTAGAAGACCTCGTATCGGTCTTCATCCGTGAAATTATCGATGCCGCCCAGGTCCACGAAGTATTCGAAGTCCAGCTCCTCTTTCAGGAAGCGACAAATCTCGCGGATGCGCGCCTTCTCGACGTAGACCGTGTCTTCGTTGGCGTAGCGCTCAACCTCGTGGATCGACGCGCCGAAAGCCTCGCGGAGTGCCTCGATCACCTCCGGGACGCGGGTCGTGTCCTTCGCGTGGGGGTTGTCGGTCTCCTGTTCGGGCTTTGGCCCGTCGGAAGGCGTGTAGTGGAACCGAAGCTCTTCCGGCTCTTCGGCGTCCCCGGAGCGGGCGGGCGTGTTACTCATGGAACGTCGGCATTACATCTGAGCAGTGCGGGCGCAAGCCAGTCTACGCGAGGGCGGGCGCGGCAGACGGGTCGTCCTCTTCTTTCGACGCAGTGGAGGGGGCCTCCACCGTAACGTCGGACAGCGTCGGCTTCTCCAGTTGACCGGGAAACTTGCTGCTGTTTTCCGGGATGACCGGGGCGCGCTCGTCGGCCGCGCCGTACGTGTAGTCCTGCACCACCGAGTACTCGTTTCGGACCTTCTCCTGGATGTCCATCAAGGCGTGCAGCACGGCCTCGGGGCGCGGCGGACAGCCTGAGATGTAGACATCCACCGGCAGGAAGTTATCCACCCCCTGCACCACGCCGTAGCAGCGGTGCATGCCGCCGGTGGAGGCGCAGGCCCCCATGGCAATGCACCACTTTGGGTCCCCCATCTGATCCCACACCCGGCGGATGGCGTGGCTCATCTTATAGGAGCACCACCCGGCCACGATCATGAGGTCGGCCTGGCGGGGCGAAAAGCGCATCGCCTCACTGCCAAAGCGGGCCGAATCGTACTTCGGCCCCGCAAACCCCATCATCTCGATGGCACAACAGGCCAGCCCCATCGGCATGGGCATCAGTGAGTTGGAGCGGGCCCAGTTCAAGAGGGCATCGACCCGCGTGGTAAAAAAGCCCTGTCCGTTGCTCGAAGAGGATCCAGCCATCGGTCTGTCTGGCGATTTAGGAAAATTGTGCCGTTCGTGCCGCACACGGCCAAGGGATCGCGTAAAGGCGCAGCGACACTGCGTTAAATCCGGGCCTTGCGCCCCTGTTTCTCTTTTCCAGAGGAAAACACCGTGACCGTCACAGTTGGGGACGGCCCGGGCCACCCCCTACTGCTCAAAGTCGAGGCCGCCCTTCTGGATGTCGTAGAGCAGCCCCACCAGGAGAATCAATCCGAAAAGCCCGACGACCGCCGTGACTCCTAATCCGGCCCCGCCGTCGATGAAGTCGTGAAAGCTTGCCGCCCACGGCCACATGAACACAACTTCCACGTCGAAGACGATGAAGATCATGGCGACGAGATAAAACTTCACCGAGTACCGCTCGTGGGCGCTCCCCACCGGGTCCATGCCGCTCTCGTAGGGCATCGTCTTGGTTCCACTCGGACGATTCGGCCCCAGGTACGTGGCCGCGGCCAGGAGCGTAAGCGCCAGCCCCGTGGCCAGCGCAATCATGACGAAAAGCGGAATGAATTCACCAAACATGGGCGCGCAGGGAGTCGCGAGAACAGGCGCGATGGATGGAACGGGTGAGAAAGCACACTACGACTCAGCCGTCGCGGATGCAACGAGCGCCCCCGCATGCAGTGCCGAAGAGCGGGTGAAACTGGTTCTTCACAATACGCACGAGATCGACTCGAGGCTCGCCTGTCCCTCCGAGCCGTCAAGTCCAGTTCTCCATCCAGCGGGAGCGTCCGTGCCGATTGCGACTATCGTCATCGTCCGGGCGGAAGGGTGCGACGAAGAACCCGCACGACGTTGCCCCCCATGATGTTGTGGATTTCCTCCGGCGCGAACCCTTCCTCCAGAAGCGCCTCGGTGAGGCGAGGAAGGCCCGCCGCGTCGATGGGCACGGACACGGTGCCGTCAAAGTCGGTGCCCAGGGCCACGTGCTCCACGCCCACACGGTCGGCCACGTACCGCATGGCGCGGGCGGCAGCGGCGAGCGAATCGCCACAGATGGCCCGCTCCCAGATCCCGACGCCAATCACGCCGCCCTGCGCCGCGATGGCCTCGATGTGCCGATCGCTCAGGTTGCGCGGGCTGTCGCAGGTGCCGCGCACGCCGGTGTGCGATACGACGAGGGGCGCCTCTGTGCGGGCCAGCACATCATCGATAAGCGCCTCGGAGGCGTGGGCAAGATCGATCGTGATGTTTTGTTCGATCAGGCGGTCAAGCACCGCCTCGCCAAACGCGGTCAGCCCGCCCTTTTCGAGGCCGGTGTTGGAGCCGCCGAGGGCGTTGTCGTGGAGGTGGGTGAGGCTCATCATGCGGTAGCCGGCGTCGACGAGCGTGTCGACATTTGCGATGTCTCCCTCCAGCGCGTGCAGGCCCTCCACGGCCAGAAGCGTGGCCAGCAGGTCCGGCGTGCCGGCGCGGCGCATGAGCGCATTCGCCAGATCGGCCTGCGTGCGGAGAAGCATGAGGCGCTCGTCGCGATCGGCCGCCCGACGGAGCTTTTCGGCCTGATAGAGCGCCCGCTCCAGGCGGCTCGTCCAGGTGCGAACGGGCCACCGCTGGGCGGCGACAAGGAAGGGGATTTGGTCAAGTGCGTCCGCGGAGGTACCGGCGTAGCTGCGGCCGCGGGGCACCTGCGTGACGGCGGCAAAGACCTGCAGGCCCACTCCGCCCTCGCGGAGACGAGGCACGTCGGAGTGCCCGCGGTCGGAGCGCGTCAGTGGGTCGCGGGGCCAGAGGAGCAGGTCGTTGTGGAGATCCGCGACCATCAGACTGTCATGCACCGCCCGTGCGCTGTCGGACACTGGCTCGCTCGGGTCCGCCGGCTTGGCGTTGAAGCGGCTGTCGGCAATGGGGGCCGCCACCGTAAAGTAGCCGACGACTGCCAGGCCCAGAAGACCGGCGAGGATGTACAGTGCAATTCGGAGCATGGCGGTCGGACGCAGCCGTTGGAGCGGCGATCACGAGGTGTGAGCGAGAACCGAGTTCACGACAGACTTCTGGTATGTTCTTTCCAGCCGCTGGCGCCGCCATCTTGCCCCTTTCGCAAAATCGCCCCGAACGAAAGGAGCACTGCCCTGTGCGCAGCGCCGCTTCCGACTTCACGTCTTACGCCTCACACATCATTCCCCCAACCCCACCCGCCGGAAGATGAGGTCCACGTTGCGAACGTGGTAGCTCGGATCGAAGGCCTCTTCAATTTCCTCGCCGGACAGCACCTCCGTGATCGCGTCGGCCGCTTCCACAATCTCCTGAAAGGG
>JBKHEM010000192.1:0-3991 GCA_046540815.1 Salinivenus sp.
GCGGCCTGCCGATGCACCTGGCCATCGGAACGAGCCTCCTGATCATCGCGGTGAAGAGCATCGCCGGATTCGTGAAGTACATCGATGTGATGGAGGAGGCCGGGCTCTCGATTCACTGGGACTTGGTCCTCATTTTCTCTGCCATTGGCATCGTGGGAAGCATCATTGGAGGACGGATGGGACGGTACGTGCCCCAGGCACGCCTCAAACGTATCTTTGCCATTTTTCTTGTGGTGATGGGCGTTGTCATTCTGGGGCAGAATGTGATGGAAATGACCGGATAGCGGCGGCGCAGCCGACGGGCACGATGTTGAAACGCCCCGATTGAGAGGCGTGCACGTGCAGTGTGTTGCGACGCGTTCGTGCTTTCGCACGGACGCACTGCACAGACGATCGACTGGGCGCATGGGTGTGGAGGATCCCTGGCGAAAGGAATGCGCCGCGGGCGCCCTGTCTTCGGCTGCTGGCTTTCGAGGAGCGTCCTGGAGCTGCTCCACCCCGACCAGCTAGCCTGCCTCGCAGCCTGAAGGGCCGAGAGAGATCCTTCTAGCGCACGCCGCGCCTGTCTTCGTGTAAATTCGAGGAACCGAGAAATCGACGGCCGTGGCAGCAGTCATAGGATGTGAGTGAGCGTTCACTCACAATGAGACACGCGCTCGTCCCGAGCGGAGGGGCGCTGTGCCCACGATCCTTTAAAGAGCTCTTGTCCAATGAACAAGCGGGATGCCATTTGTGATGCTGCACTGGAGCTGTTTGCCGAACAGGGAATCGAAGACACGACCATCCGGGAGATTGCGACGCAGGCGAATGCGTCTGAGGGCGCCCTCCACCGCCATTTCGACGGGAAGGTCGACCTTGCGTCGTGCCTTCATGCTCGATGTGCGGACGAGTTGTACGAGCAGTTGACGGCGGCCACCGAGGGCGCCACTTCCCCGGCGGATCGCCTGGTGGGCCTCGTGCGCGGGCTGTTCGAGTTCTGCTCCTATGTCGCCCCGATCGGTCCGCATCCTGCGACAGTTTTGTGCGCAGCGCCTGCAGGCAGTGCCCGTGTCCGTGCCCGAAACGGCCGCGAACGGGCGGGCCCAGGCGGTCCGCAATCTGAGGAGCGGGTCCTTGCACGCGGCGCCCTGCGGTCGGCTGTGGCCGCACCGCCGAACGCCACTTCCACCTTCGACTGGAAAACGGCTCTGATGGCGGCGGCCCTCACCGAACTTCACGCTCACGAATAGCCTCGTTCCTGCTCGTCGCTTTCATCCGAACCGCACCGCTCCTTATGCTGCTTTCAGTTGCTTTCCCCATCCCCTCCGCGCTCGTATCCGGGGAGCGTACCGCCCGTGCGCGATTAACCGCCCGTGCGCGATTGGTTGTGGGACTGGTTGTGCTGGTCGGGCTCTGGGCCGCGGCCACTCCGGGCAGTGCCCAGCCCCTGCAACCCGACACTGCGACCATCCTTTCGCTGTCGGTCGAAGAGGCAGTGGAGCGGGCGGTGTGACCGTCCTCAGTTCCTTCGTGCTATCGGTCCACAACCTTACGTTCACCATGGCTACGACGGCGTCCCCTTCCACCGACTCGCCCGACTCCTCTACTGCCGGTGTGTGCCGGGTGCCCTTAACCCAGGAACAACTCGTACGGGTACTGACGGGCACCGTCTCGCTGATCGGCCTGGGACTCGGCTTCTTCCTGAGCCTGTGGGGATACCTGTTAACGGTGTTCGCGGGTCTTACCGTGAGTTCAGAGTGCCTTAACCGGATTTTGTCCGCCCGAGATGTTGTACCGCTGGTTGCAGGAGTAGCCAACCCCTCGGGTCGACCTCACCTGGCCCCCTAACTCCATGTCCGTTCTTCAGCGCTTCGTTCCGCTCCTTCGACAGCTGTCCGGGTACGACCGCACGCAGTTGCGCGGGGACCTGTCCGCCGGCCTCACGGTGGGCGTTATGCTCATTCCGCAGGGCATGGCGTACGCCCTGATTGCGGGCCTGTCACCGATCTACGGGCTCTACGCCTCGCTCGTCCCACTGGTCGTGTACGCGCTCTTCGGGAGCTCGCGCCAGCTGTCTGTGGGGCCGGTGGCCATGGTGTCGCTCCTGGTGGCCGCGGCCGTGGGACCGATGGCGGAGGGGCAGCCGGAGCTGTACGTGGGGCTCGCCGTGCTGTTGTCGCTGATGGTGGGGCTCCTGCAGTTTGGATTGGGCGTCGCGCGGTTCGGGTTTCTGGTGAACTTTCTGTCGCACCCGGTCCTGAGCGGCTTCACGTCCGCTGCGGCGTTCATTATTGGCCTCAGTCAGTTAAAGCACCTCCTGGGCATCGACCTGCCCCGCTCAAACTACGTCCACGAAATTCTGTGGGCGGCGGTGGGAAAGCTCGAGACCGCCGATCCATTAACGGTGGGGATAGGGATAGGAACCATTCTCCTGCTAGTGGCGCTGCGGCGCCTGAACCGGTCCCTTCCCGGGGCGCTCCTGGCTGTCGTCGTTGCTACGGGGGTCGTCTGGGCCTTCGGCCTGCACGAGCACGGGGTCGCCATCGTGGAAGGCGTGCCGGGGGGGCTCCCGCCCCCCACGGTGCCGCCGCTCGACTGGGATCTTGTTCAGCGGCTTGCGCCGAGCGCCCTCGCCATCGGCCTCGTCGGCTTCATGGAGTCGATTGCTGTGGCGCAGGTCTACGCCCGTCGGCACCGGTACGAGGTGGATGCCAATCAGGAACTCGTGGGGCTTGGCCTGGCAAACGTCGCGGGGGCCTTCTTTAGTGCCTACCCGACCACCGGCGGCTTTTCGCGGACCGCGGTGAACGACGAGGCGGGAGCGAAGACCAACGCGGCGGGCCTCGTGAGCGCGGCCGTCATTGCCCTTACGCTGATTGCACTGACGCCGCTCTTCTACTACCTGCCCAACGCGGTACTGGCGGGGATCATCATGGTGGCGGTGGCCGGACTCGTGGAGTGGGAGGAGGCCCTCCACCTCTGGCGGGTGGACCGCCGGGACCTCGGCCTGATGGCGCTCACGTTTGTCGCCACGCTGGGCCTTGGCATCGAGCAGGGCATCGTGATTGGCGTCGTTGTCTCGCTCATTGTCGTCATCTACCAGAGCTCGACGCCCCACACGGCCATCATGGGTCGCCTGCCGGGCACCAGGACGTACAGAAACCTGAAGCGGAATCCCGAGGCGCTTACCCAGAGCGAGACGGTGGTGGTGCGGATGGATGCCAACTTGTACTTCGCCACCGTCTCGCCCTTCCGCGACCTTCTGACGACGGTGGACACGCAGGGCGAAGCGCTCCGGGCTATCGTGGTGGACATGTACCCGATCAACCGGATTGACTCAACGGGAGTCGATGCCCTGGAAGAAGTCATCGAGTCGTGCCGGCGGAAGGGCATTGCCCTGTATTTTGCGGGTGTGAAGGGACCGGTGAAGGATGTCATGGAAGCGGCGGGGGTGCCGGACGAGGTTGGCCGCGATCGGTTCGTCCATGAGGTGCACACCGCTGTGAAGCGGGCCGAGGACGTGGTAGAAGAGATGGACGATACCACCGCCGACGCCTCTGGATCGAACACATCCTCTTAATACGCACCGCGACGGTGTTTTACCAGAAGGTGCGGCACTACCATTGGAATGTGACCGGGCCGCACTTCTTCACGCTCCACGAGCAGTTTGAGGACCTGTATACGGTCTGGAACGACGCGATCGATGAGATCGCCGAGCAGGTGCAGTGCCGGGGCGACTGGCCCGTGCACACCCTGGCCGACATCCTCGACCTGGCGCAGCTGGACGAGGACCCGAGCACGCCGACTGCCGACACCATGGTGCGGACAATTGTCGCCGACCTTTCCGCCCTCGACGAAGAAGTGCAGGCACTGATCGATCGGGCGGAGGCAGCCGACGACGCTCGCACGGCAGCCCTGCTCGAAGACCTGCGCGGTCAAATTGCGGACGATCGCTGGATGCTCCGGGCCTGGCTCGAGGATCTGTAGGCCCCGGCGTCTAAGCACGGGGCGA
>JBKHEM010000193.1:0-3976 GCA_046540815.1 Salinivenus sp.
ACACCATCAAGGCGTGGTCGGAGAAACTAGCCCCCCTTAATATCTTGCTACGTCCCCCCTTATGACACTCACTTTTTAGATTACGACGTTATATTTCTTACCCATATTTGTCTACGTATCCCATCTTGACCACCAAGAATTCTTCGCACCTAAGAATACCCCTCTTCTCTCTTTTTCTGTCCGCCTCCGACATTCGACTGCTCTGCATCCTCGGCTCTGCCCGCCCTGGATTCCCTTTCTCCTCAGCGGTCTCTTCGTCTCTACTTCCGTGCCCCTTACGGCTTTTAGGGAAGAGGACCTGAACGCAATCACGTCTTTCAGTCCTTGCGTCTCCAATGGCTGCCCTCATTTCAATCTACCGAACTGCAATTCCGAACCGGCGGCGGGGCTTGGCGCTCCTCTGTCTTTTCGTCGCGAGCGCCGTGGCTTTTCCCGACACCGCCGTTGGGCAAATCAGTCTCTCCTCGGACGGGACGACGGTCACCCGCAACTTCGACTCGTTTGACGGGGATGGCTTTTCGCCAGACCCGAGCGATGGCCAGCTTGACTCCGACGAGTTCATTGCCACAGGCCTCAGCGATGGGGACCTCTCCTTCGGCGGGGAGGAAACGAGTGGTAGCTTTGCTCAGGGGGTAGACGAGGGAGGAGTGATATCCGGAGGAATTTACGCCTTCGAGACAGACGCTGACGATTTTAGCCTCGGCGTGCAGCCGACCGGCGACGACTTCACGCCGGGCACGTTCGTCGCGCAATACAAAAACGAAACGGGCGGGACGATCACCGAGGTCGACCTTAGCTACGACATTGAGGTGTACAACGACGCGGACCGGTCCAGCTCTGTGACCTCCGCCTACGCGACCGGTGCCTGCGGCAGCACGCCGGGCGACGAGGCCTTTTCAGCCCTCTCGGACCTCGATGTCGAGACTCCCGAGGCTAAGGACGACTCTCCCTCTTGGGAAACGACCGAACGTTCCACTACGGTCTCGTCGCTTGCCCTTCCGGAAGACGATTGCCTCTTCCTCCGGTTCACCTCCGACGACGGGAGCGGGAGCGGCTCTCGCGACGAACTGGCCCTCGACGACCTGAGCGTGGAGCCAAAACTGGAGCCGACGGTCCAGTTCACAACCAACAGCGGCACGGTGAACGAATCTTCGGAATCGACCACGCTGACCGCTGAGATTGCCAACCCGGACGGCAACGAGGTGACCGTGGACGTGGTGTTCGATGAGGGAAGCAGCGACGCCTCGCAAAGCGACTTCACGAGCACCTTCCCTGCCTCCGAGACGAGCACCTCGCTTACGTTCGGGACCAACGCGAGCGACGGAGACACCGAAACCGTTCCGCTGGACTTCGAGACGGACGACGGGGCGGAGGGAGAGGAATCCGCGGCGTTTGACCTGGAAAACATAACGACGGACGGGGAGGCGACGCTGGGAACGCCCACGACGTTCGACCTCACGATCCAGGACGCGGTCAGCGAGCACGAGGGGGACGTGCTCATCACAGAGCTCATGCCGGCCCCGTCGGTGAATGACACGGACGGCGAATACATCGAGCTGTACAACGCCACGAGCAGCGGCATCAACCTGAATGGCTGGACAATAGACCCTCCTGGAACTGGCGACACCGACATCGACGAAGATCTAGAGATCCCGCCCCGCGGCTTCGCGGTGCTTTGTCGAAACACGGACGTGTCAGAAAACGGCGGCATTGAAACCTGCGACTTTCCGCAAGATGGTGGTCTCACGAATTCTGGAGGAGAAGTCGAGGTCAGGGATGATGGCGACGCCGTAGTCGATATTGTCGACTACAGCGACTCGTCGCCGTGGCCCGATGCCAACGACGCCGCCATGGTGTTCACCGGCACGGCCGAGAACAACGACGGGGACAACTGGGCCGAGGCCTCTCGGCGCGAGCGCGGCTTCACGCAGGACGGCAGTGGGAGCGGCGATCCCGGCTCCCCGGGCCGCAACGGCACCGGACAAGCCCTCCAGCCCACCGCGGAGGTCACGAGCGGCGCCGGATGGCGCATGCTGGCGGCTCCGATGGGCGGCGTCAATGCCGACACCCTTGCGGCCGTGAGCCTCGTGCAGGGCGTCGACGGCCATTTTCCCAATGCCACCCCCAACCTGTACCAGTGGCCCGGCGGGCCGGACGACTCTTCTACCGACTGGACCGTCCCGTCCTCGCGTACGACCGACCTCACCAGCAACGGGCAGGGCTTCATCTGGTACGTCTTCGACACGGCGGAAACGCCTCAGACGGATCCCCCTCCCTTCACGATCGGCCTGCCCGGCACGCCCCGCACGTCTGACGTGACAACCGGCTCACTGGACGAGGGATTCCACCTCCTCGGCAACCCGTACGCCCAATCGTTTGACCTTTCGGGGCTGGACCTGGGCGATCAAAACTTTCAGACCACGGCTCAGCTCTGGGACCCCAGCGAGGGTACGTACGAGACGGTCACACAGTCGAGTACGAGCGACGACCTTCTCGGGCCGTACCAGGGCTTTTTCGTGGAATGCGTCTCCGACAACAACTGCGCGGGAAACACACTTACCTTTTCCGAAAGCGGTCGGCGCGCCGATCCGGCCGAGATTCAAAACCAGGAGACGGAGGCCCCGCCGCGCATCGAGTTTCGCCTCGTGGGCCGGGACGCCGCGGGGACGACGCTCACCCGCGACGAAGCCCTCCTGCTCCACGCGCCGGAGGGCGGCACGACCGGCTGGGACGTGCACGACGCCTCGAAGCTCACGCCCCTTTCGGACCGCTACGCCACGGCGGCGTTTCAAGACACCGCCAATGGGGAGATGCGCCTGCAGTCGGTCGCGTCCGTTCCCCCGACACTGCCCGAGGAGGGGGTCGACCTTCCATTGTCGCTCCAGGTGCAGGACGCGGACTCGGTCGATACGTTCGAGCTGGAATGGCACACGTGGGAGCACGTGCCGGACCAGTGGGGCCTGACGCTCCACGACACCGTCACCGACTCGACGGTCAACCTTCGCAGAGACACGTCCTACGCCTTCTCCCTCTCGCCGTCGGCGGCTTCCTCGACGGCCTCCGCAGGCCCATCAACGGCCGCCCCACCCCCGATCCGGGCCCAGGCCCAGTCGGACAGCGCCCGGTTTACGCTCACCGTGCAACCGACTCCGATTCCGGTAGAACTGACCCATTTCGAGGCAACGGCGGCCGGGCGGACGGCCCGCCTCTCCTGGACGACGGCCAGCGAAAGCAACAACGCGGGGTTTCATATCGAGCACCGGGGACCGGAGCGCGAGGCGTTTGCCTCGATCGGCTTCGTCGACGGACACGGCACCACCGACACCCCGCGGCACTATCGCTTCCGCACCGACTCGCTCGATTCGGGCCGCCACGTCTTTCGCCTGCGGCAGGTGGACCTGGACGGGTCCGTCACGCGAAGCGACACTGTCGCCGTACAGATGCGCCTGGCCGACGACGCCGAGGTCACCCTCGCCCCGAATCCGATCCGCGAGACGGGAACCGTGTCAATCCAGGTGCGCGAGCCGCAGACGGTAGAGGTTGCCCTCTACGACCTGCTTGGGCGCCGCGTGCGCACGCTCCACCGCGGCCGCCTCTCGGCCCAGCAGTCGCATGCCCTTCCGATTCGTGCCGGCGGCCTGTCCAGCGGATCGTACCTCCTCCGCGCTGAGGGCGAACACTTCCGGACGACCCGGCGCGTCACCATCGTGCGATAGCGGGGGCGACCGCCCGCGCCGTTTACCACCGCCCCTCCACAACCCGTCTTCCGTCGTATGCCTTCCGGCCCCAACCCTTCGGACGCAGTCTTTCGAACCCTTCTTGCTGCCAGTCTGCTCACCCTGATCGTGGCCAGCGGGGGACTTCCTGTGATGGCTCAGGAGTCAGACCGGTCTCGGGCCCTTCCCTCCGAGTCCGGTCGCTCCGCGTCTCCGCCGTCGTCCGACGTTCCGGGCGCGTCCGTGCCGGACTGGGCCGA
>JBKHEM010000194.1:0-3969 GCA_046540815.1 Salinivenus sp.
GTCGGGAGAGACCAGCTGTTCCAGGGCCGACTCAATGGCGCCGGCGTACGCGTACAAGAGCGCCACGCGGCGGCGCAGGGCCGTTTCGGTTTGTTCGAGCAGCGACAGGTTCTGAAGGGCCGGATGCGCCCGGCGGGCCGCCCGGAGCCGGTCGGCCAGGCGCTCCAGGCCGCCGGGCGCGAGCCCCACCGGCGAGAGCGTTTCCGTCCGTGCCGCCAGCGGTTCCGTCAGCGACAGCAGGTACGACTCGGTCTCGGGCTGCTCAGGGGCGAGGCGGGACAGAAAGGCATCGGTCTCCACGGCGGCCCACCGGTCGGAGACGGGGCCGTTTAGCACCTCAAGAAGGCGATGGAAGTGGGCCTCCCGGCCCAGAGGCTCAGAGGGCGGCACGGAATGGGGAGCGGCCTTCGAACAGAGACGGGAACGGTCGCGAAGGGAACGGGAGAAAGGGAGCCTCCCCTATACGTAGAGGCGAAGGGTCAACGGGCCGCCCATGGGGACGGCGCGTTGGATGGGGGCGCTGGAGCGAAGGGAGAGGAGCGCCGGGGGCTGCTCTCCCTCCGTGACCGAGAGGAAGGCGGGTTGGGACGCGTCCTCGTCCGCAGGCGTGACAGTGAGAGTGCCGTGCTCGTACCGGCACAAGAGGCGGTTTGGCTCGGGGGCGTCGGGTTCGGACGCGTCGGGCACAAGGACGGCCGTGCTATCGGGCGGAAGCCGGCGGACGGCGACGGGGCGGCGCACCAGGGCGGAGATCTCCGCCCAGGGATCCGAGGGGGCATCCGACGCGGAGGGAGACGGGATTCCGTTTGTGGGAAGGGAAAAAGTGGCGCGCCCGTCCTCGTCCGTCGCGAGGTGGAGCCCCAACTCGGGGAACGAGACGACCACGTGGGCCTGTCGTCTCTTTGGTTCGGCCATCACGTAGAGACGGCCGCGGTTGGTGTGTCGGTCCCCCACAACCCGGACGAGCACCTTCTCGTCTGCAGAGGCGAGGGTGGCAAGGACCGAAAAGCGGGGAGCGTCGGGTTCGGCGTCGTCTGTGTGGGGAGGGGGAGAGCGAGTGGCGGCCGCCAGGACCGTGGGGCCGGCCGGCGCGCCCGGAGTGTACGGCTCCACGGGAATTGACGTCGGCCCCTCGGCCGGGCCCGCTCCCAGACCAGCGCCAAAGAGGTCATCCACGAAGGTGTCAATGTGCGGGTCCAGCGGGCGCTCCCTTTCCTCGTCCAACTGGTTGTAGAAGCCCTGTAGAAACTTTGCGTACAGGGCCGCGCCGGGATCGTCCCCGAGAAGGCGCTCGGCGTTTTTGCGCTCCGCAGGGGAAAGGCTGTCGGGCCGATGCACGAGCTGCTCAATAAGTCGCTCCTCACGGGGGTCCACAATGCTGTAGGTTAGGTTCGTCCGGCAGCGAATGGAGCACGCTCACAGTCGAGGTCTCTGCCGACCGCGAGCAAAGCGCTTCCTGAACCCCTCCCTTATTGATTCCTGGCGAGTCCAGCACTCTGCTGACGCGGGCGTGGAATCATTGGAACGGCTTTCGGAAGGAAAAGACAAAAGCAGATCGGCAAGCACAAAAACGTCGAGTTTCGTCCTGAAAGCGTTACATTCTGTCGAAGCAGCAGGGGGAAGGTTCTGGGGCAGGGGTCAAATCATCTCTTCGAGTCGGTCGATGAGCGCGGTGCGGGCCTGCTGTTCCAGGTACTCGAAGCGGGCGCGGTGTTCGTCCCGGTAGGTCGTCTTCGAAAGGTGCGGAAGATGTTTCGAGAGGGCCTCGTAATGCGTCATGTCCGGGTCGCCGGGCGGCACAAATCGTGCGGCCAAGCGGTCGCGAAGCGCCCGAAAGTACGCTGTATACGTGGTCACATCAACCTTTCCCTGTCCTACATACGTTGCGCGTTTTTCGTCCTGCAAGGTGGAGAGGACGGCGTCGAGGTGGTTCCAGAGCTCCTCACGTCGAAAGAGCGGGCGTTCAGGATAGGTCGTCGGGCCGGTGTGTTCGGTGGTGGCCTGGACCCGAGCGTAGGCCGCCCGCATCGCCTGGGCCAATCGAGTCAGTGGATAGGCGGATTCGTAGGTCGGGTGAGACTGCAGGGTCCGGACGGCCGTGTCGAGAAGATCGTCGGTGGAGCAGGCGTCGGCCACGGCGCTGGCCAGGTGGGCCTCCAGCACCGAGAGGGGCATGGGGCGCCCCGTACGAGGCCCGACGCCTTGGGCGGGGCCGCTTGCGGAATCCGCACGGACGACCTCCAGCCACTGGGTCCTTCCGCGGCGGCGCAGCCGCACGTCATCGCGCTGACGGGCAGCCCGCTTGAGCGAGCGGATCTGGTTCGAAAGCGACCGGTCGGCCGCCCGGTACGCCTCAAAGAGCCAGTCGGTGACTGCGCTCTGAACCAGGCGGCGCAGGTCTTCGCGGAGGGCCTTCGGCGGGCGGTCCTGTGGAGACACCTCGTCGAAGAACCGACGCAGTTCAGGGAAGTGTCCCTGCGCGTCCCGTTTGAAGAGGTCGGCGATGGCGTCCAGGGCCAGGTCTTCGATGTCCTCGCCCAGCACGTCCTCTCGGAGGCTTCCGGTTCGTTGCTGTTGACGGAGGGAGGCCCGGGCGATCTGGTGACAGCAGCGCACCACTCGGTGGATGGCCGCCCGAGTGGGGGCGGGGCCGGTGACATTCGTGAGGGCACGCTGAAGCGAGGGGCGCGAACGCGTTGACGTAGCAGAGGAGTCCATACGAAGCCCATCTGTGCGTGAGAGGAGCCGTCGGGAGAGCAGTGGGCAGCAGAGAGTTGCACGCAAAAGTAGCCTAAGGGGAAAAACGGAATTATGCAAGGAGCAGGCTCTAGCGGCGGGGCAACTCCATGCCGGCGCTTCCTGCTGCGTGCTGACGCAAGATGCGATTGTCGCGGCGCCTGCGGTTTTCAGGGCGCATGTTGCTGGAAGAGAGAGACGTGCCCAAAAGAAAAGCGCCCGGACCCCCACCAAGGGCCGGGCGCACGGCAGACGTGAAATGCCGCAAAGAGAGATGACGTGCGCCACGTGAGGCACACGTTTGGTCCTCCTCACAACGGCGGAGGCGTGCTGAATGGAGCGTATTCTGCTGTCCAGGCAGAGGACCTGCAGACGGCAAGCGCTGCGACGCTCTGATGTCCGTCGGGGGCGTCCCTCACCTGGAGGCGGCCGGTCCGCGTTGGTCACGAGAGGAGTCGGCGCGTTGAACGAGCACCCGCGGGCCCTCGACAATCTTGGGCTCTCCTCGCTCGGCCGGGAGGAGCACTCGAAGGGCGTAGGTCCCCGCCGAGTCGGGAAGGTGAAGGGTCTCCTTGAGCGGGCGGCCCCACGCCGTGTCCGCGGAGGCAGAGGGAGGGGACGTTCCCGCGGGAGCGAACGTGTATCGGGTGGGCCACCCCGCGCTCCCCACCGTGCGGAACGAGACGAAGACGGAATCACCCGGGGAGAGCCGCTGGGGAAGCGGCCGGGCGAGGTAGGCGTGCACAGTGGCGAGAACCTGCGTTGCGCGTCCCTCCACCGAGTCCTGGGTCACGCAGCCACCAATGTGCGTCCAATCTGTACCCAAGAGGTTGTCCCGGTGGGCAGGACTTTGCAGCCAGCTCTCCACGATGTGGGCTGCCCACCGCCGTTTGTCTGCTTGCGACGCAGAGTCGGCGAGGGATTCTCCCCGGTACGTATTTTCGCCCACGTGGCCGATGAGCCGTCGATGCTGCCAGTGGACGCGGGCAGAGGGAGACTGCCCGTCCGAATCTCGGTGTCCCATGTAGTCGTGCTCCAGCATGTCGTGGTTGTGGCCGCACGCAATCTGCGAAAGCGTCGGGTCGTGACGAAGGGGGGCGTGCCGCCACCGCCGTCGCTCGGCGTTCGTCATCTCCAGGACATATTCGTTTACCTGTCGACGCACACGTGCGGTACGGGGCGTCTCCCCGGATCGGGGGCGCTGGCGTTCCAGGGCCTCGGAAGGAACGGACC
>JBKHEM010000195.1:0-3929 GCA_046540815.1 Salinivenus sp.
ACGCCCTCAACAACCTGCTGGGCTTCTGGGCGCTTCGGGACGGATGGATTTCTCCTCTGGGGCGCTCGGTCGAGGACGCACGGGGGGAGGGACTGCCCTGTTGATCGGCCGTTTGAGCCGACGTGGTGCGGGAGGGGAGCGCACCGTCAAAAAAGAATCGGCAGCGTCCCGACGCGCGGCCTCCATACGTGCGGACGACTATCCCTGATTCCCGGGAGGCGGCGTCTCGTTGGGCGGGCGTCCTCCGCGGTCGGGCGGACCGACGACGGGCGGCGTTCCTTTCCATCCCAGTGCCGCGGCCGCAGGGGGGCCGCCGAACGTGTGCGCTCCCGGGATCGGGAGCTGAACCGCTGCCGGGGAGCCGCCGCGTGCGACTGCCCGCGTCGCCTGGGCCATCCGGACCCGCCCGGGCTGATGCCGTGCGCCCGTCTCTCTCATCTTCTCCGCCAACTGCTGGAGGTCCGCGGGCGTGTATCCGGCGCGTAGGGCTTCCCCAAGGAGCCGGCCGGCCGCCACTGGTTCGGACTCGGTGCCGGGAAGGTCGGGAAGAACCCGGAACGCCGCGGCGAGGGATTTTGTGTTCGCCTCGGTGGGCCCGAGCCTCTCCTCGAGTGCATTCCAGACCCGCCCGATGGTCTCCTCGGGAATCCCCTGTCGCCGGGCCCAGTCGATGTTTAGAATCAACTGATCCCGTGCCGCCTTCGGGGTCGAACGGTTCGTCGGCCCAAGTGCCCTGGTAACGAATGCACGGCTCTCTTCTACGCGCGTCTGGGTAGCGGAAAGAGAGCTTCGCAGCCGCGATAGGGGGACCTCTTTGGTGAGGCCCTCCAGGGCCGCCATTAGAACGGGGCCGGGAGGGGACCCCTTCTCGGCAAGCGCGACGGCCGGGCGGAGAAGCCCGGCCGTCTCGCTTCGCGAGAGCCCAGCGGCCTCGCTCCGAGTCACCACGTCCTGCATCTCGGCTTTCGGGACATCGGCATGCTGGCCTCGTTGGACCACTTCATCGACCGGGTCTTGCTGTGCGAAGGCGCCGAGGCTACCGAGCCCCGACACCATCGCCACGCCGAGCAGTCCGGCGAGAATCCGTCCCGGTAGGCCGAAGGTGAACGAAACCATATCCAGATTGACGGGACGAACGGAGGAGGCAGCGTCGGGCGAGTTCCTTACGCACCGAAAGCACAAGCGATTAATTGCTCGAGCTGGTGGTGTCTCCATTTACCACAACGGCTTCGGCATCGACGACCGGCTTAAAGATGTAGGACCCGGTCTGTCCGCTCTCGACGAACGATTCCTCCACACTGAAGTCGAGCGTAACCTCGGCCCGATCCTCAGGCGAGTCGAGTTCGACGGGGTCGAAGTTGACCTTAATGCCGGTCTCCTCCGCACTCGGAAGGGTAAGGTCCGCCTCTACCTCGTCGCCGTTATCATCCTCGTAGAACACGGTGGCTTCGCGAGCGGTCTTTAGCCGAATCTGACTGTAGGCGCCCGGCTCTAGCTGCACTTCTCCAAGAAGCTCCGTGACTCCGTCCTGAAGCGTCGTCAGGTCGACGGTAAACGAGGAGTCAGTCAGGACCGAAACGCCCCCCTCCGTCGCGTCGCCATCGCTCGTGTCCTCAACCGGAACGGCCGTCACGCGCTCAATCGTGACCTCGGCCTGCGTAATGTCGCCGGGAGCATCGGTGAGATTGACGGCAAGCGTGCCGCCCTCCGAGCCCGAGCTTCCCGAGTCGCAGCCGACCAACAAGAGGCCGGCGCTGGTGAGAAGAGCAAGAACAAACGTGGTTAGATATCTCATATTGCAAACGAAGAATGACTGGGAAAACAGGAATGATCGCAGTCTCCACACCACGAGGTGTGGCGCCCCGGTGGGGAGGGACGGTCTGTAGACCGGCGTCCGCGGGGGGCTGCGGTTTGAGTTCGCCCAGTAGACGATCGGTCTTCGGAGCCGTTACACTGCGCGACAACGGCCGCCGCAACGGCGTGACGCCCGGCCGCCAAACGCTCGGGGGCAACGGGAAATTGTTGAGGGATGGAGGCGCGGACTTTCATCGTTCGCAATCGAGTTGAGGCCTCGAGGCACGAGCCCTCCTCCGCCCCCGAGGTCCAGTCCGGCGATGCGTCTGGCAAGCGAGCGCGAGGCCGTCAGTCCCAAGTCCGCATTCTAGGACCCGAGTGGGGTGGCGACGCGGCGGCTCCAGGCGAACGCGTTCGGCTCTCCGCCGGGGCGAGATCGCACAGGGACGAGGCAGGTTGCGATGCTGCGTGCAGAGGCCGATCCTGCCAAGGCACAGAGACCTGGTCCGCCCTGCATCCTCCTATGACCTCTTTCTCTCGACGCACGATCTACTACCTGCTGGTGCTCGTGGGGGCCACGGCGCTCTTTACGGGGGTCTACGCCCTGGGGATGAGTGTGTGGGAGGGACGTCCGCGGCCGTGGTATCAGGCCCTGGAGGTTATCATCCAGACCTTCACGACCACCGGCTACGGAGAGGATGCGCCCTGGCAGAGCCCGCAGATGAACCTGCTGATGATCGTCACGCAACTGGCGGGCATCGGGTTTATCCTGAGTGCGGTGGACGTGTTTGTGGTGCCGTGGCTCCGCGAGGCCTTGCGCCCCACCGCGCCGAGCACTGTTTCGTCCACCTCCGGCCACATCATTGTCTGCGGGTACACCCCCCGGATCAAGGTCTTTGTGGAGGCCCTGGAGGCCCGTGGACACGACTACCTCCTGGTTGAGCCGGATGCGGAGCGGGCGGGGCGCCTGTATGAAGAGGAGTACCCGGTGATTGAGGGCGACCCCACCACGGCCGCTGTGCTGGAGCGCGCCCACATCACGACCGCCCGGGCGCTGGTGGCCGACGTGGCCGACGACACGAACGCGAGCATTGTGCTGGCGGCCCGCGAGGTGACCTCGGAGGTGCGAATCATCACGCTCACCGAAGACGCGTCGCTGGCCCGCTACCACCGGGCCGCCGGGGCGGACGTGGCGCTCTCGCCCCGCCAGTTGCTGGGGCGCAGCCTCGCGGCCAAAGTGCCCCTGGCCGCGGCGGCCAACGTGGAGGACAACGTGGTGGCGTCGGACAACCTCGAGTTGGCGGAGCTTGTCGTGACGCCCCACGGCCCCCTGCACGGCCACACGGTCTCCGACGTGGCCCTGGCCGATCGCTTTGGCGTGCGCGTGATTGGGGCGTGGATCGAGGGCACCTTCGAAACGCCGGCGCCTGAGGAGCACGTGCTTGACGACACCACCCGGTTGTTTTTGGCCGGCACGCCCAACCAGCTCGAGGCGCTCCGCAGCGAGATGGCGCCGTTCGTCCGGGCGTTCACCCCCCAATCCATTCTCCTGGCCGGCTACGGCGACTCCGGCCACGCCGCGGCCGAGACCCTCCGGCAGGCGGAGGCCGACCTCACGGTGCTCGACCAGCGCGACGCAGACGACGTCGACGTGGTTGGGGACGTGCGAAACCCGGAGGCCCTCCAGTCCGCGGGGATCGAGACGGCCTCGGCCCTCCTCATCGCGGTTGACGACGACACGGTGGCCACCTTTGCCACGCTCATCGCCCGCGATCTCAACCCGGACCTGCAGATTCTGGTGCGGGCCCAGAACGAGGCCGCCGTCCAGAACCTCCACCGGGCCGGCGCCGATTTCGTGCAGGCGCTCCCGTCCGTGTGCGGCCGCATGCTGGCCGCTACAGTGCTTGAAGACGAGCAGCCCCACCAGGCCCACGGTCGGGCCGTAAACGTCGTACGCTGGTCGGTGGCGGCGCTGGAGGGGCGTCCCCTCACCATCCTCACGGCGGACACGCAGACGAACTACACCCTCCTGGCCGTGGTGCGTGGCGACGAGTTTCTGACCGATCCGCCTCCGGACGCACGGTTCGGGCCGGAGGACGAGGTGATCGTGGCCGGCACCGACGAGGGCCTGGAGC
>JBKHEM010000196.1:0-3928 GCA_046540815.1 Salinivenus sp.
CGCGCGCCTGGCTCGCACGGGCGCTTGAATGATGCCTCCCGTCCCACAATCTGCCTCAGGTCTGCCTTCCCGTCGCTCGCTGGTCTTCCAATGCATCCACAATTTGAATCGTACCGGAGCGGGTTTCACGCCCTCAAAGAGGAGGCAACAGCTCTCGTGGACGGTCGACGCGAGGACGAACTGATGAAAGCCCCCGACGCGGACACGTGGGCCGTGGTACAACTCTTCGACCACGTGAACACGGCCGGATGGCTGCTGCTGCACTCGATTGAAGACGCCATCCAGACGGCCAAGCAGGAGGGCCCCTACGGAGAGCCCCCCTTCGAGTATGGCTTCGTGAGTCGGTGGTTTGTGCGATCGATGCAGCCGTCTTCCGGCTGGACATTTACGGCCCCATCTGTCTTTGAACCCGATCCGCCCCACACCCTGCACGCCAACGAAGTTGTCGAGGAGTTTCGCGGGCTCCAGGACCAGTTTGCCGACTGCGTGAGTTCGGCGGAGGGACTGGACTTGCGCCGCCTCCGGGCCGCCTCCCCTGCGCTTCCCTTCCTGCGCATTAGCGTGGGGGCGTGGTTTGAGGCCACCCTTGCCCATGAGGAACGGCACCTGACGCAGGCCCGAGAGGTGCTGAACACCCTCCCAGCTGCCTCGTAGCTCTCTGCTGGCCACGGGGGCCGGCCCCCAACGACGGTGCATTCCCTTCGTTTTCCTTCCCAATCCCTCTGCGTACATGCCCTCCATCTGCGTCTACTGTTCCTCCAGCGACGACATCGACGCGGCCTATCCGCCCGTCGCCGAGGCCCTGGGCCGTCAGCTCGCGGCCCGCGGACACGCCCTCGTGTACGGGGGCGGAGCAGTCGGGCTCATGGGCGTGTTGGCCCGGGCCGCCCATGACGCCGGAGGACACGTGACTGGGGTCATCCCCTCGAAGCTGCAGGACCGGGAGGGCATTGCCTACGACGCGGACGAGCTGGTCGTCACCGAGACGATGCGCGAGCGGAAGCGCATTATGTTTTCGAAGGCCGATGCGTTCATCGTGCTTCCGGGCGGCTTCGGCACCCTGGAAGAGTTCATGGAGGTGCTGACGCTGAAGCAGCTCGGGTACCACGACCGCCCCATCGCCCTCCTCAACGTCGACGGCTTCTTCGACACGCTGCTTTCTTTTTTCCAGGAGCTTCGGGAGGGACGTTTTACCCGAGAGATGCTCTCGGACCTCGTGCACGTGGTGCCGACCGCCGAGGCCGCCCTAGATCGCATCGAAACGATGGCCGCAACGGACGGATCGCCCTCCTGATGCCCATGGCCGACGTCCCCACGCATCACGCGTTCGAGGTGCCGCGCACCGCTCGGTGTGCCACCCTCGGGGCCCTGGACGCGCCCGTCTGGTGGGTCGTCCTGCACGGGTACGGACAGCGTGCCGCCGACTTGGCGGCTGCGGCCCGTCCTCTTGTCTCGCCCACACGCTGCGTGGTGGCCCCGGAGGGTCTCTCGCGCTTCTACGTCGACGGCCTCGACACACACGAGGAGGTGGGCGCCTCCTGGATGACCCGTGCGATGCGCGAGGCTGAAATCCACGACTACGTTCGCTACCTCAACGCCGCCGTCCGTCGCCTGGCCCCGGGCGAGAACATCCCCACGATTCGCGTCCTCGGCTTCTCGCAGGGGGCCGCTACTGCCAGCCGATGGGCCTTGCTGGGCAATCCCCCCGTCGATCGGCTCGTTCTTTGGGGCGGAGCCCCGGCACACGACCTCGACCTGTCGATGCACGCCGATGCCCTTCGCAACATGGACTTAACCCTCGTGATTGGCACCGAGGACCCGTACGTGACGGCCGACCGACGGCGCGCCGTACAGGCACAGCTCGAACGGCACAACATCCCGGTCACCACGCACACCTTCGACGGCGGCCACCGACTGGACCGGGGCGTGCTGCACACGCTGGCCGAGTCGCCTTCATAGTCCCCGGGTCTCCGATCAATTCTCTTCCGCCATCGGGCTGGCCTGCGGGTCGTAGACGTGCGTCTGATGGTGCGCCTTGCGGTGGTCGTAGACCGGGTCGTCGAGCACCTCCCGCCACGCCTCTCGGAAAACCACCACCGCGGCGCGCTTTGCGGGATCGGCCCACTGCTGCGGGTCCCGCTCCGCGCCGTCTGTGTCGTATTTCTGGCCGCCCGGGTACTTGGCGTGGCGCATGGCCCGCGTAAATCCCATCCGCAGGTACTTGCGCACCATGTCCATGCCCACGAAGTCGTCCTGCGCCCGGTAGGTCTTGTACCTGTCGCGGAGGACCGCCACCGCCGCCTCGGCCGTGGGCTCATGCTTGAAGCCCCAGTGGGGCAGCAGTTCATCCTTGTACGGCTGCACCTTGAACACGCCCTGCTCACCAGCCTGAACCCGTTAGCACTCGGGCCGCCCCCGAAAGTCGATGTCGTACTCAACCGCCATCGTGAGGCGCGTTCCTTATTCGGGCGGGCCGGACGATCCAGGGGACTCCGAGGCGGGAACCGACCGCTGCGGAGGCTGCGGGTCCAACCGGTCCGAGACGAGACGCTCCCACGCCCGATTGGCGAAATTGTGGAACGGGGCCTTCTGGTGTAGCCACCCAAAGTGAAGTGAATAGGGCGTCACGGAAATGTGCTCTCCCATCCGCGGCATGCGCTCCGCAAGCCAGAACAAGGTGTTACGGATCTCCTCGTACGGGATGCCGCGCAGGCTGTACGTGAAGGGGAAGGTGTACAACCGGTAGGTAATGTCGCGGAAGTCGGGATCGTGCTCGACCAGGCCGTCGATGTAGTCGAGCTGCGGGCTGTTCCGGCCCTGGAGCCAGGGGAAGACGTGAAGCCCGAGGTCGCTCATTGCCATGGCCAGGCTCCACTCACACGTCTCTTCGCTCCGCCCCTCGTCGAGCCGACTCCGGAAGTGCGTCTCCCCCGCTCGTTCGAGAAAGTCCGAGGCTCGCTCACAAACCGCGCGGGTGGACGCCTCATCCTGCGCGTAAATCATGCCCGCTTGCACGCGCGGCAGGGCAGTCAGGCCAAAGCGATGCAGCGTGCGCCGCCGCCGCCCCAACACCACGTCCACAAACACCCTCAGCCCCTTCGGCCCTCCAAAGAAATGGTCGGCGTTTTGAGTGCCCGTCGCGGTAAAGGGAAACGCCGCAAACTGATGCCAAAGCGGATCCGGATTGCGACACCAAATCATGTCCGCGTCCACAAACAGCGACCGGTCGAACACCTTGAACCGGTCGAGGTGGTGCTTGAATCCAACGATGGACTGATGCTTCGGCGGAAGAAGTTCGATCCGATCAAACACGTCCATCAGGCTGTGGCGCTGCAGTAAGGCCTGATGCTCTTCCGAACAGAACAGTGCCACGGGACGCTCCCCATCGTACCGCCGCAGCGTGTCTACCGACGCGACTGCGTGCCGCACGTACTGCTCCGGACCGTAGCTGTGAAGGACATAGCCTTCCTGTGGATGCGACATGAACGAGAGACCGATCCGGTGCTTAGGGAAACAGGCATCCGACCAACGAGCATCCTTCGTCTGTTGATTCCCCGTCTTCCCGGACGAACAACTTTTCCATCCACTTCTTCGCCCCCGTCCCTCCTCAAGCCCGCGCGTTTCCTGAGACGCGCCCTCAACACCCGTTCGGCTACGGGCGCAGTATGATGTCGTCCACATCCACGCGCGAACTGTCGTTCGTCGTGTCCGAATCTCCCCAGAGCGTGATGGACACTGGGCGGTTCGGGGGATCCTCTCCAAACACCTGGCGGTAATCCTTCGCCACGTTTTGCCGCTTGGTCTTCCACTCCCCAAGCCGCGGCTCCTTGGCCGAGTCCGCCACGATGGCCTTCAGCGGGCCAAACGAGACCACTGTGCCCACCGGCAGGGACGAACTGTAGGTGTACTTGATGCTCTTGGGCCGCCC
>JBKHEM010000197.1:0-3927 GCA_046540815.1 Salinivenus sp.
CCTCACGGATCACGCCAATGCGAGCGCCCACCAGCAGCAGGGTGTCGTCGACGTCCTGCCGGTAAAACGCCCCGGTGCCGAAGAGGAGGGATGAGGTGGTTTCTGACTGGGAGCCCTGCGACTGGGACTGCCGGTGGTAGCCGAATTGGGGCTCCAGACGCACGCGGCCAAAGGTGATCGGGGTCGTGAACCCGAGGGGGACCAGGTCGGTTGAGGAGGACGAGGGAAGAACCGTGGGTGGGATCTGCACGCCGAGCCCAAAGGTCGGAGGCTCGCCCTCGCTCGGCTGGGCTTCGGCCGCCGGGACACGGTACAAAAGTACACCCAGGAGAAGGAAGAGGAGCACGCGCACACGCATGGGACCCAGAGGGAGAAGTCGAAAAGAAGCGTCCGAGAAAGTGTAGGACGGGGCCGGTGGAGCATCAACCGGCGGAGCATCAAGAAGTGCACCCTTCCGGATCGCTGCCCGCTCCTGCACGTCAGGTGGCGTTCCATCGGCCCGGTCCCACCACGGCACACAATCGCACCACCTCATGACATATCTTCTTTACGGGGCGTACGGATATACAGGACGGCTCATTGCGCGTCGGGCGCTGGAGCAGGGGCATCGCCCGGTGCTTGCCGGTAGAAACGAAGCGAAACTCCGTCCCGTCGCGTCGTCCCTGGGGCTGCCGGCCCGAACGGTGGGCCTATCGGACGCCTCTCGGTTGCGCTCTGTGCTGGGGGAGGTGGAGGCGGTGCTTCACTGTGCCGGTCCGTTTGCGGAGACGGCAGGCCCGATGGTGGCGGCGTGTCTCGATACGGGCACGTCGTACCTCGACATTACGGGGGAGCTTGACGTGTTTCGTGCACTGGCCCAGCAGCACGACGCGGCGGAGGCGGCGGGCATCGTGCTGCTTCCGGGGGTGGGGTTCGACGTGGTGCCGACGGATTGCATGGCGGCGGCGCTACACGAGCGCCTGCCGTCCGCCACGACCCTCGAAATCGCCTTCCTGAGTTCGGGCGGATGGTCGCCGGGCACGTTAAAAACGGCCCTTCGCCAGCTGGGGCGCGGAGGGACGGTCCGGCGGCAGGGAACGCTCGTATCGGTTCCGCCGGGGTGGGCGACCCGTACGGTGGACTTTGGCGATCATCCCCGAACGGTGATTTCGATCCCGTTGGGCGACCTGGTTACGGCCAGTCACAGCACGGGCATTCCCAACATCACGACCTACACGTATCTGCCCCGCTTCGGCCGATCGCTTCTCCGGGCCAGCCGCCACGTCCAGGGGCTTCTGGAAACCGAGCCCGTGCAGGCGGTTCTGCGTCGCCTCGTTACGGGGCTCGTCCCGGGGCCGTCTCGCGACGCCCGTCGACAAGGGCACTCCGTGGTGTGGGCCTCCGTGCGGGGGGCGGACGGGAGCCGTCAGACGGCTCGGCTGCGCGGGCCCGAAGCGTACACACTCACGGCGCGAACCGCCGTGGCTGCCGTGGAGGGCGTAGTGTCGGACACGGTGGCTCCGGGGTTTCATACGCCCGCGACGGCGTTCGGCGCTTCGTTTATACTTGGAATCGACGGGGTGCAACAGTAGCACATGGGGCGCGGAGGGGCGCCGGTTCGCGGGGAACGCACGAACGACGTGGGGCCTGTGAGGGACGATCGAAGACGGGATCGTTGCGGGCGCAGGTAGAACAATAGCAGGGAAAAATCCTTTCTTCTCTATCCATTGCAACCTCTTCCTTGTGGGTACCGGCCTGGAGGCGCAAGTGTCGGTGCCGTCGAGGAAATTTTCCAACTCACGGTTTGTCCACCAACGACTGTTTTGACCTATGGCTTTCGAGCTTCCCGACCTTCCGTACGACTACGACGCCCTGGAGCCGCACATCGACGAGCGCACGATGCGGATCCATCATGACAAGCACCACGCGGGGTACACACGCAAGCTCAACAGCGCCCT
Source organism: Salinivenus sp. (assembly GCA_046540815.1). Taxonomy (GTDB): domain Bacteria; phylum Bacteroidota; class Rhodothermia; order Rhodothermales; family Salinibacteraceae; genus Salinibacter. Next base: position 1,938 of record JBKHEM010000197.1, read on the forward strand.
GGAGGGGCACGACGACCTGCAGAAGCACTCCATTGAGGAGCTCCTGACGGGCCTTGAAAACCTGCCCGCAGACATCCAGACCCCGGTTCGTCAGAACGGGGGCGGCTTCTACAATCACCGCCTGTTTTGGAACACCATGTCGCCGGAAGGGGGCGGCGAACCGACCGGAGCCCTGGGCGACGCCATTGCGGAGCAGTTCGGTTCGTTTGGCGATTTTCAGGACAAGTTTGCGGACACCGCCACCGGCCAGTTCGGCAGCGGCTGGGGGTGGCTCGTGGCCCAGCCGAACGGTGATCTGCTGGTCACCAGCACGCCGAACCAGGACAACCCGCTGATGGACGGCCACACCCCGATTCTGGGAGTGGACGTCTGGGAGCACGCTTACTATCTGAATTATCAGAACGAGCGCGGGACCTACGTCGATGCCTGGTGGAATGTGATCGACTGGGATGCAGTGGCCGACAATTACGACGCCATTGCGGCGTAAGGCCACTGGAGATGGGTCTTCTCTCCATTTTCTTGAGGGGTCTCGTCGAGGGATGGTGGCACGGCCCACCATCCCTTTTGACGTTCGGGAGAGGAAAGAGAAGAGACCGATACTTCCGTATCCAGAACGTCCGTGGGTGGACCCTGCTTTGAGGTCTCAGTGAAGGGGATGCGACTTGTCAATGCGTCTCTTAATTTCGTCCTCTCAATAGCGGAGTGTGCCAGAGCCGTGGCCTCTCCATTTCGTTTAAATTGCGTCCGGTTTCATGATTGAGCTAAGCGGCCTCGCCGGCTGGGTGCTGTACGGGTGTTTTGCAGCCGTGGGAATTTCGCTGCTGCTCACCTTTGTGCGGTTGCTGTTGGGTCCGAGCCTCCCCGACCGGATCATTGCCCTCGACCTGGTGGCCTATCAGTCCGTTGCGCTGATGGTGCTGTACGCTGTGGCGACGGATCAGCCCAATTTTTTGGACGTGGCGCTGGTGCTGGCCCTAATCGCCTTTTTGGGAACCGTGGCCTTTGCGCGCTACCTGGAGTACCAAACGAGTCCACAAACTCCTCTCTCCGATTCTCCGTAGTCCATGATTCTTGATGTTCTCGGGGTCGTTCTTTTTGGCTTGGGGACCCTTTTTGTCGTGGTGTCGGGGCTGGGCATGCTGCGATTCCCGGATCCTCTGATGCGCTTGCACGCGTCGACGAAGGCGGGTACTCTGGGCGTCGCCTTCATTGTGAGTGGAATGATGTGCTTTTATCCCTCGCTTAGCACCGCGACGCGAGGCACGGCTCTGATTGTGTTTCTCTTGCTGACGGCCCCGGTCGCAGCCCATATGATTGGGCGCGCCTCGTACTACGGTGGGGCGAGCATGAACGTCAGCCTCTGGGAAGGAACGATCATCGATGAAATGCAGGAGTCCCTCGGCCCGGGAGAAGGGGGGGCGGCATCCGCCGGCTGAATGTCGAGGGAGGTGCACTCGTTCTTCTTCCGTGAACGCTGCTGACCACCATGGGTCTTTTCGCTGTCGTCTTCTCAGGGTTTGTGCTGGCCTTGCTGGCCCCGTGGATCGTTCCCCGGACCGGCCGGGCCACGGGCTGGATCCTGGGCCTGCTTCCGGCTACCATTACCGGCTATCTGGCCACGTACGTCCGTGGGGTGGCCGCCGGAGACACGGTACAAGTGGGTGTGGCGTGGGTCCCTGGGCTGAACGTTGAGATGGCGTTTTACGTCGACGGGCTCAGCCTCTTTTTTGCACTCCTCGTCGCGGGCATCGGCACCCTGATCTTCATTTACGCCGGGGGCTACCTGAAGGGGCACCATCATCTGGGGCGCTTCTTCAGCTACCTGTCGATGTTCATGGCCGCCATGATTGGGCTCGTCCTGGCGGATAACCTCTTTACCTTCTATATCTTTTTCGAGCTCACGAGCTTTGCCTCGTTCGTGCTCATTGGGTTTAACCACGACGAGGCGCCCTCGCGCCGGGCGGCCTGGCAGGCCCTGCTCGTGACGAAG
>JBKHEM010000198.1:0-3918 GCA_046540815.1 Salinivenus sp.
CGCTACCAGCCACCCTTCGCAGACACGGAGCGCCCCCGGGCCGAGGTGGAGTCGGTCCGCGTCGAAATCTGGCGGGCTCGCTTTCACTCCGCTCCCTACCGGCTCGACGCCGAGTCGCTAGTGGAGGTTGCGGTCGCTGCGTCCGAGGATTCTTCGTGACCGCGCGGCACAATCAACGGTGTCCCGTCTCAATGCTTCACGTACGCCGCTCGTTTTCACGATGTCGGTTTCATCTCCAGCCTCCCCATTTCGTGCCGCCTGGACGCAGGCAAGGGCCGAAGGAAGGAAGGTGCGTCAGTGGATTGAACGACAGGAAACGATTGCCCTGGTGGCGCCGCTCACCCTGATTCTCCTGCTCTTGTACCCGGGCACGCTCACGGAAACCCGGGCCGGCCTGCAATTGGGCGCGGTGGCCGGGCTGCTGTATCGCCCGCTGCAACGCACCCCGGCGTACTGGTGGATCCTCGCTGCCCTCATGGGGCTGTACTGCGTGCTCACGTGGCACGACGCCGACAACCACAAATACCTCATCACCTACTGGTGCCTGGCCGTGGGGCTGTCGTGTTGGGCCGACGACACAGAACAGGCACTGCGGATGAACGGCCGACTCCTGGTGGGGCTCTGTTTTCTGGTCGCCGTCGTCTGGAAGCTGCGGACCCCCGACTTCTTAACGGGCGAATACTACCAGCACGCCATGCTTACGGACGATCGCATTACGCGGGCCGCCCAGCTCCTGGCCGGCATGGACGCGTCCACCTTCAACGCAAACCGGGAGGCTGTATCGGCCCTTACGGCCTATTCGAGCGCGTTAGAGCGCGTGGCGCTCAATGGTCCCGATGTGCTCCGCGTCCTCTCGAAAGGCATGGTGGCGTGGACGCTGGCCATCGAATCGGCCATTATCGGAAGTTTTCTCTGGCCTGGATCGTCGACGTGGGCGGCGCGGGTTCGGGACGGGGCGCTGCTCACCTTTGCGGCCACGACGTACGCGCTGGCCAATGTAGGCGGATTCGCCTGGATCTTGCTCACCATGGGGCTCGCCCAGGTGCGGCCCGAGCGCGCCCCCTGGCGACTGGGCTATCTGGGCGTGATCGGACTCGTCATTCTCTACCAGCTCGGCCCGCTGGATTATCTGGTGGCCTGGGTCCAGTAGGGCGTTCTACCCTTCGTCCGAGAAGTCGCGGTGGCCGAAGTAGTGCAGGACGTACTTGATTTTTGACGCCTTGGCGGGGCCAAAGCCGGGAAGGTCCTGCAGGCGCTTCTCAATGGTGTCCAAATCCGCGCCGTCGTTCCACAGGTTGGCGGCGTTGCCGTCGTACTCCTCTGCGATGAGGCCGGCGACCTCCTGCGTGTTCTCCGCCATCTTGTTCGTGAAGCGGTGCACGGCGGGCGACTCCGAGAAGTGCTCCTGGAATTCCTCGAAGTCCATCTCGGCGATTTTCGCCATGTCGAGGTGGCCGAGGCGGTCCTTGAGGCGGAGGGGACCGGTGAAGGCGCTTTCGGCCCGGACGCGCTGGTCGTAGAGGAGGCCCAGGAGGGCGGCGTTCGGGTCCTCGCGCAGGCGGTCGTCCTGCTCGATCTCGCCGGTGAGGGTGCCTTCCTCCTTGAATCGGTCCATCATGCGGACGAGGCCGCCGGAGAGGTCGCTGTAGTCGATGTGATTGATTTCAACGGCCATCTTTTCAGGGTGGAGTGTGGGACAGATGCGAGTTACACGCTTCCGAACGTACGAAGTGAGCCAGGTGGGGTAAAGGCCGTCTCCGTGAAGCTCGAGAAATCATTTCAGGGGCCGAACGGGATGTTCTGTGCCTGACGGCCTCATTCGGACAGCCAGCGGGCGGCGTCCTCAGCGAAGTAGGTGAGGATGACATCGGCCCCGGCGCGCCGAATGCCGGTGAGGGCCTCCAGCGCGCATTTTTTGCGATCGAGCCAGCCATTCTGCGCCGCGGCGGTGATCATGGCGTACTCGCCGCTCACGTTATAGGCGGCCACGGGCACATCGCTGTGCTGCTTGACGCGGCGGATGACGTCGAGGTAGGGGAGGGCGGGCTTCACCATCACCATGTCGGCCCCTTCGTCGAGGTCGAGCATGAGTTCGCGGACGGCCTCCTCGCCGTTGGCCGGGTCCATCTGGTAGGTATCTTTGTTCTCCGGAATCTCCTTGTCCGGTGTGGCGGCTTTATCTTCCGGGGCGGAGTCGAGCGCATCACGGAAGGGGCCGTAGTAGTTCGACGAGTACTTGGCGGTGTAGGAGAGGATCGCCGTGTTCGTGTGGCCGGCGGTGTCGAGCGCCTCGCGAATCAGGCTCACCCGCCCGTCCATCATGTCCGAGGGCGCTACGATATCGGCCCCGGCCTCGGCGTGGAGGACGGCCATCTGGCGCATCACGTCAATCGTGGCGTCGTTTTGGATCTCGCCGTTGCGGACAATGCCGTCGTGGCCGTCACTGTTGTAGGGGTCAAGGGCCGTGTCCGTGATCACCAGGAGGTCCGGCACGGCGTCCTTCAGCGCGCGGATGGCGTTCGGGTAGAGGTGGTCCGGATCCAGGGCGTGCCCGGCGTCCGGGGTCTTCAGATCGTCGGGGATGGCGGGGAAGAGAGCGACGGCGGGGATGCCGAGGGCGTCGAGCGTCTCGGCCTTGTCGACGAGCCGGTCGATGGTATGCCGGTACGTGCCCGGCATGGAGGACACCTCTACCCGCTCGTTCTCGCCGTCCATCACGAAGAGCGGCGCGATGAGGTCGTCGGTCGCGAGCCGCGTCTCCCGGGCCATGCGGCGGATGTTTTCCGTCCGGCGGAGGCGACGGGGGCGGAGGGGGAGGTCGTAGTCGGAGGACGGAGTCATGAGTGAAGGGGTGTGCTGCGGAGTTCGTGATGCGTATTTCGTATTGCGCAAAAAGAGGAGGTCGGGTTCTTTTGTCACGCCAAACCCGGACGGGGGCAAGGTCAGGGGCCGCATTACGCAATACGCACTACGATATACGGGTCAGAGTTCAGCCTTCGGTTCCCACTCGGGTCCGTCGGGCGTATCCATGACCTCGATGCCCAGGGCTTCTAGCGTGTCGCGGATGGCGTCGGCGCGGGCGTACTCGCCGTTCTGGCGGGCGGTCTCGCGGTCTTGCAGCAACTCGTCGACGGACTCCGTAACATGCTCACTCGACATCATGCCCGCGTCGGAGCCGACGGCTGTTTTGTCGTCCGCGGATTCGGACTCGACGATCCCCAGCAGGTCGTTCGTGCGGTCCAGCCAGAACCGGGCGCTGTGTGCGGCGGCGCCGCTGAGCGAGTCGGCGTCCTCTATGTACTTGACGCCCTGCAGCGCGGCGGCCGTAGCGGCGGGCGTGTTCAGGTCATCGCACATCGCCGCGAGCATGCGGTCGTAGCAGTCGCCCAGCTTCGGGCCGATGGGGTCCGGGCCGTCGACATCAGCCTCGATGGCCTCGTCTACCCGCTCGGAGGCCTCCTGAAACCGCTGCACGTGGCGCTGGGCGGTCTGGAGGGTGTCGAGAGTAAAGTTGAACGGCTTGCGGTACTGGCCCTGGAGGAGGGCGTACCGGAGCGCCAGCGGGTCCACGCCGCCCTGCTTTCGGATGGTGTCGGGCACGTGGTCGTCGTCCGGGTCCGGATCGGTGAGGTCGCGGATGGTGTAGAAGTTGCCCTTCGACTTCGACATCTTCTCGCCCTCCACCTGGAGGAAGCGGGTGTGCACCCAGTAGTTGACGACCGGGTGCCCGGCGAGGGACTGGTTCTGAGCGATCTCGCACTCGTGGTGCGGGAAGATCAGGTCTTCCCCGCCGGTGTGAAGGTCGAAGCGGTCGCCGAGGTAGCGCATCCCCATCACCGAACACTCAATGTGCCAGCCCGGGTAGCCCCAGCCCCACGGGCTGTGCCAGTGCATGAGGTGGTCGGGGTCGTGCTTCCA
>JBKHEM010000199.1:0-3900 GCA_046540815.1 Salinivenus sp.
GGCCGTGGCCCTCCCCCAAGCGAGACCGCCACACCCACTCAGGGGCGCGCCGGGGTGGAAATGTTCTCTTCCCTTTCGCACGCAGGGTACGCTTCACACTGCTTGTCCCCGGAGTCGTCAGTACATGGGCGGATACACCCGGCATCCAATCTGCGTCCCCTCGCCCGGAGCAGAATCGAACGAAAACGTTCCCGTCACCAGCTCCGAGTGATACTTCATGGACCGCAGGCCCAGACCGCCCTCCTCCCTCGAGGGATTGAACCCGTCCCCATCGTCCTCAATGAGGAGGCGGAGGCCGTCGCTGGTCGCACGCAGACGAATGCGAATCTCGTCGGCATCAGCATACTTGCGGGCATTCGTGACGGCCTCCTGGGCAATCCAGTAGAGCTGAGTCTTCTGCTCTTCGGACAGGGAAGGGACCCCTCACGCTCGAAGACGCATGCGTCCGTGTTTCAGGCGAGTTGTTCGAGGGCGATCGGCTGCTTTGTGTCTGTAAGGCGCAATGGGGAAAGGCCGCGGGAAATCTGACGTGCGCTCTCTCCGCTCTCTTTGGCAATTTTCTTGGCCCTCGTAATGCGCTGGTACGCCGAATGATCTTCGTCCAGGTGCTCTTTCGCCGTGGAGAGAAGGAGATGCAGCCCCGTCAGCTGGGACGCCACCCCGTCGTGCAAGTCCTGCCCAACTGCGCGCCGCTCCTCTTCCTGTGATTGGAGCACGTGTCGCTGCAGCTGTCGTTGCTCGGTCACGTCGCGGTGAGGGCCTGAAACAACCGTGGCTCCCCGTCTTCGTCCCGGTGAACCGTCACCGACGCAGATGCAAGGAACGTGGACCCGTCCTTGTGGGCCATCCGTGACTCGAGGAACTGCGTGGAGTCGGCATTCAACAACCTCGGGAGGATGCGTCGCCTCCGCTCCTCGGGGGGCGCGTACAGGGCACTGGCGTTAAGAACGAGGAGTTCCTCCCGCGAGTAGCCGAAGAGGTCCTCCGCTGCCCCATTCGCGTCCACGAGGTCCCTCCGGGGGTGGTAAGGAAGACGGCGCCGCGCAATTCTTCGAAGAGCCGCCGGTATCGTCGCTCACTTTTCCGCAGTGCCTCCTCTCGCTTCCGTCGATCCGTCATGTCGCGGGCCACCTTTGCAAATCCGAACAACCGGCCATTCTCCTCGCGCAGGGCCTTGATCATCACCAATCTCCAAAACCAGCTTCCGTCCTTCCGTACCCGCTACCCTCATCGAACCGGGGAAGAATTTTTCTTTGGAAAACGCCCCCCTAATCTATTTTCCTACCCATGTAGCCCCATGAATCTTTTTCATTTAGGCGGTTTTATATACCGGTAACGAAGGGACCCTCAAGTGCGCTGTGCGTTTCTCCCTAGACCGAATAACAAGCCGACGGATCCGTATACACGCCCGAATGCCCACGAGAGGCGAAATTGGATGCCGACAATCGAGAGCAAGAAAATGTTGTGTTCCAATCTGTTACGATGATGAGAGGGCTGGAACCGGGCTCCTGAACACTCTTGTGTATGCGCGCAGGCGCATACAACATCCATCGCGAGGGGCCCATGAACGTTCTCATCATCAACGGCCACCCCCGCCCCGAAAGCCTGTCTGATTCGTTCGAGCAGGCATACGCCGACGGCGTCGGCACCACGGCCCACGAGGTGCGCCGTCTGCGGATCCGTGCTCTCTCCTTTACGCCGGACGTGGAGACGCCGTCGCCCCGCAAACAGTCCTTGGAGGCCGATCTGCGTCAAGCCCAATCGTCGATTGACTGGGCCGACCACGTGGTTTTCGTGTATCCGACTTGGTGGGGCACCGTGCCTGCCCTCCTGAAAGGATTTCTGGACCGGGTGCTCACGCCGGGCTTTGCGTTTAGAGAAGTGAAGGGCGGGACCGGGTACGAAGGCCTTCTCACCGACACGTCGGCCCACCTCATTACGACCATGGACACCCCGCAGTGGGTGTACCGATGGATCTACGGGAGTCCGGGTCACAATGCCATGCGGCGGGCGACCCTGGGATTTTGCGGGGTCTGGCCCGTGCACGTGTCGGCGTTCGGCCCCGTCCGGGAATCCACGTTCGATGAGCGACGAGAGTGGGTGGATGAGGTGCGCCAGGAAGGACGACGGCTGGAGGAAGGGGTTCGCACGACCTGGGACAAGATCCGCCAACATGGATCCGCCTGGCTAAAAGCGATCCGGCTCCAGTTCTACCCCATGACCTGGATCGCCTATACCGTCGGCGCACTCGGCGCGTCGGCGTCGACGGGGACGTTTTCACGTCCGACCTACTGGATCGGCTATCTCGTTCTCTTCTTTCTCGAGGTCGCCACGGTCCTCAGCAACGACCTCTTCGATTACGAAAGCGACCGGCAAAACGAGTATTACAGCCCGTTTACGGGCGGCTCGCGCGTGCTCGTTGAACAGATCCTCACGCGTCGGGAGGTGCAGTGGGGCATCGCTTCGGCCCTCGGCCTGGCCGGAACGGCAATGGGCGTCTTGCTGACCACCGCCTCGGCGGCAGCGGGGGCCGTGATCGTGCCGGTGCTCATTCTCGCGGTGCTGGCGCTGGGCTACACCGTGCCGCCGCTCAAACTCTCCCATCGAGGACTCGGCGAACTCGACGTCGCCCTCACACACAGCACGGCCGTAATCCTGTGTGGGTACGTGTTCCAGGGCGGCGCCTGGCACGACGCGTTTCCGTGGCTCGTGAGCGTGCCGTTTTTTCTCGCCGTACTGCCCGCCATCTTGCTCGCCGGCATTCCGGACTACGAAGCGGACCGGGCCGCCGGCAAAGAGACGCTCGTCGTGAAGGTGGGCCCCCGCCCAGCCCTCCTGCTGGCGATGGCCTGCACGGTCCTTGCCGGACTCACCGGCGTGGCCTGGCACCTGCTCGGATGGGCCCACGGCGCGTACAGTTCCTTTATCTACCTGTCCCTCCCGCACGCGGCCCTCCTGCTCTATATGCTCTATGACTACCGTCGGCACTTCGAGTGTCCGAAACGCATCGATCGGTTCATTGCCGTAGCCCTCGCCTACATCCTCTGGTTCGGGGGTGTCCCGCTGGGAACCCTGCTATAACCGGAGGCCTCCTCCCCCGTCGTCCTCAGGAGCCCCCTTCTCGCGGCGCCGTCGCGCCCCGCTCGCCCGTCCCCGCTTGCGGGAACTGCACGCAATCTGCACATCCAAGAAGGCCGTTTTCCCACAGGTAATACTCCCTGGAAGGCCGGGACAATCCCGAATCCTGGACGCTGTCTTCCCAATACCTTAATGCGCTGTCGAACTCCAGGCAGAGAACAGGGGAATCACGCCGGAAGCAGACCGCGGCTCACAGCGTCCGTACGACCTCTCTTTCCGCTCACCATTCACCTAACGCCTTTATGTTTTTTCACGACAGCCAGCTCCAGTACGAGGTCACCGTGGATACGCCGGACCCGGCCTTCGCCAAAGCCCTCCAGCAGGCCATCGGAGGGGTCGAAGGCGAGATCCGCGTGGCCCTGCAATATCTGTTTCAGGCCTTCGGGGCTCGAGGCCCAAAGAAGTACCGCGATCTGCTCCTGGAAACGGGCACGGAGGAAATTGGCCACATCGAGATGCTCGCCACAGCGGTCGCCTTGAACCTGGAAGGCGCAGACGTGAGCACCAAGGAAGAAATGGCCGCCGACGATGCAATCGTAGAGGCCATTCTTAGTGGAAAGAATCCTCGTCACGTGCTGTCGTCGGGGCTGGGGGCCATGCCGGTGGACTCCAACGGGGTACCGTTTGACTGCTCGCACGTCTACGCGACCGGCAACATAGCGGCGGACATGCACGCCAACGTCACCGCCGAGGCGGGCGGCCGGACGCTTGCGACTCGGCTCTACAACCTGACCGACGACCCGGGCATGCAGGACATGCTCA
>JBKHEM010000200.1:0-3861 GCA_046540815.1 Salinivenus sp.
GTTCCCGGACGAGGTCACGTAGGGCCGCCACATCGACACGTCGCGTCCCTCTACGCCCAGGTTCAACTCACGCTCGCCCTGCTCCTGGTTGACGGCCACGACAACCGGGCGCTCCCCGTCCGCCGCCCGGTAGGCCGAGACCATGAGGCCCTGGGCGGTCTCCCGGGGCCCCGCCTCGTCGGAGCGCTCCGTGGCCACGCGCTCAGACCCCGGCTGCAGGAAGCGGCTGTAGTTCCCCAGCCCCCACAGCAGCTTCGAGTCGTAGAGGTCGCCGTTGTCCTGGTCGCGCTCGATGTAGACGAGCCCATCTTTGTAATCGTACGGACTGACCCCCAGCCACCACTGCCAGGACGACGCGTTTGCCACCGTGAGGTCCATGTGGACCACACGGGCCACGTAGAGCGCCGGGTCCATGCCCCGGTCGCGGCCCGCGCCCTCAATCTCGCGGTTGTCGGCCAGGATGCAGTATTCACTCATCCAGTACTCCATCGACGAGTCCGTGGCGTCCATCTGCTCCGCCAGCTGCTCCCGCTGCTCCACCAGATCGGCAATCGGCCACGTGGTGTAATAGCTGTGGCCCGCCGCCTTCTGCGCCACGTGGGAAAGATCGCCCAGTCCCTCGTCCCCAAACAGGGACGCCAGCTGGTCGCTCCGGTCCGGGTAGTCGGAGCTTTCACTGTGCAGGAAGTTGACCTGGGCCGCCTCGGGCACCTCAATTTCGGTCGACAGCCCCCGGGAGGAAAGCTCCTGGTTGAGCTGTTCGGTGACCTGCGCAATCTCGGCGTTCGTGTAGGGGGAGCCCTCCTGGTTGTTGTCCTGGCTCCAGTTCCACTGCGGCTCGTTGACCGGGCTGAGGTAGTCGAACGCCAGCCCTTCATTCTCGAAGTGCTCGGCGACCTCGCCCAAGAACTGGGCGAAGTCGTCGAACCGGTCGTCCGGCAGGTTGGCCGTGCCGCTGCCGTCGCCGTAGGCCCGGCCGTTGGACGTGTACTCGACAGGCGGGCTGTTGACGAAGCCGATGAAGGTGGACACGCCTCGCTCCTGCGCTGCTTGGAGGAACCACTGCTGGCCCTGCTGGCGCGACCAGTCGTACGCCCCATCGTCTTGCAGGAAGCCTTCGGCCCGGCGCCAGGGATCCTCGATGCCGCTCGCCTGGCCTTGCTCCGCACTCCCGCCGCCGATGTTGAAGCGCCAGATGGAGAGCCCGATGCCCTCCGGCGCCCCGCCGTCGGTCGTGTCTCGGCTAAAGAGCCAGTCGGCGATCTGATTGCGCTTCTCGACTGGCCAGTTCTTCCCCACAAACTGAGTGCTCCAGGCGTCCGACGCCCCAAAGCCGTGCACCGGCTGGCGCGTCTCGGTCCATTGCACCGTGACCTCCAGCGGCCCGTCGTCCACCGGCTCATCTGTCCCCTCCTCGGACGAACCCCCATTGGAGCCACACCCTCCCACCAGAAGGACAAGGACACACAGACCCAGGAGGTGTCGCATCGGAAGAAATCGTCGCATCGGGACGGGTTGCGTAGAGAACAGAGTCATCGAAGGAGGCCGACGATGTTTGTGTCGTAGTCGGTGTAGGACGTGTATTCGCCCCGCATCCACAGCACGATTGGGGACCCGTCGGCCGAGCGTCGGGGCACGAACGGGCGGAGGTTGTCTGCGCCCGGCGTGTCGGTCACCTGCGTCCAGTCCCAGCCCTCCTCGCTTCGCTCCCCACGGTAGAGCTGGTATCGACCCGACGCCGTGGAATCGCCACTTGCCGGGTGCACGTCGGCAGAGGCGTAGACCCGGGCCGGGTCCGCCGGGTCGAGCGCGATGCCGCCCGCATAGTGGTGCTCATCATCGTAGAGCCGCGTGCCGGCGTGGGCGATTTCCTGCTCGGTCCACGCTTCGGTGCTCCCGTCGTAGCGGGCATAGCGGTAGCGCAGGTCGTTGCCCACGGTGCTGTCGCGGGCCGCCACGTACACGCCCACCGGCGCCCCGCTCGCGGCATAGTCGAGGTCCCACACCCAGGCCCGGCCGGCCGTGTCCGCGTCGTAGACCTGCGTCCCGTCCTGCACCTCAATCGGAAGGCAGTCCGCCGCGTCGAGCTGACAGATCGGCGTTCCGTCGCTCTGGTGGAACGTGCCGTCCTCGTAGAACGCGTGGTACACGTCGGTCGCGGCCTGCCGCGGATGCGCCTGCGTGTAGAGGAGGTCGATGCGCCCTTCGCCGTCAGAGGCGTACTTGACGTAGGGCCGCGTGCCGCCATCCCCCGAGACCAGGAGGTGCCGGGGCGCGTCCCACGTCTCGCCCCCATCCGCGGACGTCATTAGGGTCGGGTCAAAGTTGAGGGCACGGAAGAAATTGTAGAGGCGCCCGTCCTCGCCCGAAAGCTGAAACAGGTTGCTGTAGGTCACCGGCGCCGCGAGCGAGTCCGTCCGCCCCTCGTCCGACCACTCGACGGCGCCCGTGCCGGGTCGCTCGCTTCGCCAGTACCAGTACGGCTCCTCGTGGTGTTGGGCGTAGGTGGCGAGCACCCGCCCGTCGTCCAGCTGCAGCAGGGCCGGGTTGTCGTGGTCGTCCACCTCCCGAAACGAACTCAGACGGGCCGTGGTGTCGCGCCCGTCCGCCTGTGCATCGCCGAGCGCCCGCGTCGTGACGCCGACCGCCCCGGCCGTGTCCACGTGGCCCACGTAGAGCGTCGAGTCGGCCACGATCGCCCGCTCGTCCGTAAACCAGGTCCAGGCCGCCGCCTCGGCCACCACCTCCACGGACCGGTCGGCCTCCGGCGCCGAGGTACACCCCGGCAGGCCGAGCGTGGCGCCCAGTAGCGCGCCTCCCAGAATGAGCAGCGTCAAGCGATTCACGGCACAGAAAACGTTGGTTGACAGGTCGAGCCCCCCTATGGAGCCTCAGCGCGAGGCGGACGGGGCGGTTTGGTACACGCGAACGTAGTCGATCCGATAGCGGGCCGGAAAGTCGGTCTGTGACGGATCGCCCCCCTTCGTCCCTCCGATGGCAAGGTTCAGCTTGAGCAGGTGCGGCTGGCGGAGCGGGTTGAAGCCGCTCTCGGTCGTCGCCCGCGACACGTCGTACGTGTTCAGCAGCACGTCGTCCACGTAGAGGCGGATCGTCTCCGGCGTCCACTCCATGCGCCAGACGTGAAACGAAGACGCCCAGTCGTCCTCCCCGGTCTGCTCCCGCACCCACGACAGGGGCTTCTGAACTGTGTCCCAGGCCGGTGCGCCCTCGGGGTCGGCCCAGCACACATTGGCTAGAATCGAGTTCTCGTAGTACTCCATGATGTCGATCTCGCCACCCTCCGGCCACCCGTGGCGGAGCCCGACCGTCCAGATGGCGGGCCACAGGCCGGGCTCGGCCTCGATTTTTGCTCGCACCTCCACGCGCCCGTACTGGAAGGCAAAGGCGTCACGGGCCGTCAGGCTGGCCGAGGTGTAGCGGGCCGTTTGGCGCGCCTCCCGCCAGTGGTCGCTCTCCGGGTCGTAGTGCGGGTTGGAGACCTCCTCCCGTCGCCCCTCAATGATCAGGTGCCCGTCCTCGACCCGGGCATTTTCGGGCTGGTACCACTGCAGCTCCTCGTTCCGCACGAAGCCCGTCTCGTACCGCCATTTGGTCGTGTCGGGCCGCCCCTCGTCTTCAAACTCGTCCTGCCAGACGAGCGCCGCCTCGCTCGTGTCCGCCTGCGCGTGTGCCGTCCCCGCCCCAATCAGCACGGCGGAGAGCACAACCTCCAGGCACAACAAGGCTCTGGCTCGGGAACGCGTCATGGAGCAGTTGGGAAAAATGAATGGTGGGGGTCCGGACTTCTCCTGGCTATGGAGCCTCCGCCCCTGCAGGCCGGAGCCACACCCGCATCCGATG
>JBKHEM010000201.1:0-3857 GCA_046540815.1 Salinivenus sp.
GTCGGCTCTTGATGCGATTGTCCTGCGTTTCGCGGCGGTCTCTGCGTCCACACGGTCGGGTTCCTTACGCGTCCCCGAGCCACGCGTCGACGGCCTCCGGTAGCGAGAACGCGTCCTCCGGCGGGTGCTCGAACGTGCGGTGCACCCAGTCGCCACTGCCATCGAGCGCGGGGCGGTACTTGGATCGGTACCACTGCGGACGCTCCGTGAGGTCCCGAAGCGCCTCCACGACCCGGTCCACGTCCTCGGTCGTGTTGTAGAGCCCGAATGAGACGCGCACCATGCCCGGCTGCGTCTCCGGCCCACACTCCTCGGCCGGGGCCCCGTCGCCGCCCGTCCGGCCCAGCAGGTCGCGCACAAACGGCTGCGCGCAGAAGCATTCGTTCCGCACCGCGATGCCGAAGTAGTCGTTGAGCGCCGCGGCCACCAGCCCGTGCGGCAGATTGTCGAGGTTGAAAGTGAGCACCCCAATCCGGTCGGCCACCTCCAGTCGGTGCGAGCCGTAGAGTGTGAGTCCGTTGATGTCCGAGATGCGCTCCAGGGCGTACTGCGTGAGCTCCCGCTCGTCTGCTTCCACGAGGTCCATCCCGATGCGCCCGAGCAACTGGAGCGTGGCGGCGAGGCGCAGGGCGCCCGGCAGGTTGGGCGTGCCCGCCTCCTCCCGTTCCGGCAGCGCGTCCGTGATCTCGTAGCGATCCGTCTCCACCCGGTCCACGATGCCGCCCCCCACCTCCTGCGGCTCTAACCCCTCGAAGAGCGCCTTCCGCGCGACGGTGACGCCGGGGCTGCCCGGCGCGTAGATCTTGTGTCCGCTCATGCAGAGCACGTCGAGGGCCTCGGCCGGGTCATTACCCTGCACGCTGAGCGGCAGGTGCGCCGCCGACTGCGCCGCGTCGACCACGCAGAGGGCCCCCGCCTCGTGCGCCAACCGCGCAATCTCGTGCACCGGGTTGATGACGCCGGTCACGTTGGAGGCCGCCGTCACGGCTACGTAGTTGAGCCGGTCGGCGTGCTCGTCGATCGCCCGCCGGAGGGCCGCCATGTCCACCCGCCCCGCGTCGCCGTCCGGGTCCTTTTCGAGCGGCACGTGAACGACGGTGCCCACGTGCTTGCGGTGCGGCAGGTCGTTGGCGTGGTGCTCCATCAGCGTGGTAATGACCACGTCCCGGTCGGGTCGCCGCTCCGCCAGCACGCGGGCCATGCGGTTGAGCCCGGCGGTCACGCCGCTGCCGCCAAACACGACCGTGTAATCGTCGGACGCATCCACGAACTCGCCCACGATCTGGTGGGCCTGGTGATAGAGGTGCGTCATGATGCGCGCTCCGTAGTGCAGCTGCGAGTGGGTGTTCGCGTAGTGGCGGAGGGCGCGGCGCACGATGTCGTCGGCCACGGTGCAGCGGAGGGTGGACGCGGCGCTGTCGAGGTAGGTGCGGCGGGCCGTGGTGCCGTCCGCGAGGGGGTATTCGGTGTCGAGCCCGTCGAAGGCCGGGCGTAGCGCTTCCAGCAAGGCAACGCGCTCGTCGCGCGACCCAGCAGGCGCGATGCGGGGAGAGGGAGCGGATTCAATCATGGGACGGGCAGGGCGACGTGAAAACGGACGAGAGACGGAGAGCAGTACCTGGTAATATGGTCAATTTCCCCTCTGGATTCAATTGAGCTTCGAGGTCTGCCCCCCGTTCCCGTGCAAAATTCCGCTTCTCGTCTGCCCCGCGGCGTCTCTACCGCTCGGCCAAGACCGCCCGGGCATGCACCAACTCCCCGCGCTCGGCGTCCGCCTGCTCAACCCCATCGATCAGGGTCGTGTAGAAGGCCCGGGCCGTCTCGGCCTGACCGGCCTGCTCCGCCGCGCGCCCGGCACCGTACAGGCTATGGAACCGGTTGGGGGAGATGGCTAGCGCCGCCCGGTAGGCCGTCAGCGCCTCCGCGGGCCGATCAACAGCCAGCAACAGGTCGCCTAAAAGCTCGCGGGCCGGCAGCACAGCACTCGGTGTGATGGGATGCTTGTCGACCGAGTCTTCCTGATCTGCCGCCGCCCGCATGAGTGACAGCGCGCGTTCCGTATTGCCTTCCGCCTGGGCAATCCAGGCCTGCACCGTCGTTCTCCGGACGTCGACGTGGAGGCCCCAGTAGTCCTCCCCCTGCGCCAGCGTGCGCTCATGGAGGGCCGACAACGTATCCACAGCCGCCTGGGCGCTCAGCAGGTCGCCGCTCCGGGCCGCGCCCAGCCCGCGTGCCCAGTACGTGATGGCCTCATGCTCGGGAAAGTCGGCCCATGGAAATGTGTCGTGGACGCGCAGGGGCAGGGCCGCCGCCTCCGCCCACTGCCGGCGCTCCAGGGCGTAGCGCGCCTGAGCCGCAGCGATGCCGTACGCCGCCGCGGGATGCGGCTGGTAGGTCTCGATTTCCAGCAATTCATCCAGCACCGCCCGCGCCTTCTCGTCCTCGCCCCGTTGTAGGGCCGCGTACGTCATGTAGTCGAGGGCGTGGGCGTGGTGAAGCGACGTGTACGCGGTGGGCGACTGCCGGAGGGCCGCGTCGGCCGAACGGCGATTCCACTCGATCACGTCCGGCCAGAGGCCGAGCCGAACGAAGATGTGGCTCGGCATGTGAAGGGCGTGGGGCACGTCGGGTGCCAGCTGGTCGTACGTCCGGGCCACGTCAAGGGCGCTCTCTGCCAGGCCCGGGGTGTCGTAGGCGTGGATCAGATAGTGAAACACCCCGGGGTGACGGGGAGCCCTGTCCAGGTGCGTCTCCAGCACGGCGCCGGCTCGCTTTTGGTGGGCGTAGGTGGAGTCGTCCGACGGAGCCGTTGCAAGGTGGGCCAGCGCCCAGAAGGCCGCAGCGTCCACATTCTCCGGGTCGGCCTCGTGCACCTCTCGTTGCGCCGCCTCCCAGGCCTCGATTCCGTCGCGGTGCGTGCCGGGTTCTGTTGCCGCATAGTACGCGACCAGGGCTGCAATAAACGCGCGTTCGCGGTCGGTCCCAGCGTCGAGGGCACGGGCCTGCTCAACGGCCGCTTGCCCTCGGATGAACTCTGCCGCCGTTGGGGGCGCCCAGAGGGGGCGCAGTTGCGTCATCGCCACGCCCCAGTGCGCCATCGCACAGGCCGCATCCGCCTCGGCCGCTGTCTCGAAATGCCCCGCCGCCTGCTCGTACATCATGTGGTGGAGCAGGGCGAGCCCCGTGTTAAAGGATTCCTGGGCCTCCCCCGCACAGGAAATGGGGAAGTCGACCTCTCCGTACGCGCTCTCTTGTCCCCACGCAGGCTGTCCAAACAGGAACAGTGCCAGGAAAGAAACGGACACCAGCACTCGGGGAAGCCGGAATACTGTGAAGGCAGTCATGGTACAGGTCCAGAATGGGAACGAGAGGGCGGGACTGGAAACGCGGCAGTTTGTGCCGCCACGACGACGCCCAAGAGAGATCGTCCCCGCTGCCTAGTAAGAACGTTCACCCACGCCCCGAACGTCCGGAGGTTCGGCCCGTCGTCCCGTCCTCCATCGAATGAATCCCGTCTCCACCACTTGCGCCTGTCCCCAATCCCCGACGGTCATTCCTCCAGAGACAAGAAGCGAGCGTTGATGGCCACAATCACCGTGCTCAAGCTCATTAGAATCGCTTCTACTGTCGGGCTTCGGAGAGACGTCGGCGGAGGCGGAATCAGTGGGAGTCATACGAAGTGCGCTTAGGTGTCGGAAATGACGGCCGACTGCGGACCGCGGCCTGCAGTCCGAACGCCCCGACCGTCCACAATGCGTCCCGGCGGGGGGACCTTACGCCGAACCCGACCGAACCGCCTCCACGACCATCATGCCCCAGACGAGATCAAACCGGTAGCGAAAGGCGTCACGGATCTC
>JBKHEM010000202.1:0-3852 GCA_046540815.1 Salinivenus sp.
AAGGCGGAAGAGAAAACCGAAGACGCCGTGGAAAGCGTCATCGACGGCGCCATCAAGTGTGTGGTCGGCGACGACGCGTGCGTCCGGGAGGCGGAGGAGCAGGGAGAGACCGTCGTCATGACCGACGATCGCGGAGAGGTGATTCGCGACGAGAGTGGCGCGCCCGTCACCGATCCGGCCGCTGCGGAGGCCCAGGCCGACGGAACGACCGAGCAGTTGGCACCCGGGGAGGGCGTGTGGGCCAACTACGACTTCGTGCCCGGCGAACGGGTGCTCTTTGCCGACACCTTCGAGGACGAGTACGTGGGCGACTTTCCGCGGCGACTGACCTATGTACGTGGCAATCTGGAAGTTGTGGAGTGGGAGGGGCAGCGACTCCTGCGGGGCACGGGCGGCGACCGGTTCATCATCCAGATTCCTGACGGGCTTCCCGAGCAGTACACCGTCGAGTTCGACATCCACGACCCGACGACCGGATCGGGGACAGATATCTATCCCGTTGCGCTCGAAAACGGACAGAAGTATGACGGGCACCGGATCAACATCGGAAGCTGGCGCGGATCGGGTGTTTGGGAAAACGGGCCCGTGTCCACGAACGCGATTGAGGACCTCGAAGAAACCGTCGTTCCCATCCGCATCTCGGTGGACCGCGGCTACGTGAAGGTCTACGCTCGTGAGCACCGCATCGCCAACGTGCCACAAGTTGAGTTCCCAGACGAGAGTACAGGCATGACCTTCCATCTTCACACCCGCACGGACCGACCGATCTATCTCGGAAACCTCCGCGTGGCAGAAGGCGGTCGCACCCGGATCTACGAGACGCTCAGCGCCGAGGGGCGCGTCGTCACGCACGGCATCCTGTTCGACGTCGGCAGCGCCACGATCCGGCCAGAGTCGACCCCGACCCTCTCGGACATCGGCCGTACGCTCCAGCAGCATGCTGCCCTGCGCCTGCGGATCGAGGGGCACACCGACAACATGGGCACGCCCGAGGGCAACCAGACGCTGAGTCAGCAGCGGGCCGAGTCGGTCCGGGCCTTCCTGATGTCCGAGTACGGCGTACCCGCCGACCGGCTGGAGGCCGTGGGCATGGGGCAGACTGTGCCGGCCGCTCCGAACGACACCGAGGAGGGCCGCCAGACGAACCGTCGCGTCGAACTGGTGCAATTGTAGCGACAGGGTCCCGCAGTCTTTTCTCTTTTCCCTCTCGTCTTGTAATTCGCCATGCCAACTCTCTATCTCCGAGAGGCCCTCGGATTGCTCCTGAAAACCACCCCCATTCTCTGGGTGCGCCTTGGGTCGTACGCCCTCCTCGGCCTCGGCCTGCTGGTCTATTTTGCAGTGGCCGGCGGGGTCGCCTGGCTCCTGGGACAGCTCTGGAGCGTACTTGGCCTGATCGTATTCGTCGCCGCGTTCGGGGGCGCATGGGGCCTCGTGCGATGGGGGACTCGATACTACTTCTACCTCCTCAAAGCAGCCCACACCGCGGTAATGACGGAGTTCATCGTGCACGGCCGCGGGCCCGACGGCTCACAGATTGAGTACGGAAAACAGCAGGTGACCGATCGGTTCGGGGACACGAGCATCATGTTTGCCGTAGATCAGGTACTGGACGGGGTGGTGAAGGCCATCAACCGCACCTTCGCCACCGTTACCAACCTTCTTCCCATCCCCGGCATGGACGCGCTGCAGACATTCGTGCGCCAAGTGTCGCGGTTTTCCACCACCTACATCGACGAGGCCATCCTCAGCCGCGCCTACGCGCAGAAGGAGGAGAATGTGTGGGCCGTGGCGAAAGACGGTGTGATTCTCTACGCGCAGTGCTGGAAGCCTGTACTGGCCAATGCCGTGGCGCTCACGCTCCTCGGCTATATCGAGTTTTTGGCGTTTCTGATTCTGTTGGGCCTGCCGGCACTGGCGGTAGCGGCGGTGGTGCCGTCGCTGAGCCTGGTGCTGGGCATCGGCGTGCTGGTGGGCGCCTGGATGTTGAAGCTGGCCGTGGCCGATGCCTTCGCACTGGCCGCAACGCTGCTGGCGTACCACCGCACGACGGCGGGCATGACGCCCGATCCCGCGTGGCAGGCCCGCTTGACGCAGGTCAGCGAGGACTTTCGGGAACTGGCGGAAAAGGCGACGAGCGCGATGCGGAGAAACGGTCGGGCGTCCGCCTCCGAGGAGGGAGGCCGGGTTGTGGACACGGTGGCCCGTTCGGTGGGCGTGCGCGGGCGGGGCCGTCCGGACGCCTCTGCGGCCGGAGAGGAGCCCGAGCAGCGGTAGGGGCGGCCCCGGTCAGCGGCGCCCCAGGACGAAGACGCGGGGGTACAGGCCGCCGAGTTCGACGACGCGAACGTGGCGGATATTGAAGGACTCCGTTGCGCCCAGGGCGTTTTTAAAGGGCCCCTGGCGTAGCACCAGCATCACCACTCGGCCTCCGGGCCGCAGGACACTGGCAAATTGCCCCAGCACACGGCGGTAGAAGGGAAAAAAGTCCATGCTGCTGCCAAGGCGCACGCCGAAGGGGGGATTCGTGACGATGAGGTCGGCCGTCGTGTCGCCCAGTGTGTCGGCAAGGTTCCATACGTCCGCCTCGTGCAGTGTGGCGCGATCGGTTAGGTGCTGGGCGTCGGCGTTCTGGCGGGCCCCGGCGAGGGTGTCCTCGTTCCAGTCGTTGCCGATGAGCTGCGCCTCGGGCCAGAGTGCGCCGGCCTCCCACAGGATGGTGCCGGAGCCGCAAAACGGATCCAGCACCACGTTGGGCGGGGACTCGCGGTGGGACAGGCGTAGGAGAGCGTAGGCCACGTTTGGCTTGAGGGCGGCCCGCGGCTGAAAAAGACGGGCCTGCCGGCGGCTGAGGGCCTCCTTGGTGTGCTGAACGCTCACGAGGCAGCGGTCGTCGTGCACGTCCACTCGCACCTCCACGTCGTGGTCTTCCAGGTCGACGGCCGCGCCGTACCGATCGTCGAGCGCACCGCCGGCCACCCGCTGCACGTCCATGCTCGTAAAGTCGTGGTCTCCCTTTCGCACCGTCGTGGCGCGGAAGGTGTCGGCCGTCTCCATCGCCTCCACGTCGAGGGCGCGAACGGTGTCGTAAATCGTTTCCAGGACGGCCCCGGCGTCCTCCTCCACCGGCAGCGAGAAGGTGTAGAGCGGGGCGAGCACGTGGTGGACCGATCGCATGTCGTGGGCCACGGCCAGGGCCGCGTCCGGGGCGGCGTCGACGGTCACTCGGGCGTAGCTCCGCAGGCCGAGAGGAGCGTCGTTGGTCTCGCTCACGGTGAGGCCCGCTGCGGCGGCCCGCTCCTGGTACTCAGTGACCACCACGTCCTCCAGGCCCATGTTGGTGGTGAAGAGGAGGGGCGTGTGCTGTTCGGAACGGAGGGACGTGACGGAGGCGGGCGATGGAGAAGAAGCCATTTGGCAGCGAAGCCGCGTGAAGGAATATTCGGCCCAATTCTACCAAACGGCCCTACAGGGGATTCGGAAACCGTGAGGCCGGCACGGAGGGGAGACACGATGCCCGCGTTAGTCAGAACAAGAGAAGAGGGGCGTAGTGCGGACCGGCTGCACCTCTCTTCGTCACTGCATACGTTATCCGTGAGTACAATCCCTCTCCACGGTCCCTTCTGTCATGCACCGGCTCCTCTTTTGCATTCTCGTCGTTAGCGTCGCCTTTGTCTCGGATGCCGGGGCGCAGCCCACCGCCCTCGTTGGCCCTACGGCCATCAATCCGGTGGACTCGACCGTCATCGAAGACGCGACGATTCTGCTGGAAGGGGGCGACATTGCGGCGGTTGGTCAGTCGGACGAGGTGACGGTGCCCGATGGTGCGACGGTGCACGAAATGCCGGAGGC
>JBKHEM010000203.1:0-3742 GCA_046540815.1 Salinivenus sp.
GGGCATGCCGATGAGCACAAGGATCAGGTTGGCAAAGGGATACGCAAACTTGTTGTAGTACGCGACCAGGGCGCGACCGAGGTTGCCCACTCCGGCCCGCTGGAGGGCCAGCAAGTGGTCCCGAGCCGTGGGGATGGTCATGGCCGCCACATCGTTTTGGGAACGGGCCAGGTCCTTGGGCAGGATCTGAAGCGTGGTGTCAAGAGAGGCGATCGTTTGTTCGGTCGAGCCGTCCTCGGTGAAGCGACGGATGGTGATGTCCTCCATCCGCCACGTGTCGAGGGAGTCGATCCATTCCATGCGGTCGGCGTCCAGGCGCTGGGCCAGCCGAGACGGGCCGTCAAACGTTTGCAGGGACACGGTGCGTGCCTGCTTCCGGTCGCGGTCGTAGTAGCCAACAGAGAGGATGGACTCGGGACTATTTTGGCGGTGGATTTCGTCAACCGTGGGTGAGGCTGCGCCCCGCTCCAGGTACTCGTTTTCGTACTCCACCACGACTTCGTTTGTACGAGGCACCACCCATCCATTGAAGCCAAACATGAACACCGTAACCAGCAGGCCAACGACGGCGTACGGGCGGAGCAGACGGTAGAGCGAGACTCCGGAGGTTTGCAGGGACGAGAGCTGAAGTTCCTGGGCGAGCGTGCCGGTCAGGTAGATGCACGAGAGAAAGAGGGCGAGGGGGGAGGTGAGGCGGACGATTTCCGGGACGTAGCTCGGGTAAAACACCGTGAACACCTCTCGTATGGTGGCCCCCCCGTCCAGAAAATCGTCGCTGTATTCCACCCAGTGCAGGACGACGAAAAAGACAATCAGCGCCCCGATAAAAAAGACGAACCCCTTTAGGAGGCGGGCGATGATGTGGCGGTCGAACGTGGTCACCGGGCGCCGGGCGGCAGTAAAAGGGCAGTGGGAGACAAGGAGCGGAGCCCATCCTCGAACACCCCGCAAAGACGGTGCGAGATGTAGACCTTTTCGGCTCCGATCGTTTACTTGCGAACGAACGGTCCGTTCATCGAACCCACGCCACTTCCATGAAGCTCCACGAATACCAAGCAAAAGACCTCCTCCGAACCTACGACGTGGCGGTGCCTCCAGGCACGGTCGCAGACACCGTTGAGGACGCCGTCGCGGCGGCGCGGGAAATGGAAGCGGACGGGGCCGACCTGTTCGTCGTGAAGGCGCAAATCCACGCGGGCGGTCGCGGCAAGGGCGGGGGGGTGCAGTTGGCCGAGACCGTGGAGGAGGTTCGTGAGCATGCGGAGGCCATCCTGGGAATGAACCTCGTCACCCATCAGACGGGGCCGGAGGGGCAGAAGGTACGCAAGATCCTCGTGACGGAGGGAGTGGACATTGCGCAGGAATACTACCTGGGCGTTACGCTCGACCGCGAAAAGAGCATGAACGTCATCATGGTGTCCACGGAGGGAGGCGTCGACATTGAGACCGTGGCGGAAGAATCGCCGGACAAAATTGAGAAAGTCTGGATTGATCCCTCCATTGGGCTCCAGCCCTTCCACGCCCGCCGACTGGCCTTCGCCATGAACCTGGAGGGCGACGCCTTCAAACAGGCCGTGAAGGTGATAGAAGGGCTCTACGAGGCCTTCGAACAAACGGACAGCACCCTCGCAGAAATCAATCCCCTCGTCCGCACTCCGTCGGGCGACATTGCTGCCGTGGACGCCAAGATCAACCTCGACGACAACGCGCTCTTCCGTCACCCGGACCTCGAGGAGCTGCGGGACCTTCACGAGGAGGATCCGACCGAGGTTGAGGCCGGCGAACACGGCCTCAGCTACATCAAGCTGGACGGCAACGTTGGGTGCATGGTGAACGGGGCCGGCCTCGCCATGGCCACGATGGACATCATCAAGTTGGCTGGCGGCGAGCCCGCCAACTTCCTCGACGTCGGCGGTGCGGCGAGCGCCGAGACCGTAGAGGCTGCGTTTCGCATCATCCTGAAGGACGAAAATGTGGAGGCGATTCTGGTCAACATCTTCGGCGGCATCGTTCGGTGCGATCGTGTGGCGCGCGGCGTGATTGAAGCTGCGAAAAACGTCGACATCGACATTCCGCTCATCGTCCGCCTGCAGGGCACCAATGCCGAGGAAGGCAAGCGCCTGCTTGACGAAAGCGACATCACAATTGAGTCGGCCGTGTTGCTGAAGGAGGCCGCCGACAAGGTGACGCAGGCCCTGCAGGTGGAGGCGTAGGCACTCTTGCTGAAGCGTGTCGTGGGGCGGGAACCAGGAGATTGCAATCGACCCGGCCCGCATCCCAATTGGTGGAGACATAGACATTTGGGGCCGACTCTCCTGCGCGTCAGGGGAATCGGCCTCTTCCCCCGCGCCCGCCCCCCGCGGCGTTTTCCACAGTGCCACGCAGCTGGTCGCCAAAGCCCCCGAGACGCCCCTCGCCCCCCGCGTTCGGAAGTTGGAGCTGCAGAAGTTGGGCAAGCTGCCCACTTCGAACCTGGAGGTTGAAGCTGTAGGACTGGTAGCGGCCGAAGGGGACCCAGCTAAACGACATCACCCAGCAGTCGCAGGCGCCCACCACCCGGCTCGTAGAGAGCCGTGTGGTGGCCAACTCGTCCTCCACGAAGTCGTACCCCGTCCGCCCCTGGATTTGCCATTTGGAGGTGAGACCCAGGCTGAACTGGGTGCCCAGCGTGGCGGTCCGGCTCGTGACCTCCTTCTGAGGTTTGTTCAGCCGGTAGTTGAAGTCGAAGTTGAGGGACCAGGGCAGATCGAAATCGGCAATCCCGTCCTCGGCCGACGAATCCTGGCGCTCCTGTTCTGCAGATTGGGACGGGCGCGCCTGTGCCCCTTGCCGCCCGGCCCCTTCGGCCCCGAGCCCACGCCCGGTGCCCCGTCCCGCCCCGTCCCCACGTCGCACCTGGCCACTAACGCCCATCCGAAAGCTCGTAAGTCGGGCGGGCGTCCAGGGACGCTCCGTGATCATGTATCGATCGACCGGGCGATAGCGGGTGCCGTTGCCCCCTGTTTGCGTCGGGCGAAGGGCGTACGGTGAAAACGAGGCGTTTGCGGTAACATCAAATCGCTCGATCGAGGTGCGAGCGTTGAGCCGAATGTTCTCGCCGACCTTGAAGGAATCCGCGGCGAAGTTGTAGCTGAGGCCCTGAACGTCCAGGTTGAGAAGCGTGATTTTGTCGGTCTCGCGTTCCCCCGTGGAGTCGACCTCGACGCGTTTGGTCTCGAAGACATTGCGGAGAGAGAAATTGAGGTTGCGCTGCTCGGTGCTATTCTGAACGGTTGAGCCTGTAAGGATGTCGTACCGCAGCACCTCGCCGGTCTGTGGGTCCTCCACCGGCGTCCCGTCCGGGGTGCGGAGGGGGCGCGTGCGCCCCCAGAACGGACGGTTAAAATCCGGCTGGTAGTTCGCGGAAAGGGAGGGGGAGAGCCGGTGCCGCAGCCCTTCGAACGGCCCGAGGGCAATGGGAAACGTCCCGTAGGCTTCTGAGCTGGCCGAAAGCGAGGTGCTGAAGAAACGCGAATCCGACTCCCGAGACCACGTCGGGCTCGTCACCACGGAGCTGCGGGCGTACAATCAGGACGACGAGTTGGTGTTGTCCCTGGAGCGAACGCCGATGGTGCTGAAACGCGAGTACGCAGAGCCGACGGCGGCCCAACCGACCGGCTGGCCCGAAGGCATCGGCACCCAACCGGGGGACGTGGACGGGCACGTAGTCGGCCGCCGGAAGCGAAACAAAACGAGTGGTGAG
>JBKHEM010000204.1:0-3693 GCA_046540815.1 Salinivenus sp.
CGTCGATCTGGCCGACGCCCCCTGCCGCTTCTCGTGGCCCTGATGGTTGGGGCCGTGCTTGTCGGGTGCGGAACGGACGACTCTACCTCCGACCTGGCCGCCTGCGGCCCCGATGATGGGGGACTGACGCTTCCCGACGGCTTTTGCGCGACGGTGGTGGGCGACTCGCTCGGCCCCACCCGCCACCTGGCCGTGGCGGAGAACGGCGATGTGTACGCGGCCCTGGACCAAACGGTGGACGGGCACGGCATCGTGGCTCTTCGAGACACGACGGGCGACTACACGGCCGATCGGGTCGAGTATTTTGGCGACACGGGCGGGTCGGGCCTGCGGCTCCACGACGGCTACCTCTACTTCGGCCCGCACACGGCCGTGTGGCGTTATGCCCGGGAGGAGGGGGAGTTCGTGCCGTCCGGCGAGCGGGAGGTGGTGGTGACGGACTTTCGGGAGCAGCCCATGCACGACGCCAAGTCGATCACCTTCGACGATGCGGGCCATCTGTACGTGAATGTCGGTGCGCCGTCGAACGCCTGTATGGAAGAGCGTCGCACAAGGGGATCGCCGGGTCAGGACCCCTGTCCCGAGCTCGACACGGCAGGGGGCGTGTGGCAGTACGACGCCGACACCCTCGATCAGAAGCACCCTGAGGACGGCACGCGGTACGCCACCGGCATCCGCAACGTCAACGCGATCGACTGGCACGACGGGACCGATAATCTCTATGCCGTGCAGCACGGGCGCGACCAACTCCACTCCTTCTTCCCGGACCTCTACACCCAAGAGGAGAACGCCGAGCTGCCCGCGGAAGAGTTCTTCAAGGTCGACAAGGGCGACAACTTCGGGTGGCCGTACTGCTACTACGACCACAAGCAGGAGCAAAAGGTGCTGATGCCGGAGTACGGCGGCGACGGCGAGACGGTGGGCCGGTGCGACCAGTTTGAGGACCCGGTACAGGCCTTCCCCGGCCACTGGGCCCCGAATGGAGTGCTGCTCTACACGGCGGACCAGTTCCCCGAGAAGTACCGGCAGGGCGGCTTTATCGCATGGCACGGCTCGTGGAACCGGGCGCCGCTTCCGCAGGAGGGCTTCAAGGTGACATTCTCCCCGTTCGAGGGGGACCGGCCCACGGGCGACTACGACACGTTTGCCGGCGGTTTTAAGGCGCCCGACTCGCTTGAGGGAGAAGAAGGAACGACGTACCGCCCGACGGGGCTCGCGGTGGGGCCGGAGGGCAGCCTCTACGTTTCTGACGACGCCCACGGGCGCATCTGGCGCATCACATACGTCGGTGATGAGCGCAACTAACCCATGTCCGACACGATGACCATCCGCGTTCTCACTATCCTTCTGGGCGTGATTGGGGGCCTTGCGGGCGCCTCGGTGACGTACGGCCAAGCCGCCGATTCCATCTACCACGACGGGTGGGTCGACTTCAACAAGAACGGCCAGCAGGACCCCTACGAGAACCCGGCCCTCCCTACGGAGCAGCGAATCGACGACCTGATCGAGCGGATGACGCTGGAGGAGAAGACCATGCAGCTCGTCACGCTGTACGGAACCAACGCCGTCCTGGAGGACTCGCTTCCCCAGCCCGACTGGGACGAGGAGCTCTGGAAAGATGGCCTCGCCAACATCGACGAGCAGCACAACGGCGTGCGCGGAACGGAGTACGCCCACCCGTATCCGGAGCACGTCGAGGCCATCCACGAGACGCAGCGCTGGTTCGTGGAGGAGACGCGCCTGGGCATCCCGGTGGACTTTACGAACGAGGGCATCCGCGGGCTCACGCACTACCAGGCGAGCTCCTTTCCCGCACAGATCGGGCAGGCCAGCACCTGGAACGAGGACCTGATCCGTCAGGTCGGGCGCATCACCGGGCGGGAGGCGCGGGCACTGGGCTACACCAACATCTACTCGCCCATCCTGGACGTAACGCGCGACCCGCGCTGGGGGCGCACCGTGGAGACCTACGGCGAGAGCCCGTTCCTCGTGAGCACGCTGGGCACCTCCGCCGTGGAGGGGCTGCAGTCCCAACAGGTCGTCTCCACCACAAAGCACTTTGCCGTCTACAGCGTGCCGAAGGGGGGGCGCGACGGCGATGCGCGCACCGACCCACATGTGGCGCCCCGCGAGATGCATCAGATGTACCTGAAACCGTTCCGCGACGCTTTTCAGGAGGCAGGGGCGCTCGGGACAATGAGCTCGTACAACGACTGGAACGGGCTCCCCGTCACGGGCAGCCGCTTCTTCCTCACCGACCTGCTGCGCGAGGAGTATGGATTCGAGGGCTACGTCGTCTCCGACAGCCGCGCCGTGGAGCACCTGCACGAGAAGCATCGGGTGGCGGCCGATCAGAAAGAGGCCGTGCGCCAGTCGGTACAGGCGGGGCTCAACGTGCGCACTGACTTTTCCGAGCCCGCCATGTACGTCGAGCCGCTCCGCGAGGGGGTGCGCGACGGGTCCATCCCGGAGGACCTGATCGACCGGCGCGTGCGGGACGTGCTGCGCGTCAAGTTCTGGCAGGGCCTCTTTGACGACCCGCTCGTTGGAGACGCCGACACGGTTGAGGACAGCGTGCGCACCGACGCGGCCCAGGAGGCCTCGCTCCAGGCCGCCCGCGAGTCAATGGTGCTCCTCAAAAACGAGAATGACGCGTTGCCCCTCGACGCCGACGCGCTCGACTCGGTGCTGGTGACGGGGCCGTTGGCCGCCGCGACGGAGTATGCCAACGCCCGCTACGGTCCCAATCACCTCGACGTCACCTCCGTGCTGGACGGCATTCGCGAGCACGCCGGGGCGGACGCCGCGGTTCGGCACGAGCAGGGAGTGGCTGCGCTCGACGCGGACTGGCCGGAGAGCGAACTCTACGATGAGCCGCCGCCCGACAGCGTGCAGACCGGCATCGACCGGGCCGTTCGGCAGGCCGAGCGGTCGGACGTCGTGGTGGCCGTGCTGGGCGAGACAGAAGAAGCGGTGGGCGAAAGCCACTCTCGCACCAGCCTGGACCTTCCGGGATACCAGCAAGACCTGCTTCAGGCAGTACACGCCACGGGCACCCCGGTGGTGGTCGTGCTGGTCAACGGCCGCCCGCTCACCGTGAACTGGGCCGACCGACACGTGCCCGCGATTCTGGAGAGCTGGTACGCCGGGGAGCACAGCGGACGGGCGGTTGCGGAGGTGCTTTTCGGCGACGAAAATCCGGGCGGCAAGCTGCCGATCACGTTCCCGAAAAGCATTGGCCAGATCCCGCACAACAGTCCCTACAAGCCCGGATCGCAGGCGGGGCAGCCGGACTGGAGCGGACGCACGACCCGGGTGCAGGGGGCACTCTACCCATTTGGTCACGGCCTCAGCTACACGCGCTTCGAGTACGACAACCTTCGGATTACGCCCGACAGCCAGCGCGCCGGAGGCCACGTCACCGTCTCGTTTGAGGTGACCAACACGGGCGAGCGGGCCGGAGACGAAATCCCGCAGCTCTACCTGCGCGACGCCGTCAGCAGCGTGACGACCTATCACCGGCGCCTCCGGGGCTTCGAGCGAATTGCGCTCAATCCGGGCGAGACGAAAACCGTCACGATGACGCTCGGGTCCGAGGACCTGCGACTACTGGATCGCAACATGCGATGGACGGTCGAACAGGGGCGCTTTGAGGTCCGGGTCGGTCGCTCTTCAGAGGACATCCGGCTCCAG
>JBKHEM010000205.1:0-3555 GCA_046540815.1 Salinivenus sp.
GTGGCCATGAGCACCACCACGAGGACCGACAGGCGGTAGGCCGTTTGTCGCGTCGTGGAGGACATGGGAAGGCGTTCCGGGGGAAGGGCCATCAGAGGGGAAAGACATAAACAGGGACGGAGCAAGAACGCTCCATCCCGTAGGGCGCGGTCCGGTTTCTAGATGAGAAGAGCCTCCGGGCGCGAAAGCAAGCAGGGCCCCGGCAGATACTCACTCGCATCGGAGAAGAACGACCCGGACACTCGAGGGAGCGAACCAGTCCCATCGACCCGCGAGGCCCGGAGGGCGGGCCTTCGGGGGGAAAAGCTGAAGGGAAAGACGGCCGGAAACCGCCCCCTGGCACGGTCTGTGAGGTGAACCATTGACACGGGCCATCCGTTGCCAGAAGTATCCACCACGAAACGACAGAGCGCCTTACGCCTGTGTTTTCTGCCTTCCTCCTCGACATCCCACCCGTCCGTTTATGAGTGAGACGACCGACCTTCCGGAGCGTGCGATCAGCGCCTACGCGGCGTCCAACATCCAGGTGCTCGAAGGCCTGGAGGCCGTTCGCAAGCGCCCCTCGATGTACATCGGCGACGTGGGCTTGCGCGGCCTGCACCACCTCGTCTACGAGGTGATCGACAACTCGATCGACGAGGCGATGGCCGGGCACTGCGATCATATCGAGGTGGAGCTCCACGAGGACGGCTCGGTCTCGATTACCGATAACGGGCGCGGCATTCCCGTTGACACGCATCCGGCAGAGGACCGCTCGGCCCTGGAGGTCGTGATGACGGTGCTTCACGCCGGCGGCAAGTTCGACAAAGACAGCTACAAGGTGTCCGGTGGGCTGCACGGGGTGGGCGTGTCGTGCGTGAACGCCCTCGCCTCCCGCTTCGAGGCGACGGTGCGGCGCGACGGCTCCGTGTGGCGCCAGAACTATCGCTGCGGCGTGCCCGAGGCGGACGTGGAACAGGTGCGGCCGATGCGCGAGGATGAGGAAACAGGCACCCACATCCGCTTTTGGCCCGACGAGGAGATCTTCAAGACGACCGAGTTTCGGTTCGAAACGCTCTCGGACCGCCTGCGCGAGCTGGCCTTCCTGAACGCGGGGGTTCGTATTGTCATTGAGGACCACCGCGAGGCGGACGAGGACCTGGCCCGCGAGGAGTACTACTCGGAGGAGGGCATCCGAGGTTTTGTGGAGTACCTCGACGAGGCGCGCGATGCGATCATCGACGACACGATCTACATTGCCGAGGAGAGCGGCGAGGTGCCTGTGGAGCTGGCCATGCGCTACAACGACGGGTACAACGAGAACGTCCTCTCCTTCGTCAACAACATCAACACGCACGAAGGCGGCACGCACATCACCGGCTTCCGTCGCGCGCTGACGCGGACTCTCAAGGCGTATGCACAGAAGGAAGGAATGCTGGACAGCCTCAAGTTCGACCTGTCGGGCGACGACTTCCGGGAGGGCCTCACGGCAGTGCTGTCCGTGAAAGTGCCCGAGCCGCAGTTCGAGGGGCAGACGAAGACGAAGCTCGGCAACTCCGAGGTGCAGGGCCTCGTCGAGTCGCTCATCAACACGAAGCTGGGCCGCTGGCTGGAGGACCATCCCGATCAGGCGGAGACGATCATCAACAAGGTCATTACGGCGGCCGAGGCGCGGGCCGCGGCGCGTAAGGCGCGCGAGCTCGTCCAGCGCAAGAACGCATTTAGCGGCGGGGGCCTGCCGGGCAAGCTGGCGGACTGCTCCACCCGCACGCCGGAGGAGGCGGAGCTCTACCTGGTCGAGGGCGACTCGGCGGGCGGCTCGGCGAAGCAGGCGCGCGATCGCCACTTTCAGGCCATCCTGCCGCTCCGCGGAAAGATACTGAACGTGGAGAAAGCCCGACTCGACCGCATTCTGGAGCACGATCAGATCCAAAACATCGTGACGGCCCTGGGCACGGGGCTGACGTCCACGGAGGAGGAGTTCGACATGAGTGAGATGCGATACCACAAGATCGTGATGATGACGGACGCGGATGTGGACGGGGCGCACATTCGATCGCTGCTCCTCCCGTTCTTCTACCGCCAACTGCGGCCGCTCATCGAGAAGGGAAACGTCTACATTGCCCTGCCGCCGCTCTACCGCATCCAACACGGCGGCAACGAGATCTACTGCTGGACGGACGAGGAAATGCAGGACCGCATGCGGGAACTACGGGCCAACGGTAAAAGCCCCAGCCTGCAACGCTACAAGGGCCTCGGGGAAATGAACCCCGAGCAGCTCTGGACGACCACCATGAATCCGGAGACGCGTAAGATTCAGCAGGTGACCATCCAGGACGCCGCCGCGGCCGACCGAACCTTTTCCACCCTCATGGGCGACTCGGTGGAGCCGCGCCGTAAGTTTATCGAGCGCAACGCCAAGTACGCCACGATCGATGCGTAGCGCAGTGCGCGTTGGGAACGAGGGGCTGTGTTGGATGCGAAACACGTGACACGAACCATTCCGGATTGAGCAAGGCTGCCGTGGAGCATTCTTCCCTCCAACATTCACAGACCGGCCCGGAGCGGCCGGATGTGAGCGTGGTGGTGCCGGCCTACGAGGAGGCCGAGTCCCTGCCGGAGCTCGTGGAGGGGGTCCGGTCGGCCTGCGAAGACGCAAATCTCTCGTTCCGGCTGTGGATTATTGATGATGGATCGGAGGACGGCACCTGGGAGGTGGTGCAACGCCTCCACGAGGAGGATGCCCGGGTCGCCGGCCTGTGCTTCCGGCGCAACTACGGGAAGTCCGCCGCCCTCTCTGTGGGGTTCGATCGGGTAGAGGGGCGCTACGTCGTCACGATGGACGCGGACCTGCAGGACGATCCCGCCGAGATTCCTGGTCTTATCGATACG
This sequence comes from Salinivenus sp., assembly GCA_046540815.1. GTDB lineage: Bacteria > Bacteroidota > Rhodothermia > Rhodothermales > Salinibacteraceae > Salinibacter. The sequence continues at coordinate 2,872 of JBKHEM010000205.1, forward strand.
CTGGAGGAGGGCTACGACCTGGTGAGCGGGTGGAAGAAAGACCGCAAGGACCCGCTCAGCAAGACGATTCCAAGTCGCTTCTTTAACTGGGTCACGCGCCTCTTTTCAGGACTGCCGCTGCACGACTTCAACTGCGGCCTGAAGGCCTACCGGCGCGAGGTGGTGAAGAGCATCAACGTGTACGGCGAGCTGCATCGCTACATCCCTCTGCTGGCAAAGTGGGAGGGCTACGACCGCGTCGCCGAGCGGGAGGTGCAGCACCATCCGCGCAAGTACGGCACCACCAAGTTCGGTGTCGAGCGCTTCATTCAGGGTTTTCTCGATCTCATCACTGTGGTCTTCCTCACGCGCTACGCCGTGCGGCCCATGCACTTCTTCGGATCGTTTGGGACCCTGGCATTCGTCGCGGGCTTTGGCATCAGCCTGTGGCTCTCGATCGACAAGCTCGTGTTTGGAGACCCCATTGGGGAACGGCCCCTCTTGCTGCTGGGTCTGCTTCTCATCCTGTTCGGTGCACAGATGTTCTCGACCGGGCTCCTGGGCGAGATGATTATTCAGCCCCGGATGGAAGACACCTCGACCTACGAGGTGGCGGAAACCCTTCGCCCACTGGGCGCGCCGCTGGTGTCTTCATCCCCGGATGGGTGACCCAGTCGGTCACGGACCGAGGGAGGCCACGGCCGG
>JBKHEM010000206.1:0-3522 GCA_046540815.1 Salinivenus sp.
TGCGAGTTAACCGAGATTAGCCGCCCAACTGGTCCAAAAATTCGGGCACCCATCCGGGAGGAATGGACGCCGTCGCAATGGACTTTTGCGGGTTATCCCGTCGCATGAGGCGCTGCAATAATCCGCTTCTTGGGCGATGCGTCCGGTTGTACCGTTGGCCAAAGTCGGGGGTGAATGATGAATCGACACCAATCTGCTCATATATCGTTTGAGCTGTTGCAAGCGGATTGGATTTGAAGTCCTCAAACAGGTGGACGTGGAGATTCCCCCAAACGCAGTCTGGAAGGCACGCAAGCTGTTGGCATAGCGTGACTTGGGAACCCCTGCAAACGCATAATCGGATTTCGAGAACGGCCACCCGCTGTGCGGAATGCCGTCGCGACGCTCAAAGTCAATTGCGTCCAGGGGGCGGAAGCGAGCCCCCGGTGTCCCATCATTCAGCTTCACGTACCAGCGATTGCTGCAGCCTCCCAGCTGCGCCTGGCGTGCGTAGTCGAGGCTCCAGTACGGATAGGCGTCTGGGGCCCGTCCCACTTCCCCCCGGTGAAATCGCTGCGCCTCCTCTTCCTCCTCGATCCCTCCGTGCTCGAGGACGCACACGTCCACATTGGATCCCGCAAGCTCACGCGCAAGCGTGAGGCCCGCAACGCCGCCCCCAAGGATGCAGATCTCCGTCTCGTGGACGTGTCCCTGCGGAAGTGTATGGGCATCGATAATCATATTGAATAGGGGCGTGGGCCCTACGATGTGGTTTCTGGCTCCCCACGGGATACTCCGTGTACCTCGTCGGCAAAGTGGTCGAGCTGCTCCTGATATAACTGGTGCGCTCGCCCCGGCGTCGGGAGTTCCACATCGTCGAACCGGATGGGCTGGTCCTGCGGAATGTCCCGGACGAGGGTCGCGCCCTCCGACAGGCCCATTGGAACTAAATTATCACGTCGGGTGACATCGACATTGTCGATGACGCCATAGCTCAGGAATCCACCCATTCCGTCGAGGGTCTCTCCGGCGTGCAGGTCGCGCTTCGCCATCGTCACGACCTCGCAGACGGGGGCGCCTTTGGGAGCAATGGCGGCGTCGTGGAAGAGCTCCGCCCGGGCGGCTGAAAGGGGGCCCTCCAGGTGCGGCAGGTGGTAGGGCACGTAGAAGACGTAGAACGGCCCCTCCCCCATCTTGTAGACACTTCCGTACTGCTGGAAAATGGGGTTGTCGTTGTGGGCGAGCACGAACACGCCGGGCCCCGGCTCCGCCCCCAACACGTAGTCGACCCGTCCCCCGCTGCGAAGCAATTCGTCAAGGTCAAAGAGCGAAAGGGCCTCCTGCACGTGGTCGCAGGCCGGGCCGTCCATGCCGCGCTTCGATACACCAAACCCCGTGGCGTTGGCCATGACCGCCTGCTCCATCGACAGCTTGGTGCCGTCCGCGAAGGACGTGATCATCTTCGGGTCCTGCTCCACCCGGTCGGCAAAGGCCTTCTGTGTTTCCGGCGTCCGATACTCGTCGAGCATGCCTTTGATGTTGCCAACCAGAACCGGGGTGTACCCGATGGTTTTCACGAATCGGAATAGGTTCATCACCACCCCGGGCTGGTCGCCGTCTGCATTGGTGTAGACGACTCCGGCGCGGTCGGCGTACACCTTTAGGATGGGGCCAAGTGTAGCGTCCAGTTCTGCGTTCATGAGCACCACATGCTTGCCGTGCTGAATGGCCTCTAGCACCACGGACGCCCCAAACTCGACGGTGCCGGTGGCTTCAATGATGACGTCGATGCCCTCGGCCTGACACAGGTGATGCGCGTCCGTCGTCACGGCGTACCGATTCCGGGCAATGGCCGTCTCAAGGTCCTCCACCGACTCGACTCGGTCGAACGCCTCAACATCCGCCTGTTCGTAGGCCTGCTCGGCCTTCGACAGCGTCCGGTTGGAGATGGCGACCACCCGCATCCCAGGCAGGGCCGTGAGAATCTGAAGCGCCATCCCGCGCCCCAAGTATCCGGCACCGACGATGCCGACACGAACTGGATTGTCCTCTTGTTGACGGGCCTCCAGGGCTGAATCGAGGATGATCATATGATGTGAGTGAGTGAGTAAGGAAGAATGGATGTGGTCGTCACGAGTCCTCCCGGCCGGGCGCTTCCAGGCCGTGATGTTTTTCGTGGAGGACCTGGACGAGGGTGTCGGGGGTTCCGATGTCGGCGTAGGTCCCCTCCGGAAAACGAACCGCCTCAACGGCCAGTCCGTCGCCGAGCGCCTGTTGCAGCACGTCTCCGACGTACAGCTCCTCCTCCGGTCGCCCCAGGCGCTCCCTCTCCGCAAGGAACTCGTGCAGATAAGAGGTAAATACAGGGGTCCACACGGCACATATCCACGTGTACGTACAGGATGTCTCTTTCGGCTTGATCGCAATATTGGTCGGCCGGCCCTTTGCGTCCAACGTCACCATGTCCACTTTCTCGGGCGCCCGGGCCGGAAACAACCCGAGGACGACATCGGCCCCCGTCGCGTCCTGGTGATGAAGCAGCTGGACAAAGGCATCGTCGGGCGAGAACAGAATGTCGGGAAAGCCCATGGCAACCCGTTGCTCCCGGACGAAGGGATAGGCCTGATCGAGGGTGAACGGCGTGCCGTACGGCCGGCGCATCATGAGATATGCTATGTTAAGCCCAATCCGATGCCCATCCCCCCAGTAGCTCGGGATGTCCCACTTCCCCTCGCGCAGCACGACGAACACATTCTCAATCCCCGCCTGCTGGAATTTCTCGAAGAGATAGTGGGACGCCACTTTGGGCTGCGGGGGCGTTCCGGACCCCGGTTGCGTCCACTCCACAGGGTAAATTTCCTTGCTGCACGGAAGCGCCCCGAGACGGGTGGCACGCCCTGCCGCGGCAACGAGTCCGATGGTCCCCCCCGCCGGCGAAGGGGGCTGTGCCCCGAGTGTCGATGTCATAGAGGTGAAGAAAGAATGGGGCAGTGCATAATGACCCGTGGTTCGCCAACGGGCCAGGCCGCAGGAACGGTGCACAGAAAACACCAGTGCCGGACCGTCACGAGAGGCGGGGCTGCTGAAAGGCCGGCCAGCGCCGATCCTTTTCAGACATCACCGCCACCTCGATGGGCCACTCGATTCCAATCGCAGGGTCGTCGTAGCGGAGGCCGCGCTCGGCCTCGGGTGCGTAAAAGGCGGACGTCAAATACAGCACTTCGGAATCGTCTTCGAGGCACAGATACCCGTGAGCACACCCTTCGGGAACGTAGAATGCCCGGCCGTTCTCCGGCGTCAACGTCACGCCCATCCAGTTCCCGTACGTGGACGAGTCGGGACGCACGTCCACGGCCACGTCGAAGATCGCTCCCCGAGTGCAACGCACAATTTTGACCTCCTGGTACGGAGCGGCCTGATAGTGCATGCCCCGAAGCGTTCCGCGCTCGTGGTTGAAGCTCACGTTGGCCTGAGCCACGCTCTGTGTGAGACCGTGAGCGGCAAACTCCTTCTGGCAGAATGCGCGGGCGAAGTGCCCGCGAG
>JBKHEM010000207.1:0-3516 GCA_046540815.1 Salinivenus sp.
CGGCCCTACCGCGGCATCGTCGTGTCTCACACCCACTGGGACCGCGCCTGGTACCTGCCGTTTCAGGTCTTTCGCCACCGCCTCGTCCGCCTCGTCGACCGCCTGCTCGACCTGCTGGAGGCCAACCCCGACTATAGAGCCTTCACGCTCGACGGGCAGACCGTGCTCCTCGACGACTACCTGGAGGTGCGCCCCGATCAGGAGGAGCGTCTCCGTACCCTCATCGATGACGACCGCCTCCTCATCGGCCCCTGGTACACGCTGCCGGACCTCTTCCTCGTCTCCGGCGAGGCCCTCATCCGCAACCTCCAGATCGGCCACGACCGATGCGAGGACTTCGGCGGGGGACTGCCGGTCGGGTACATTCCCGACCCGTTCGGCCACATCGCCCAGATGCCCCAGCTCCTGCGCGGCTTCGGGCTCGACACGTACCTCTTCATGCGGGGGATGGGGCGCAAGATGAAAGAAGACCTGGGATCGGTCTTTCGCTGGCGTGCGCCCGACGGCTCGGCCGTGCGGGCCGTCTACCAGCGCAAGGGCTACTTCCCCGCCGCCGCCCTCGGCCATCCGAATATTTTCGGTCGGTTCGACGGCCGGGTGCCCAAGCCGAAGCGGGCCCGGCGACAGGTTCGCGATGCCGTCGAAAAAATGGGGCCGCTCCAGGAGCAGCGAACGCTCCTCCTGAGCAACGGCTTCGACCACATGCCCGAGCAGCCGGAGTTGCCGGCGCTGCTCGACACCCTCAACGACACGATGGAGGAAATTGAGCTGGAGCACGGCACGCTCCCAGAATTTGTGTGGGCCCTGGACGCCGAGACCGACGACCAGACGCTTGGCACCTACGAGGGCGACCTCCTCGGCAATGCCGACCATCCGATTCTCCAGAACGTCTACTCCGCGCGCCTCTACTTGAAGCGCCAGAACCATCGCGCGCAGTCGCTCCTCACGCGGGTGGCCGAGCCGGTGAGCGCCTGGCTTGACGCCGAGGACATCAGCGAGGATGCGCGGCCCTTTCTCCGGCAGGCCTGGACGACGCTCCTCAAGAACCACCCCCACGACGACATCTGCGGCTGCAGCGTCGACGCCGTGCACGAGGACGACGAGGTCCGCTTCCGGCACGTCGACGAGATCGGCACGTCGCTCCTCACCGAGCACCTGGAGGTTTTGCAGAAGGAGGGGGGCTTCGAACCGCCCGCCGAAACCGGCGACCGGCACACGGACGTGTGGGTCTTCAACCCGCATCCGTTTTCCCAGACGGTTCGCGTCGAGGCGACGGTCCTCATCCCGAACCCGGACGGCGATCGGAATCCGACCCCGTCGCCGAAGCAGCTGGCCGGCTGTGCGGGCGATGGTACGGCCGTCGACGTGACGGTGCTCGACACGGAGGGCGACGTGATGCGGTGCAACTACCTGGAGCAGACGTGGGGCCGTTGCTACGAGGTTGCGTTCGAGGTGGAGGTCCCGCCGCTCGGCTATCAGCTCGTGCACCTGTACGAGGAGGGAGAGAGGCTGTCGGACGCCGGGCCGTCGGGAGCGGGGGCAGGCGTGCCCACGCTCGAAAACGAGCACTACCGCGTCGCCGTTGAGGACGGGCGGCTCCGGGTTCACGACAAGGCTCGCGACCATACGTTCGACGACGCGCTGCGCTTCGAGTACCAGCTCGATGCGGGGGACACCTACTCGTTCGGTCCGGTGCCCGAGCACGGTCCGTGGTGGGGCACGCTCGTCGGCGCCGAGCCCCACCCGCGCCGCCCGGAGGCACTCCGCCTTCACCACGAGCTCACAGTCCCCGCCGCCTACGACCGAGACGCCGAGCGGCCCACCGGCGAAACGACGCTCGACCTGACGACGGACGTGTGGCTCACGCCGCACCGGTCGGTTGGCCTCCGCGTACAGTACGAGAACACGGCCCGCAACGGGCGCCTCCGCGCCGTTCTCCCGACGGGCACGACGACTCGCACCGCTATAGCCGACGGGCACTTTCGCCTCGCCGAGCGCACAAAGCCCGAGCCGCTCACGCCCGAGGACGCGCCGGAGTGGCACAGCGGCTATCCGGGCGAGCTTACCTACCCGACGCAGCATCAGGGCGATTTTGTGATTGTGGAGGGCAAGGAGCACCGCACCTGGATTGCGAACCGGGGCTCGCCCGAGTATGAATTGCTGTGGCCGGACGACGACACGCACGTCGCCGTGACGCTTCACCGCGCCGTCGGCATGCTGTCGGTGGAAGGGGGGCGCATCCGGTGGTGCCAGGCCGGGCCGTCCATCCCCACGCCCGGCGCGCAGTGCCTCCGCGAGATGGAGGCGCACCTGGCGTTCGGCGTCGGGCCGGTGTCGCGGAGCGAGGCCGTCCGCCACGGCCGGGCGTTCGCCCATCCGACGTGGGCTCGCGAGCTGCCGTTCCTGCCCCACGTCGAGAGCGGAGGCGAGCGGCCCCGGAAGGACAGCCTCCTCCACCTGGACAATCCCGCCGTCGAGCTTTCGGCCCTTCGTCCTGGGGACGAGGACGACACCCGAGTTCTCCGCCTCTTCAACCGAACGGACGAGGAGCAGGCCGTCACGGCGACGGTTGGCCTTCCCGTCTCGGAATACTGCCCCACCGATTTCCACGAAACGTGGGACGAGACGGCCGCTCGGCCCGTCGAAAACGGTCGCCTCACGCTGACCCTCGCCTCCCACGAGATCCAGACCCTCCTCCTCCGATAATCCGACTCTGGTACTTTTGAATTGGATGTCTTGTAGGATTGTGGGATTATCCACGGGACACCGTTGGTTTTCTCATCGGACGCGGGGAGCTATGTCGTAAAAATCTGCCACTTTCTATGACCTTCCGTTCATTTTTGGCTGGATCCAAAAACGAACCAAAAAGATCACGGCTGTGAAGAAAATCGCTGGCGAGTCCCGACAGCGGTCGGGATCCACTGAAATCCTCAAACTCGCTTCGCTCAAACAATGAGGATTTCAGTCGTTTCGCCTCCGTTCTCGCCCGAGCGCGATTTTCTTCGGAGGCCGGAAACGACTCTTGTTCGGTCCGATGAGTCCTAAAACACTTGGAAGCCGTCCCTTGCTTAATCTCGCAAGGGGCACACTGCCTCCGAAAACAAAACCCGAACACCCCCACACTCCCACACCGTTTCCCCAGAGAATGCGGGCAGCCCGACGGGATAGAGCAGAGCGCAAGAACGCGGCAAACCGCCACATTCCATGCAGATCACCGGCACCTTCCTCGACGAAATCACCCACGACATTCCGTCCCAAAACTGGGGGCCGGAGGCGTGGGCGCGCGACTTCGACGCGATGCAGGCCGTAGGGATCGACACCGTCATCCTGATCCGGGCCGGGTACCGCGACCGGGCCACGTTCGACTCGGAGGTCCTGCGCCGCCACCGCGACATGCTGCCGGCCTACGGGGACCTCGTCGACCTCTTCCTCCGGGAGGCCGGGCGGCACGACATGGACCTGTTTTTCGGCACGTACGACGCCGGGACGTTCTGGGACGACGGCGACTACCAGACC
>JBKHEM010000208.1:0-3462 GCA_046540815.1 Salinivenus sp.
CCTGCACGGCGGTGTTGGTCCAGTCGTAATGGTCCTGCGAGAGGAGCACGCGGTCCGTGCCGGGATTCGGAACCACCGTCGAGATATAGACGAAGTCGATTGAGCCGCGCAGGAATGGCGTTGACGGATGCCCCTGTGCCTCCTACCTTTTCGAGCGGCGGGCCCTCGTCTTTTTGCTTCCAGCTACACACACCCCATCCATGAGCCGTTCTGATAACCTGTCGCCCGACGACACGTCGCACGCCGCGCTGTACGAGGACCTGGAGCGCCGCCGCGAGGAGGCCGCACAGGGGGGCGGGGAGGCCCGCATTGAGCGTCAGCACGAAAAGGACAAGCTGACGGCCCGTGAGCGACTCGACATTTTACTCGACGACGGGTCGTTCGAGGAGTTGGGAACCTTTGTGCGCCACCAGGAGACGGACTTCGGGCTCGACGAACATCGCCCCCCCGGTGATGGGGTGGTCACCGGCTACGGCACCATCCACGGCCGGCTGGTCTACGTCTTCAGTCAGGACTTCACCGTCTACGGGGGCTCGCTGGGCCGGGCGCACGCCGACAAAATCGTGAACGTGATGGAGAAGGCGCTGGAGAATGGGGCGCCCGTGATTGGCCTCAACGACTCCGGCGGCGCGCGCATCCAGGAGGGCGTGAAGAGCCTCGGGGGCTACGCCGACATCTTTAAACTGAACACCGATGCCTCAGGCGTCATTCCGCAGATCTCGGCCATCATGGGGCCGTGTGCGGGCGGGGCCGTCTACAGCCCGGCCATCACCGACTTCACCTTCATGGTGGAGGACTCCAGCTACATGTTTGTGACGGGGCCCAACGTGGTGAAGACGGTCACGCAGGAGGACGTGACGGCGGAGGAACTGGGGGGGGCGCGCACCCACGCCACGAAAAGCGGGGTGAGTCACGTCACCTGCTCGAACGATGTGGACTGCCTGCACCGCATCCGCACGCTCATGCGCTACCTCCCACAGAACTGCGAGGAGGACCCCCCGAGGACGCCGCGCGGGGAGGCTGAAAGCGCCCTGGACCCCGACCGACTCGATACGCTGGTGCCGGATGAACCGAACAAGCCCTACGACATGCGGGACGTGATCGAGCAGGTGGCCGACGCGGGCGACTTCTTCGAGATTCAGCCCGACTTTGGGGAGAACATTCTCACGGGCTTTTCCCGGATGGGGGGGCGGCCCATCGGCATCGTGGCGAACCAGCCGGCGGTGTTGGCTGGTGTGCTCGATATTGATTCGTCGATCAAGGGCGCACGGTTCGTTCGGTTTTGCGACGCGTTCAACATTCCGCTGCTGGTATTTGAGGACGTGCCCGGGTTTCTGCCGGGCACCGACCAGGAATGGAACGGGGTCATCAAGCACGGAGCGAAGCTGCTCTACGCCTTCTGCGAGGCGACGGTCCCCCGCATCACCGTGATCACGCGCAAGGCGTACGGCGGGGCCTACGACGTGATGAACTCGAAGCACATCGGGGGCGACCTCAACTTTGCGTGGCCCACCGCCGAGGTGGCTGTGATGGGACCCAAGAGCGCCGTCGAGATCATTTATCGAAGGGAATTGGAGGCAGCCGAGGACCCGGAGGTGGCGAAGCAGGAGTTCACCGAGCAGTACCGCGACAAGTTCGCGACGCCCTACGTGGCGGCCGAGTACGGATACGTGGACGACGTCATCCGGCCGAGCGAGACGCGCGAGCGGCTCATCCGCGGCTTCAGCATGCTGGAGGACAAGGTCGTCAACAATCCGCGCAAGAAGCACGGCAACCTCCCGCTGTAGCTTCCGGCGGGGACGGTTCCGCCAAAATAAAAAACGCCCTGCGCCGGCGGACGGGGCAGGGCGTTGGTCGAAGAACGCGGCGCGGGCGATCAGGCATTCGTCGACGCCTGCGAGGTGGCCGCGCGGCGCTTGAGGGCCGAGAGCCAGCGCGTAATGTCGATGTCCTTGGGGCAGGCCTCGTTGCAGTTGAAGATGGTGTAGCACTTCCAGAGGCCGTCCGGCGAGTCGACCACGTCGAGGCGCTCCTCCGCCCCGTCGTCGCGCGTGTCGAAGGTGTAGCGATAGGCCTTCAGCATGGCCGCGGGGCCGAGGTAGTCGGGATCGGCCCAGGTGGAGGGGCAGGCGTGCGTGCAGGCCCCGCACATGATGCACTTTGTGGCGTCCTCGATCATGGCGTGCTCCTCCGGGCTCTGCTCGCGCTCGCGCTCCGGGGCAGGCCCATCGGTGATGAGCCACGGCTTCACGTCGCGGTACTTTTCGAAGAAGCGGCTCTGGTCGATGATGAGGTCCTTGATGACGGGCGCCGACGGCAGCGGTGCAAACGTAATGGTCGCACCGTCCTCGGCGTCTTCCCCCACTAGGTCCTGCACGAGCACGGAGCAGGCAAGCTTGTTTTCGCCATTGATCTGCATGGCATCGGACCCGCAGATCCCGTGGGCGCAGCTCTTCCGGAAAGAGAGGGTGCCGTCCTCGTGCCACTTCACGTGCAGCAGAAGAGAAAGGGCACTGTCAAGCGGCTCGGCCGGCACCTCGTACGATTCCCAGTGCGGCTCGTCGTCCTCATCGGGGTTGTAGCGCTTGATTTCAACGTTTAGCTGCATGGCAGGTCTGAATGAGTGGATGTGTGGACGGGGGAGGCATGGGCGGGGATGTCACTTTCATACCTCCGGACTTCCGCTCTTCCACACTTAGTAGCTGCGTTCTTTGGGTTCGAAGCGGGTAATAACGACGTCCTTGTCGTCGAACGCGTAGGTGCCGTCGCACTCGCTGTGGAAGAGCGTGTGCTTCAGCCAGTTCTCGTCGTCCCGTTCCTCGTAGTCTTCGCGGGAGTGAGCCCCGCGGCTCTCCGTTCGGTGACGGGCGGAGGCCGCAACCGCCTCGGCGTAGTCGACCATAAAGCCGATCTCCACTGCGTCCATCAGGTCGGTGTTGAAGCGTTTGCCCTTGTCGTCCACCACCACGTTCTTCGCCCGCGTCCGGTACTCCTCGAGGCGGTCGAGGGCAGTGGCAAGGGTGTCCTCATTGCGGAAGACGCTGACGTTTTCCATCATCGTCTCCTGCAGATCCGTGCGCACGTTGACGGTCGGTTCGCCCTCGTCGCGCGTGTTGGAGAGCAGGTCGTCAAGCATCTCGCGCGTTTCCTTCTCCGGGTCCTCCGGGAGGGGAGCGTAGTCTTTGCCCTGCTGTACCTCCTTGGCCATCTGCATCCCCGCCCGGCGCCCAAACACCACCAACTCCAGCAGCGCATTCGTCCCCAGCCGGTTGGCCCCGTGAATGCTCACGCAGGCACACTCGCCCACTGCGTAGAGCCCCGGCACCGAGGTGCCCCGCTCGGCCCGTTCGACGTGCCCGTCCTCGTCGGTCGGGATGCCGCCCATCGCGTAATGGCAGGTAGGCACCACCGGAATCGGCTCCTCCTTCGGGTTGACCGCCATGTACGTCCGCGAAAACTCCG
>JBKHEM010000209.1:0-3441 GCA_046540815.1 Salinivenus sp.
CCGGCCGCAGGCCGAGGCGCTGGTGGACGCGTTTGGCATCCCGGACGCCTGCCTCGCCGCGCCGATTGCAACGGAAGACCGTTGATCGTGTGCGGAAACGATGACGGAACGGGCGTCACCAAGGACCACATGCGGTCAGGACGGGGAAAATGCCGGTTGCCCGTCCAGTGTGCCGGATTTCGACGGATGGACCGTTTCCCCCCACGCCATTCGCGACGGTTGCGGACGATACGATCGGAGCATTGGGAGTGCCCCCCAAGTTGGTCCATACCGAGTTGTAGGGCTCGGTCAGGTCTCCCGACGAGTGGGCATACAATCGAACAACGGGGCCCGAGTAGACCCACGGTTGCGGCCGAGCGTAGCGCTGCAGAAACGACTACGAAGAACGGCCCATCCGAGGAATGATCTGACATTCCCCTGGGTCCGAAATTCTGGGTCTAATGGCTGCCTCCCGATCGGCGGCTCAATGGGGAGCGGTTGTCTGATGGGCCTCATGGGCTCACTCTTGCAGCTCCAGCACCATCGGCGTTTTGGCAGGCACTGTCAGCGAATCCTCCACTGCAACCGTCTCGTCGTCGATCACGTCGCGGCCCTTCGAGTAGTCCTGCAACTGTTCTTCAAAGCGAGCGAGGTCGAGGGTGCGCTCGTCCTCGGCGTTGTTGAGGACCACCATCACGCTGTCGTCGGCGTCGTGGCGGAAGTAGACGTAGGTGTTGTCCTGTGGGATGTAGTGGGTAAGGTCGCCGTGGTGGACCACATCGGCCTCCTCGCGCCACGTGGTTAGGGTGGACACGAAGTCGTGCGCCCGGTTTTCACGTGCGGTGCGGCCCTCTTCGGTGAATACGCTTCGCTCGTCGTCGGGCCAGCCGCCGGGCATATCAGCGCGCTTGGCACCATCGCCCTCCACGTCCAGCATGGGCTCCATCAGCTCCGTCGCGTAGTACACCTGGGGAATCCCACGCGTGGTCATCAGGAATGTATACGCCAAGCGGAAGGCCTCTTCGTCTTCTTCGATGACCGAGAAGAAGCGCTCCAGGTCGTGGTTATCGAGGAAGGTGACGAGGTTGTTCGGGTCCGGGTACACGTGGTCCTGGGCCAGCGTCATGTACAGGTCGTTGAGGCCGTCGCCGCCGGGGGAGAACACGTCCTGCATTGCAAAGCTGAGTGGAAAGTCCGTGACGCTCGGGAGGTCGGAGTCGTAGCCGTCCGCGTGGGCCCGGAAATTGTCCTGCCAGTACGCTGTGTGGGGCACGGTGTGCACCCAGCTCTCGCCCACGATGTTGAAGTCGGGGTACTCCTCCAGCACGGCCGACGTCCAGCGCGTCATGTACTCCTTGTCGGCGTAGAAGTAGGTATCCATGCGGATGCCGTCGATGCCGGTCGACTCGATCCACCAGAGGGTGTTCTGGATGAGATAGGTGGCCAGGAGCTCGTTGTCCTGGTTCAGGTCCGGCATCTCAGGGACGAACCAGGCATTGGTGAGCTGTTCGCGGTCGTGTTTGGAGGCGTACGGGTCGATGGTGGCCGCGCCCTGGTAATTGGTGGTCCCGTACGTGTCGAAGTCGTGCACCCAGTCGCTGGTGGGAAGGTCGTCCATCCACCAGTGGTGGTCGCCGATGTGATTGTGGATCATGTCCATGATGACCTTCATCCCGCGGGCATGAGTCGAATCGACGAGGGTACGGAAGGCCTCGTTGCTGCCGAAGCGGGGGTCGACCTGGTACATGTCAGTGGCGGCGTAGCCGTGGTACGCTCCGTACTCGGGGGGCATGTCGTTTTCGAAGATGGGCGTCATCCAGATCGCCGTCATGCCGAGGTCGTCGATGTAGTCAAGATGATCCTGAATGCCGGCAAAGTCGCCGCCGTGACGAGCATTCGGGTCGGAGCGGTCGACGCCCTCCAGGAAGCCGGGAATGGAGTCGTTTTCCGTGGTGCCGTTGGCGAATCGGTCCGGCATCAGCAGGTAGATCACGTCTTCGCTGGAGAAGCCCTGTGCGCCGTCGGAGGCCCGACGGCGCGGACGCAGTTCGTAGTCGCGCGTCAGGGTGCTGTCGTCGTGCCGGAAGCGAAGAGAGAACGTTCCAGGTTCGGCCGTGTCGGCAATGCGGAGCCGGACGAAGGCATAGTTCGGGTTTTCGACCTCTGTCACCCGATCCAGCGTCACGCCGGGATGATCCACGTCCTGGACTCGTGTGTCCGCGATGTCGTCTCCGTACACCATGAGCTCCAGGGTGGGCCGCTCCATGTCGACCCACCAGAAGGGCGGCTCGATGCGATCGATGTCGGGCGACTGGGCGGCGGCGACGAGGGGCAGCGCAAGGAGCAGGAGCAAGAGGACGCAAAGACGGCGCATAGGCGGGGGACATCAATGAAAGAGGGAAGCGCACCGGACGGGCGAGGGCCCGGATCCGTGTAGCATACCAAGAAAAGAATCCCTTGTCCATCCTTCCTGCGGAAGAATAGAGTGCGGGGCCGGTCGCCCCGGGGGCAGACGGCCCCTTGCGTGTCTGCGCCGAATCTCCCGTGACGGAACGACGGACGGCGGGGACATCAACGAATGATCTGTGTGCCAGGGCGCAGACCTAGCTCTTTTCACTCAGGGCCTGCACCAACTCGCGGCAGAAGGCCGGGATGTCCTTCACGACGCGGCCCCAGACCTGATTGCCGTCACGGAACGCCGCCTCATCAACCCACGTGGCCCCGGCGTTCACGAGATCGTCTTTGATGCCCTGACTGCCAGTGGCTCGGTGGCCGTCCACGATGTCTGCGGAGATGCCGACGAGACCGGCGTGGCAGATCTGGGCGACGACCTTTCCCTGACTGTCCATTTGACGAACGAGGGAGGTCACGCCCTCGTCCCGACGGAGTTTGTCGGGAGCCCAGCCGCCGGGCACGACGATGGCATCGAACTCGTTGGCGGTCAGGTTCCGGGCGGCAGCCCCCGTGGTGGCCGTCAGCCCGTGTTTTCCGGTAAACGTCGTGTTGCCCTCTCGGCCGGCGATGACCACCTCCGCCCCTTCTTCTTGGAGGCGCATGGTCGGGACCCAAAATTCGAGGTCCTCAAAGGCTTTGTCGACGAGAACCACAACGCGTTGGTCTTTCAAATTCATGGCAGAGGAGGAGAGATCGGGAAAGGAATGGAGATGCAATTGGAGACAAGCCAACGCCGGGACGCAGACGCTTGATTCACTGCGTCCGGGAGTCGTCCGATGGCGAGCCACCCGGGGCGGCGAGGGGCGACGCCGGGGAGCAGGAGGCCAAGGACGGGAAGGATGAGAAGGAGGCGGGACGGGGAATGAAGGGCACAGACTCTGGGGGTCATGGGTCGAATCCGGTCACGGGGAGGGTACAGCGACGCACCTAAGAGATGAGCCCAGTGGGCCAATGTTGGCCGGGAATCGACGAGGGAGCCGTGGGAAGCGACGAGCGAACGTCCCCCCG
>JBKHEM010000210.1:0-3421 GCA_046540815.1 Salinivenus sp.
TTTGAGGACATGAAGCGCCGGACCCCCGATATTTCAAAACTGCGAGATCTCGTTGGCTTCGAGCCAACGCACACGTTGGCCGACATTTTGCGTGATGTTCTGGCGGACGTGCAGGCGCGCCCCAACGGGAGCGCGTCGGACTCTATCACGCCTGAGGACTTTACCCAGTTTAACGTCGAGGCGTGAGATCGCGTTGCGGTAACGCGTCCCTTTCGTTTTTTCCTGCATAGGTGAGGATGCTCCATGACCGTGCCTGAGACGTCCCTGCTCTGGATGCTGGCTCAGTCGGCCCTCCCGGCGGCACTTGGGACGTTGGTCCTCACGCCCCTCGTCATCTGGGCCGCCCGTCGGTACGACTGGGTTGCGTACCCGACGGCCGATCGGTGGCACGGGGAGCCGACCGCACTGATGGGGGGTGTTGCCATCGTCGTGGCGGCCACAGCGGCTTTTTTAGGGGGGCAGCCGCCGCCCGATCTTCAGATCGTGTGGGGCGCGGGGCTCCTGATGTTTGCAGTGGGCCTTGTGGATGATCAGTGGCGGGTGGGACCGGTGACCAAGCTTACGACGCAGGTGGTGGCAACGGGAATTCTGCTGTCGCTGGGCTTTGCCTTTGGGCCCAGCTGGCCGCTCTGGGTGTCGCTCCCCCTCACGCTTGTGTGGGTGATTGGAATCACGAACGCGATCAATCTCCTGGACAACATGGACGGGCTTGCCGCGGGGATCGCGGGGATTGCCGCGCTCGTACTCGCGGGCTTTGGAGCATTCACCGGGCAGCCGGGAGCGGTGGTTTTGGGCGGGGCGGTTGGCGGGGCGGCCCTCGGATTCTTGTGGTTTAATTTCAATCCGGCGCGGATTTTTATGGGGGACTGCGGGAGTCTCTTCCTCGGGGGCCTTATTGCGGCCCTGGGGCTCGTGGTGCAGAGGGGGGCGAGCGTCGGCCACCCGGTGGCGATTGCGCTCGTGCCGCTGGCCGTGCTTGCCATCCCAATTCTAGACACGACGCTCGTGACTGTGGTGCGCAGCTGGGCGGGACGACCGATCTCAGAGGGCGGGCGTGACCACACCTCGCACCGACTCGTGCAGCTCGGGTTGTCCGAGACCCATGCGGTTTTGCTCTTATACGGGCTCAGTCTTATGTCGGGGGCACTGGCCTTGCTGCTTTTGTTTGTCGACGTGACGTTGTTTTACGCGCTGGCTGCACTCGTGGGAGCGGGGCTGGCCGTGGTGGGGTTGCATCTGGCCCGGGCGAATGTGAGCCGGTACGGCCCGACGGGCGGGGACGGGGTCTCGGCCCCAACCCCGCGGCCGATGCGGGTGGTGCACGCCCTCTTTGGCACGCGGTGGAAGGCCGTGCTGGGCATTCTGGCGGACGCCCTCGTGGCGGGCGCGTCGCTGGTTCTTGCGTACCACCTTCGGTTTGGGGGCGACCTCTCGCCTGTCCACGAAGCGGAGCTGTTTGGGGGGCTGCCCCTCGCGGTGGCCGGGCAAGTGGTGGTCTTTGCCAGCCTGGGGCTCTACCGCGGCATTTGGCGGCACGCGGGCACGCCGGAGCTGGTGCGTACGGTGGGGGCGACCGCACTGGCGATGATCCCGACGGCCGGTGTGATGGCATGGCTGTACGGCCCTGAGGCGCTGTCGGCGTCCATCCTGTTCATCGACTGGATGGTGGTGACGGGGGCCGTGGCGGGGATCCGCTTTGGGTTTCGGGGGCTGCGGCAGTATCTTGCCTCGCACCGGTCCCCCGGACGGCGCGTGCTGTTGTACGGGGCGGGCGACACGGGCATGCTGGCGTTGCGCCTGTTGCGGCAGAACCCTGCGCTCGCCCGCACGCCGGTCGGCTTCGTCGACGAGGACCCCCTCAAACAGCGCCAGTCGCTGCAGGGCCTTCCGGTGGTGGGGACGGGCGAAGATCTCGTTCGGGCCTGCCGGGCACACGACGTGGACGAGGTAGTCGTCACCGTGGCGGCCCTGCCGGACCGGCGTCGGCGCATTCTCCAGTCCCGGTGCGCAGAGGCGGGGGTGCAATGCACGTCGTTCAACGTGACGTTTGAGTCGATGCGTTCGAAGTCCGATGAGGAAGCGGTCCCGTCGCAGTCCCTTACGTAGGGCGCGAAGGGAGGCAAGAACACGAGTCGTTTTTCCATAGATTCTCTATCCATGTCCACCTCATCGCTCTCCGATCTCGCGTCGCGTCCCGAAAACGGAGCCCCGTCGGTTCCCCCGCTGTCGGGGCCGGCCCGGCAGTTGGCCGAACGCCTCGACACAGGGCGCGCCACAATCGGAGTGGTGGGGCTGGGCTACGTGGGGCTTCCGCTGGCCGTCGAGTTTGCCGATCAGGGCTTCGAGACGCTCGGCGTCGACGTGGATGCCGAGCGGGTCGAGCGGCTGAATGCGGGCGAGAACTACCTCGACGATCTCGAGGACGAGACCGTGCACCGTCTGGTGGCCGACCACCAATTGGAGGGCACTACGAACTTCGACCGAGCGGACGAGGTCGATGTGTTTTTTGTGTGTGTGCCAACCCCGGTCACGGAGACGAACGAGCCCGATACCTCGTACATCCGGAGTGCTGCGACTGCGATTGCTGCGTCGCTTCGCCCGGGGCAACTGATTGTGCTGAAAAGCACGACGTACCCCAGCACGACGGAAGCGGTGGTGCAGCCCATTCTGGCCGACGCGGCCGAGGAGAAGGGCTTGGAGCTGGGGGAAGACTACTTTCTCGCCCACAGTCCTGAGCGCATTGATCCCGGCAATGAGGAGTACACCACCGCCAACACGCCCGTTGTAACGGGAGGGGTTACGGACGCCTGCACGTGGCTGGCGACGACGGCGCTGGAAGCAATTGTGGCGGAGGTGCACGCGGTGTCCAATCCCAAGGTGGCCGAGATGGAGAAGCTGCTGGAGAACATCTTCCGCTCGGTCAACATCGCGCTGGTCAACGAGTTGGCGCAGCTCTGCGACCGAATGGGCGACGTCTCGATGTGGGAGGTGGTAGAGGCGGCCGCGACCAAGCCGTTTGGCTACATGCCATTTTATCCCGGTCCGGGGCTGGGCGGGCATTGCATTCCCATCGACCCGCACTACCTGTCGTGGCTGGCACGGAAACACGACTTCGAGACCAGCTTCATCACCCTCTCGGCCCGCATCAACGAGCAGATGCCCTTCTACGTGGTCGAGTCGGTGGTGGAGGCCATTGCCCGTCGGCCGGTCACAATGGACGCGTCGGCGGTTCTCGTGCTCGGGGTTGCCTTTAAGCGCAATGTGGACGACACCCGCCACACCCCCGCCGCCACGATTATCCAGTTGTTGCGCGAGAAGGGAGTCAAGGCCGTGCGCTACCACGATCCGCATGTCGACTCCTTCCAGGCGCCCGGGCCGAACGGAGCAGAGGCCGTCCCGTCTGTGGATCTAACACCGGAGG
>JBKHEM010000211.1:0-3389 GCA_046540815.1 Salinivenus sp.
AGGCAGCTACGCGTGCTCGCCCTCCATCGGCTCCTTTGCGGACACGGTGCGGTAGCCGTCGTACCACTCATGATTTACGTCGAGGCCCCGCTCGGCCACCGCTTCGAGGAATTGTTCGCGGGGAAGCACCTCCTCCGGCACGTTCGCGCCGCCGCCCGAGACAGCCTGCTCTCGGGCCAGGAGCAGCGCCGTGACGACGGTTGGGATGGCCGTACACCGCATCATGGCCGTCTGGTGCGTATGTTCGTTGTAGCGTTCGACGGCCTCGTAGACCACCGTGGCCGGGGCGCCATCGCGCTCGCCCCGGACCAGCACCCGTAGCAGCACGGCGTCTTCGTAGTCGCCGCCCAACCGGTCGCGCATGCGGCGCACCAGGATGTCGCGATACGTAAGGTGGGTGCGCACGCCAATTTTTCGCTCCTCGCCCAGCCCCAGCCCCATCACGAACCGCATCTGCTGGGCGTGGCCCGGCCAGCGGATCGTCTTGTGGTCGAGCTCGTGGATGCGTCCTTCCAGCGTGTCGGTGAGCGTCGAGAGCCCGCCCTGGGTACAGAAGGCCTCCATGGTGCCGAACGGCTTCTCAAAGCGAATCTCCTCGTCCCGCGAAAGGGCCTCCACTTCCACCACCGCGCCGTCCTCGATCAGACGGGCCGGACGGGTGTAGTCGTCAATGATGCGCTCGGCGGACCACGAAATTCGAAAGTTGAAGGGCGGCTCCGGATGAAGCGGCACATCGCCCACCCGGATGGACGCCGCCTCGGAGCGGTCGAACTGATCGATGCCGTGCAGGCACAGCACATTTACGAGGCCCGGGGCGAGGCCGCAGTTGGGGACGATCCAGACGGACTTCCCGCGCGCCTTCTCCGCCAGGGCTAGTTCTTTTTGCACCGTGTGGTCGTCCCCGCCGAGGTCGCAGAAGTGAACGCCAACGTTGAGACAGAGCTCGGCCAGTTCGGGGTTGTACTCCGAGGGGACGCAGCTAATGACGCAGTCGCTCCCGTCCACAATCTGCGAGAGGACGTTCATGTCCCGCGCGTCCACCTGGAAGGACCGCAGAATCGGGCTGTCGATCTGGTCGTGGAGCCGCTGCAGGGCCCGCGAGCGGGTGTCACAGATCTGCACCTGCGACACATCGTCGTCTCGCGAGCAAAGTTCTCGTACGACGGCCGCCCCGATGGAGCCGGCCCCGATCACCGTGAGTTTCATAGGTTGGTCCGCACCTTCAGTCCAGTCAAAGTCGATTGGGGGCGTACGGGGCTACTGATCCACGCCGCCCCGCCCTTCCAGTGCACGGGAGAGGGTGGCCTCATCCGCGTACTCCAGATCGCCCCCGATGGGTAGCCCGCGCGCGATGCGCGTGACGGTTACGTCGAAGGGCTCCAGAAGCTGGGAGATGTAGTACGCCGTTGTATCCCCTTCCACGTTGGGGTTCACCGCCAGAATCACCTCCTCGACGGGGGAGGCGGCGGATGCATCTTCCTCGTCGGACGCGGCGTCGGGCGTCCCGTTCGTCGCGCCTTCGCCGCCCGACGTGGACGCAGCCGTGTCGTCGAACGACGGGTCGACGCGGGCGGCGAGCTCATGCACTCGGAGGTCGTCCGGCCCCACCCCGTCGAGGGGCGAAATGACGCCCCCGAGCACGTGATACACGCCCCGGTACTCGCCGGTGCGCTCGATGGCCAGCAGGTCACTGGACTCCTCCACCACACAAATCGTGGAACGGTCGCGCTTTTCGGACCCGCAGATGGGGCACGGGTCCGCGTCCGCCACCACGTAGCACGTGGTACACCGCTGCACCTGCTCCTTGACCGCCATTAGGGCGTCGGAGAGGGACTTTACCTCGTCGCGCGGCATCTTCAAGACGTAGTTTGCAAGTCGCCGAGCCGTCTTTTTGCCGATGGTGGGAAGCGTCGTAAACTGCTCCACCAGGGCCTCGACGGACTCCGAGGTAAACTGCATCGGAAGGAGGAGATTGGTGGTCGGAATTTGGAATGGGGGCTTCGGGATGTGGAGGCAATCGTCGGGCAGGCCACCCCCGCCATGGCTCCGCCACTCCACAGTCCCAGCTCCGCATTCCTGTGCGCTAGAGGCCCAGCTGGCTCAGGTCCATGCCCGGCGGAAGCATCCCGCCCATCGACTCCTTCATCTCTTTCTGAGCCATCTTGGACGCGTCCTCGAGCGCCTTGTTAACGCCGGCAATGATCAGGTCTTCGAGAAGCTCCAGGTCGTCGGGGTCTACCGCTTCCGGGTCTATTTCGAGGCCCGTGATCTCCTGCGCGCCGTTGGCAGTCACCGTTACCATGCCGCCGCCGGCCTCGGACGTCACCGTCTTGTCCTTCAGCCCTTCTTGGGCAGCGTTCATCTTTTCCTGCATTTCCATCATCTTGCCGAACATGTCGGACATGTTCATGCCTCCGGGTCCCTGGTTGGCCATAGGTTTAGGGGGTCTCGTGTCAGAGCGTCGGGAGTGTGTATCCCGTCCGGCCGGGCCACAGGGCCCTCGCGCCGCCGGAACGGGTGCGTTTGAGAATCGCCTTCGCTACAACGGACGACGGGACGGAGCGATCCCGCTCGCTTCGCGCCGGGCTGTGCCCGCTACCAGATCGGCTCGGCTTCGAACTCGCCGAAGAGCACTTCGAGGGCCGGGTACGTGTCGCGGAGCGCCTGGAGCTGCTCGCGCGGGCTGGCCGGCTGCGGCTCCTCCGCGGCCCCGTCCGACGTGGGCGTCGGTCCGTTGACGACGATCTCGATGTCTTCAATGCGGCGGTCGACGGTGTCGGTGAGGCGATCGAGCAGGACGCGCTGGTGATCGCGCATCGTGTCGCGGTGGAGCGCCCGCGGGACCGAGAGGGTGAGGACGCCATCGGTGAGCTCGACGGGCTCGGACTCCCCGAGGAAGATGCCGAGGCGGATGTGGGCCTCCCGCACGGCCGCAACGAACTGAGGCCAATCCTGCGCAATGCCCGACGGTCCATTCGAAGGGCGCACGGTCGGCTCGGCCACGGTCGCCTGGGCGGTGGGCCCATCCGGGTCGGTCGCCCCGTCGCCCGAGCGGCCGCTCGCATCGGTGCGCTCTGGGCCGTCGTCCGTGGAGGGGCCGGAACCGTCCTCCAACGGCGGGTCGTCTTTCAGGGCCGGAGCACCAAACAGGTCATCGTACTCGACCGACGGGTCGTCGGGGTCGTCCGGGTCCTCCTCCGCTTCGGCGTCCGCCTCCGTGTCGTCCTCGCCCTCGGACGCGTTCATATCCGCGCCTGCGGAGGCCGTTGTTGGCGCCCCCGGCCCGTTCGTCTCGTCATCGGGGCTCGATGGATCCGCCGGGGCCGTCGTTCCGTGCGGCGGGTCCCCCGAGGGTTCGGACACGGTGTCAGGGTTCTCCGTCGCCCCCG
>JBKHEM010000212.1:0-3385 GCA_046540815.1 Salinivenus sp.
CAACGACATCGTGCTCAAAAGTCATGGTGCGTAGATGCGTATTGCGTGGTGCGTACTGCGTACGTGCGTAGTGTATTGCGTTTGAGGGAAGCTACATCCCCCCAACGGCGCAATACGAAATACGCAATTCCATCACCATCCGGCCGTAATCACCGAATACATCCCAATGATGAGCAGACCGAGAGCCACGGTCCACGAGAGCGCGCGGGCGACGAGGCGTCCCATGGGATCGCGGATGTAGTCGGTCATCACGTTGTTCAGGCCGTAGAACCCGTGGTGGAGGGCCACGATGAGAAACAGGATGTTAAATCCCTTCCAGAGCACCGCGTATACCGGATCGGCGAGCCGCTGCATGACCACCTGATAGGGGGTCACCTCCGCGTCCTCGCCGTAGCGAGCCCGCACGCCTTCCTTGGCCTCCTCCGGGTACTCCGGCATGGCCCCCTGCTCCGTCACCACTTCGTGGGTCACTGAGGCGGCCTGGTGATCGTAATGTTGCACCCAGAAGTGGGTGATCAGCATGAAGATCAGGAAGGTGCCCGTGATGCGGTGCAGAAACCAGTTCAGGGCGTTCGACTTCGAGGCAGCCATGAGAATGTTCGGGCCAAAGTGAAGGAGAGGACGTGCGGGGCGGCCGCGGGGGTCAGAGGAAGAGGCTCGGCATGGAGCCCGGACCCAGAATCCATTCCCCAAGGGAGTAGATGGACGGCCATCCGCCCACCAGGATGATGACGGCCGTTACGGCCCCGAGCGTCCAGAACAGCTTTTTCTGCTTCGGACTCCACCCAAGAAAGTCGATGAGTACAATGCGCAGCCCGTTCATCGCGTGGTAGGCCACGGCCACCAGCAGGCCAAACTCGCCCACCTTGAAGATGGGGCTGTGGTACTTCGCAATGAGCGCATTGAACGTTTCCGGATCCGTCAGGGACTTGAGGCCCCAGATGTGAATAATGAGATACACCACCAGCCCGACGCCGGTGAGGCGGTGCATGAGCCAGGCGAACATCCCGGTGCGGATCCGGTAGCGCTGGACGCGGCTGTCTTGCTCGGCGGTCGCGCGCGCCGATGCGGATACAGCGGGACGCTCTTCGGTGTCGACGGCCATGATGGACAGGGCGTTTTGGAGCGCGAAAAGGAGGGTTGCGGCGAGCGCGAGCGGGCCCGAGTCCGCTTCGTGCCCGATCCGTCAGCAAGGTGTGTGCGGTATGTGGCGGGAGGGGAGAAGTTTCCGGTTTGAGGGGGACGGATCCGCGGGGAGGCCGCACCGGATTATCGGGCGTCGATCGGCACAAAGGTCTGGTTCCTGGCCCCCACGTACTGGGCGCGCGGCCGGATCAGGCGATTGTCCTCCCACTGCTCCAGCAGGTGAGACGTCCAGCCGGCCGTGCGGCTCAGCGCAAAGATGGGCGTAAAGAGGTCGGGGTCCAGGCCCATCTGGTAGTAGGTCGAGGCGCTAAAGAAGTCGACGTTTGGTGCGATGCCCTTCTCGTCCTGCATCGTCTCCAGGATGGCCATGCTGTACTCGTACCATTTCATTTCACCGGCCTCCTCGCTGAGCTCCTGCACCATGTCGCGGAGGATGGCGGCGCGGGGGTCCATCGTCTTGTAGACCCGATGGCCGAAGCCCATGACGCGCTCGCCCTTGGACAGTTTGGCCCTGACGTACTCGGCGGGATCGGCGCCCTGCTTGTCGATCTCCAGAAGCATGCGCATGACCTCGCGGTTGGCGCCGCCGTGGAGCGGGCCCTTCAGCGCCCCAATGGCCCCGGAGACGGCCGAGTACATGTCGGACAGCGTGGAGCCGATGACGCGGCCCGTGAAGGTGGAGGCGTTCAGGCCGTGGTCGGCGTGAAGGACAAGGCACACGTCGAAGACCCGCTCGGCGGCCTCGCCCGGCTCCTCGCCGTTCAGCATGTAGAGGAAGTTGCGGGCCATCGACCCCTCATCGAGCGGCTCCACGGGATCGAGCCCCTTCCGCACCCGGTCGAAGGACGCAATGATCGTCGGGATCTGGGCAAGGATGCGAACGGCCTTCCGGCGGTTGGCGTCCTCCTCCATCGCGTTGGCCTCGTCGTCGTGAAGGCCAAGGGCGGAGACGGCCGTGCGGAGCACCGCCATGGGGTGGGCGTCATCGGGGGTGCTTCGGAGAAGATCAAGCACTGGGGCCGGAAGGGACCGCTCGCTGCGGAGCTCCTTACGGAGAGACTGCAGCTCGTCCTCGGTGGGCAAGGACCCGTTGGCCAGCAGGTACACGACCTCCTCAAAGGAGGCGCCCTTGGCGAGATCGTGAATGTCGTAGCCCCGGTAGATCAGCTCCCCCTTTTCACCGTCGATGTAGGAAAGGGAGGATTCGAGTGCCACGACCCCTTCAAGGCCGCGGGCTTTGATCGGGGCGTCATCGGAAGTCAGCTCGCGTACATCTTGATCAGCCATGTTGGTCGAGTCGTTGCATGTGGGAAATGAGTGAGAGGAGGCCTGGACGCGCTCGCCTGCTCGCGGAGGGGGCCTGTTGTGAGCAAGAAGCAAGAGACCCGCCCAGATCCAGAAGCACCGTGCGACGCGCGGTTTGTGAACGCACGCTGGTGTCTTCACCCTAAAGTCTTGTACAGAGATGGGTTCGCAGACCGTCTGGGCCAAGGAAGGAGGGAGCACGCGCGCTGCTCAGACCTCCACTTGCGACAGCAACTTGAGAATACAAAACAAACGGGAAGGCCCCAGCGAATTTTGTTCTAAGCTCTCGACGGACATCTGCTCCCGTGGCCATTCATCTTTTTCTCCTTGGGATCATTTTCGGGATGTCATCAATACGCATGCCGACACGTACCGCACGAGGTCAACTGCTCGTGCCCACGGACCCGACGACGAGCCTTGAGCGGCCAAGCGCGGCCCCGTGCAACGATCCCTCCGGCCGCCCCCGGCAATGCGGCGCGGTGCCCCGAGACGACGACACCGGTTTTGGGACGGAGGAATCGCACGCCCCGCCGCCTCAACCCCCGCCGCCCCGACCACGGTACACCGTACCAGGCATCCTCGTTCGGCGGGTCCCTGCCGGCCGTCTCGTGACGGCCCTTCATTCGCACCTATGTTCATGAGCTCACCGCACGCCCCCGCGACGTTGGGCCGGTGCCGAACGACGGTCGGTGCGCCGCACGGCGGCGCTGCAGTCCGGCCGCGCCCGCACCCCCTGAGGCGTCCCGGATCGGGCAGCGGCACTCCGCAGTGGTTCTTCCTGGAGATCGTGCTCTATTGCTCCAACGCTCCCATGTGGCTCTGCCGCGCCCGGCGCCGCCCGCGCGCCCCAACCCCCGCGTAGGCGTGTCCCCTTTCCCCTATGTCCAAAGAAATTGTCGTCAACGTTGGCGAGAGCCAAACCCGCATTGCCATC
>JBKHEM010000213.1:0-3372 GCA_046540815.1 Salinivenus sp.
AGACTCGTTCGACACTCAACGCGCAATGGTCGTCCCTAAGGTTCTGGAAGCCGCTCATTTTTTTGTCTCGCGTGCCGTCCACCTGGGGGACGTTGTGGTGGATGCCACAGTGGGAAACGGGCACGACACCGCGTTCCTGGCAGCGCAGGTTGGAGAGACCGGGTGCGTGTATGGGTTTGACGTACAATCAATCGCGCTGGCGCGCACGCGGGATCGACTGCGCAGCACGGGAGTCCTGAAAGACGTGGAGTTGGTCCACGCAGGCCACGAGTCGATGGCGGAGTACATCCCAGAGAGCTTATACGGGCGTGTGGGGGCCGTCATGTTCAACCTCGGCTATCTGCCGAGAAGCGGATCAGAGCGCATTACCAGGGCGTCAACAACCCTCCCCGCGTTAGACCAGGCGGTGGAGGTGCTTCGCCCGGGGGGCGTCATTACAGTGGTCCTATACACGGGCCATGAGGGGGGCGAGGCTGAGGCGGAAGCGGTGCACACGTGGGCGGCTCACCAACCGCAGTCCGCCCTAAACGTCCTGTCGTACCACTTTGTGAATCAGAGAAACGATCCGCCTCGGCTTTTGGTCGTCGAGAAAGGATCGGACGATCAATCTGCAGAGGCTACCGAATGAGCACGGGGCCGGATACAGATGTCCCAATCTTGATTGCTGTTTTTGCATGTGCCTTTTGACCTTCGCATACGACACGCATCCGGACTACGCACTCGTGTTTGCGGGCAACCGGGACGAGTTTTACGAACGCCCCGCCGCCCCAGCCACCCACTGGGAAGACGCACCGCACGTGTTGGCCGGTCGGGATTTGGAGGCGGGCGGGACCTGGATGGGCGTAACCCGTAACGGGCACTGGGCGGTGGTGACCAACATCCGATCGCCTGAGGCCTACCGCCCCGAAGCCCGGTCGCGAGGCGCCCTTGTGGCCGAGTACCTCAAGCAGGAACCCCCGCCGGAGGCATATCTCCGGAAAATCGCAGCGGACGCGGACCAGTACAATGGGTTCAACGTGCTCCTGGGCACCCCCACGTCGCTTTATTATTTGTCGTCTCGGGACGGCATCGTTCAGGCTCTCGCTCCTGGGATTTATGGATTGAGTAATGCCCAGCTCAACACGCCCTGGCCGAAAGTGGAAACGGCCAAATCAGCCCTCCGTGACATGCTTGGCGCCTCGGTCGAGCCCGATGCGCTTCTCGAACTATTGGCGCAACGGGAGCCGTTTCCCCCGAAGCAGTTGCCCGAAACGGGGGTTGGGCCGGAAACAGAACGGCTCCTCTCGCCCCTCTTTATCGAGAGTGATGCGTACGGCACCCGCGCCTCCACGGTCCTCCTTATTGAACGGACCGGCCGCGTCACGTTCGTCGAACGAACCTTTGACGAAGGGAAGCCGGACGGGACGCGTCGGTTTTCGTTTTGGGTCGATCCCACCTAAGTCTCGGATGCCTACGCCCGCTTTTTCGTATTCAACACCCCGCTCCTATGCCCTTTGAAAAGATCCGATTCCCGAACGCCGAAGGCGACGCCCCCTTGGCTGCTCGCCTGGACCGCCCGGATGGACCTGAAAAAGCGTGGGCCGTGTTCGCCCACTGTTTTACGTGCTCGAAGGACCTGCGCGCCGTTGGGGCCATCACCCGGGCCCTGAATCGGAAGGGAATCGCCGTCTTCCGATTTGACTTTACGGGCCTGGGGGAAAGCGAAGGGGACTTTGCCGACACGAACTTTTCTTCCAACGTCGATGATCTCGTGGCGGCGTCGGACTATTTAGCGAAGCACCACCGGCCCCCTCGCATCCTCGTCGGCCACTCGCTCGGAGGGGCTGCCGTTCTACAGGCTGCGCACCGGATCGATTCCGTACAGGCGGTGTCCA
This sequence comes from Salinivenus sp., assembly GCA_046540815.1. Lineage (GTDB taxonomy): Bacteria > Bacteroidota > Rhodothermia > Rhodothermales > Salinibacteraceae > Salinibacter. The sequence continues at coordinate 1,875 of JBKHEM010000213.1, forward strand.
CCATTGGAGCTCCGGCCGATCCTGAGCACATCACACATCTTCTGGAGGACAACCTGGAGACCATCCGCACGGCCGGGGAGGCACAAGTGACTCTTGCCGGACGCACGTTTACGATCCGGAAGCAATTTCTTGACGATCTGGAGCGGACCCGGATGGAAAGCACCATTCGAACGCTGGATCGGCCTCTGCTCCTGTTTCACTCGCCCGTCGATCAGACCGTTGGCGTCGAGAATGCCGCCCGCATTTTTAAGGCGGCAAAGCACCCGAAGAGCTTTGTGTCCCTGGATCAGGCCAGTCATCTCCTTACTGAGCCCGCGGACGCGGAGTACGTGGGCGTCGTGTTGGCGGCGTGGGCACAAAAGTATATCGAGACGGATGCATCGGCGGAGCAAGATGAAGGGCAGGTGGTCACTCGAACGCGCGATACGTACCGGACTGAGGTTACGGCGGGCCGCCACGGGCTGGTGGCGGACGAACCAACCGCGGTTGGTGGCGACGACGCAGGCCCGACGCCCTATGATCTGTTGCTGTCCGCCCTCGGGTCATGCACCGGAATGACGCTCCGAATGTACGCCGATCGCAAGGACTGGCCGTTGGAAGAGGTTGCCGTGCGGCTCACGCACGAAAAAGTCCACGCCAAGGATTGTGCGGAATGCGAGACGAAAAAAGGGAAAGTGGATCGAATCGAACGGGAGGTGGAGGTGAACGGAGACCTGACTGCGACGCAGCGGGAGCGACTGCTCGAAATTGCCAACAAGTGCCCGGTCCACCGCACCCTTCACAGCGAGGTGAATGTTCAGTCCCGACTCCGTTCGGATGAGACGGCAGACATGACCTAATGCGGGCGCTTTGCTGGGGGCAGCGATTCGTGGAGAACTCACAGGCTGTTCCGCGGTCCGCCGGTGCGCGCCTCAGAACCTCCGGCTCCTTCGGACATTAGATGCGGTGGTTCTATTCGGGACATGGCGCAGTTCGGTAGCGCACCGCTCTGGGGGAGCGGAGGTCGCCGGTTCAAATCCGGCTGTCCCGACTCCCGCCGTACTGGAGTTCTGCCGCTTCGCCGTGCCGGTGAAGCGGCATTTTTGTTACGGGGCCCGCAGGAAAATGGCCATCGTGGGGCTATATCCCACGAACAAGCGGCTGCCCCCGCAGATGGAACTGTCTTGCGTTCCCCGAAACGGGAATATATTTTTGGCACTTGAGCAGTGTGTCCGTAGGTAAGTCCCACCACGCCCCACCGTACCGGGGCGATCCTTAACATGTCGGACCCGACGGAGGTGGCCGCTGGAAAACGGTTTGCTCTGGACATGCGCCGGATCCGCGAGGATCGGGACGTGTCGCTGTCGTCGATTCACGAGCAGACGCAGATTGCGCCGTCTCTCCTGCGGTCGTTCGAGGAGGGTGGGTTGTACGACCATTCGGCGTTCAATGAGGTGTACCTCCGGTCGTTTGTTCGCGCCTACGCCGCCGTTGTGGGGATGTCCCCGAAAGATGCCGT
>JBKHEM010000214.1:0-3359 GCA_046540815.1 Salinivenus sp.
ATGTTGAACGACGGCGTCTCGCCCGGCACTCCGTTCCTCAGGGGCGCGTGTCCGGGGACAAAAGGGCCGTCTCACACGATCCTCGCATCGGCTTCACATTGGGGAAGGATCAACCTTCCTCAAGTCGGCTATGCGACGCCAATGCTTTGGTCGGGGAGGCGACCAGGCATCCACGCACCTCTTTTTTCGGAATAGGGCCGCCCGGCGCGCACGACGGCGATGTGGAATCGAATGTTGGCCTGGGGGCGCGATGCCCTCTACATTACACAGTGGGCTTCGGACTACTCCGCCGAGACGCTGCGGCACGACGCCACGGCGGGACTGACGGTGGGGGTCATGCTCATTCCGCAGGGCATGGCGTACGCCGTGATTGCCGGCGTACCGCCCATCTACGGGCTTTATGCCGGGCTCGTGCCGTTGCTCGCGTATCCGCTGTTTGGCAGCTCGCGTCAACTGGCCCTCGGCCCGGTGGCCATCGACATGCTGATTGTGGCGGCCGGCATTGGGGCCCTGGCGCAGGCGGGAACGGAGCGCTACGTGGCCCTCGCCGTGCTGCTGACGGCCCTGGTGGGCCTGCTGCAGATGGCCATGGGGGCGATGAAGCTCGGCTTCGTGGCCAACCTGCTCTCGCGCCCCGTGATTGCCGGGCTCACCTCCGCGGCGGCGTTCATCATTGGGGCCAGTCAGCTCGGCAACCTGCTTGGGGTGGAGCTCGGACGCTCGCAGTACGTCCACGTGTTGCTCCAGGAGGCCGTGCAAAATGCAGGCGACGCGCACCTGCTCACCCTGGGCATTGGCCTTGCGTGCATCGGCATTCTGGTGGGATTGCCGCGTTGGCTTCCCCGCGTGCCCGAGTCGCTGGTGGTGGTGGTCTGTGGCGCCCTGGCCGGCTGGTTCTTTGAACTCGACCAGAACGGAGTGGAGGTCATCGGGTCCATTCCCACGGGCCTTCCAGGCCCGGACGTCTGGTCCTCCAGCCTCACGGAGCTGAATTCGCTCTTGCCGGCCGCGGTGACGCTTGCGCTCGTGCAGTTCATGAAGGACATCTCGCTGGGTCGCATCTTTGCTACGCGGCACGGCTACACAATTGATGCGAACCGGGAGCTGATCGGCATTGGGGCGGGCAACTTCTTCGGCAGCCTCTTCCAGAGCATCCCCTCCTCGGGCAGCTTCTCGCGGACGGCGGTCAACGATCGGTCCGGGGCCAAGAGCCCGCTGGCCAACGTGTTTGCGGCGGTTGTGGTGGCGCTTACGCTGCTGTTCCTAACGCCGCTCTTTTACTACCTGCCGATGCCGGTGCTGGCCGCCATCATCATTGTGGCGGGATTCAGTCTCATTGACGTGCGGGAGCTGCGAAACCTCTTCAAGGCGCGTCGGCGCGACGGCTACATGGCGCTGTTCACGGCGGCCTGTACGCTCTTCATTGGCATTCAGGAGGGCATTCTGCTGGGAGTGGGGGCCTCGGTCATTGCGGTCCTCTTCCGCATCAGCCGGCCCAACGTGGCCGAGCTGGGGCACGTCCCCGGCACGCGCCTCTTCCGCGACATGGAGCGGTTCGAGCAGGCGGTGCGCCTGAGGGACATCATGGTGCTCCGCGTCGACGCGTCGTTCTCGTTCGCCAACGCCGAGTACTTTAAAGACTTCATTCTGGAGAAAAGCGAACGGGAGGGCCGCAACGTGGAGGTCGTGGTCGTGGACGGCACCAGCATCAACGACCTGGACACGACGGCGGTGGGCGCGCTCTCCTCGGTCATCGAGACGCTTGAGGACGAAGGCATCGAGCTCCACTTGACGGGGCTCATCGGGCCGGTGCGCGAGACGGTGCGTCGCTCGGGCCTGTACGCCCTGATGGGGGCCGATCACTTTCACCTTGACCCCCACGAGGCGGTGGTGCACGTGCTGGGCCGCTGGGACGAGGCGGACGGGGGGGACCGCGTGGCGCGCTACTTCGACACCACCGAGCGAGAGAAAAAGAAGGCAACGCCCGCGGCATCGTAGGGGAAGAGGGCCGCAGTTAGGCGTCCGGCCCGCGGTGGACGAGGGTCCCGCAACGGCGCGCCTGCCGCATGAGGTGCCCAACCGTAAAGGTCCAGCGCGGCGACGTGTCGCAGCCGGCCGCCTCCAGAGCAGCGGCGGCCCAGTGGTTGCAGTTGTTGAAGACGTGGTAGGAGAGATCGGAGGGGTAAAACCGGCTTCCTGGATAGAAGCCCGGCTCGGACGCACCGGGCTTTTGTGCAAAAGAGTCCGCAATGAAACGACCCAGTGCCTCCAACTCGTCGGAGCCCACGGGAATGCGGACGATGGTATTCTGCGGAAACGTCCCCGGCACCGAGTCCGGCACAGGGACCACGTGCAACACGCTCCCAGTGGGCCAGAGGCCAGCACGCATCACGCCCCAGACGCCACGCGTGTGGCCGGGGTAGTAGCGTGCTTCGCCCCACCCCACCTCCAGGAAGTGGGCCTGGGGAAACTCGCGGTGTGCGGGGCCCCACGCCTCCGGAACGTCGGTGCGGCGGACGGCCACGCCGGCGTGCCAGCCGTGCCGCACCACGTAGATGGTGCTTGTGCTGTCGGCTGTTTGCTGGACGGCCTGGCGCGGAAGGTGGCAGCGCGTGCCCAGCACCAGTGCGTACAGCAGGAGAACCAACAGGGCCGCGACGCCGGACCAGCGGGCCATAACGGAGGGCCGGAAGTGATGAGAGGAGGGACAACGGCCCGAACGTGGCGGCGAGACCGGAGGATTCGTCCCCCTTGGATACATTCGAGAGAGGGGCCCGTTATTTTCTTCTCCCAATCACTCCTGGGCAGATCACCCACTACTCATGGACCGTTCCACCACCCTTCGCGAGCACGTCCGCGCCCTACTCACCGCCCGCCAGGCCCACTGCACGTTCGAAGAGGCCATCGCCGATTTGTCCCCGTCGGATCGCGGCACCCGTCCCGATGACCTCCCGTACTCGGTGTGGGAACTCGTTGAACACCTGCGCCGCGCCCAGCGCGACATCCTCGACTACTGCCGCGATCCGGACTACGTGGCGGGCGACTGGCCCGACGATTATTGGCCGGAGTCCGTCGCGCCGTCCGGCGACACGACCTGGGCAGACAGCGTCGGCCAGGTGCAGAAGGACCGCGACGCGCTGGTGACGCTCATCATGGACGAGGACCGGGACCTGTACGACACTGTCCCGTCCCACGACGGGCACACGTACCTTCGGGAGGCCCTGCTCGTGGCCGACCACAACGCCTACCACATTGGTCAGATCGTGGCGGTGCGCCGCAGCCTCGGGGCCTGGCCGCCTGCCTCACGGCGCTAACTCGTCATGGGCCGGTCCGGCGGTCTCGGAGAGAAGCCGTCCCGG
>JBKHEM010000215.1:0-3311 GCA_046540815.1 Salinivenus sp.
CGCTACACCAAGGAAGACCACATTGCCCTTGACCCCCAGACGAAACGCAATCTGGAGCTTGTTCAGTCCATACAGGACGAGGGGCACGAGGGCACGCTCATCCAGATTCTGGACGAAACGGAAACGCCAATGGGCGGGCGGCGCCTGCGAGCCTGGCTCGTGCGGCCCCTCCGCAGGGTCGACCGCATACGGCACCGCCTCAATGCCGTGGAAGCCTTTGTTGACGACCGCGCGCTCCGCAACGACCTCCGGGAGCAACTGGGGCAGATGGGCGACCTGGAGCGCCTGGCGGGCAAGGTGGCCACGGGCCGCGCCTCGCCCGACGACCTGAATGCGGTAAAATATACGCTTCAGCGTCTCCCCGACCTCACGGCGCTTCTGCGCGACACCGGCTGTGCGGCGGTGGACGAAATTGAGGAGGGCCTGGAACAGTGTCCGGAGATTATCGACCAGATCGACAGTGCGCTTGTCGACGATCCGCCCGCTAAAATCAGTGAGGGCGGGCTCATTTGTGACGGCTACTCGGAGGAGCTCGATGAACTGCGGCGCATTGCGCAGGAGGGGAAGGACTGGGTCGCCAACCTGGAAAAGGAGGAAAGCGAGCGGACGGACATTCCCTCGCTGAAGGTCGGCTTCAACAAGGTCTTCGGGTACTACCTGGAGGTGACCGACACGCACGCCGACAAGGTGCCCGACGACTACATCCGCAAACAGACGCTCGTGAACTCCGAGCGGTACGTGACGCCGGAGCTAAAGGAGATGGAGGAGAAAATCCTGACGGCGGAGGAAAAGATGGAAACCCTGGAGCTGGAGCTCTTCAACGATCTCCGCGACCGGATTGCCCAGCGCACCCCGGTTCTCCAGAAGAACGCAGAACTGCTCGCGCACCTCGACTGCTACGCGGGGCTTGCCGAGGTCGCCGAGCGGAACGACTATGTGCGCCCCAATGTCGACGACAGCCTCACGATTGATATTGAGGCGGGGCGCCACCCGGTGGTCGAGCAGACGCTGGCACCGGGGGACCCCTTTATCCCGAATGACATGTCCCTGGACCCGGACGATGAGCAGATTCTGATCATCACGGGGCCGAACATGGCGGGGAAGAGCGTGGCCCTCCGGCAGGTGGGCTTGATTACGCTCCTCGCACAGGTGGGATCTTTTGTCCCGGCCGACGCGGCGCATATCGGCGTGGTCGATCGCATCTTCACCCGGGTCGGGGCGTCGGACAATCTGGCGGCAGGGGAGAGCACGTTCCTCGTGGAGATGAATGAAGCGGCGAACATTTTGAACAACGCCACGTCGCGCTCCCTCATCCTGCTCGACGAGGTGGGCCGCGGCACGTCCACCTTTGATGGCCTCTCTATTGCGTGGGCCATCGTGGAGTACCTGCACGAGCGGCCCGAGGTGGCGGCCCGTACCCTGTTCGCGACCCACTACCACGAACTCAACGCGATGGCCGACCGCCTGGAACGGGTGCACAACTACCGCATCCAGGTCAGTGAGCACGATGGGGAGATCGTCTTCCTCCGCAAGCTCATCCGCGGCGGGGCCGATCATTCCTACGGCATTGAGGTCGCCAAAATGGCCGGCCTGCCCGACGCCGTTATCGCCCGGGCTCGCGAGGTGCTTCACAACCTGGAGAGCCAGCACCTGGAGGTCGGCGACGGCGAGACGGGAGAAGAGGCCGGAACTCCGTCGGGCGATGGCATGCGCGCCAAGAAGGGCGACGCCGACGCGGTGCCGGACCTGGAGGACAGCCAGGCCAATCAGATGCACCTCTTTGCCCAGCCGGATCCCGCAGCCGAGGAGATTAAGGCGATGCTGAAGGAGATTGACCCGAACCGCATCACCCCGGTGGAGGCCCTGATGAAACTCTCAGAGATGAAGCAGAAGGTCAGTGACTAACGTCCCAACCGCGAGAATGGGGGCAAGCGGTTAAGCACACGGGTTCCTGTAGTGGCGGGAGGAGGTCGCGATTCGTGGTGCTTCGGTGGGAAGGGTAGCGCGATGCCGTTTCCTCTCATTCAGTTTGCCTTCCGACCGGCGATCGTCCCTCGGGGGCGGCCCCGAGGACGGCTGTGCCTACCGCCCTAAAAGGGTTTCGAGTCCGGACTGCGGGCGCCAGCCACCATCATTGATTGGGGAGGAGGGCGTCTACGAACGCCGATCATACGAAAGAATTCTTTCCTCATTATGATTCAATCTTTTCTTGGGGTTGCACCTGAGGTGGAAGATGCACGGTACGTGGCAGACACGGCGGTCGTGATCGGGGACGTGACGCTTGGTGAGGGCGCCAGCGTCTGGCACCACTGCACGTTGCGGGGAGACGTGAACTGGATTCGGGTGGGGCCGGAAACCAACGTGCAAGACCACACGGTCGTCCACGTGACGCACGGCACCGCACCCACCGACATCGGCGCCCGCGTCACCATCGGGCATGGTGCCATCCTCCACGGGTGCACGATCCAGGACGAGGTGCTGGTGGGCATGGGCGCGACGATCCTCGATCACGCTGACATTGGCCAACACAGCATCGTCGGAGCGCAGGCCCTCGTCACGAAAGGAACCGAGATTCCCCCCCGCTCACTGGTGTTGGGGCAGCCGGCGGAGGTGGTGCGTGAGTTGACGGACGAGGAGGTCGCCTCCATCCAGGAGGGAGCAGAGAATTACCTGCGATACAGTGACGTCCACGCGGGCCGGGAGCAGCCGGAGGAGAACCCCTGGTACGATCCGTCTCGCAGCCCCTCTTGCCCATAGGGCATTACGAGGGAATTGCACCGAGAGACCAACGATTGGTCCCCGGCTGCGTCAGACTCTTTCCAGGTCTCTATTCTCGGCCCCGTTCCGGCGATGCGCGCGTTCTTGATTCTCCTTTCCGCCAGCGTCTTCCTGGTGTCGTGTTCATCGATCTCCATTGGGGAAGACGAGGTCTTTCAGCCCAAACCGTCTGTTACGCCGCAGACGTTCGATCTGGACGGCATTCAATTGACCGACACCTCCGTGGCCGTAACGGATTCGGTGGAGGTGAATGCCTGGCACCTCACGCAGCCCGATGCGCAGGCCACGGTACTCTTCTTCGGCGGAAATGGATTCTACCTGGTGCAGTCCCGCGGCTATCTGCGCGCGCTGACCCGTCCACCCGTCGATGCCGTGCTTTGGGACTACCGAGGCTATGGACGGAGCGACGGAGAGCCGAGTGTCGCGGCCCTGCGCCGCGATGCCCTTGCGGTGTACGATGACCTCGTGGATCGCCAAGGCGTCGATCCTGGACGGCTCGTGGTGTGGGGGCATTCCCTGGGCAGCTTCCTCGC
>JBKHEM010000216.1:0-3304 GCA_046540815.1 Salinivenus sp.
AGCGGTTTGTATGTTGATTTTGGCGAATTCGGGGCCTGCGGCGATGCGCGGGGCTCCACCCGGGCCGTGCCCCCGGCCGCCTTTCGACGCCGTCTCGGCAGGCCGCTCGGCCGATGCGAGCCGCTCCTCTGCCGGCCGCTCAGGCGCCCCCGGCGATGCTCGGGGCTCTGTGAGCCGCGTTTTCCCGATTTTTTCGCAGTACGATTCCAGTTCTCGTTCGTCCGCGCGAAAGGCATCCGAAAGCGCTCCCACCAGGGCGCCTTCGGGCCCGGCCTCTCTTCTCGATTCGGGTTCGTCGCCTCGCGCCCCGGACGACCGCTGCCCTCCCCTTTCCCACAGGCGCCCCCTTCTCATTTCCCCTTTCTTTTGCCATGGCTCCTTCGCCCCCTTCCGAGGCTGCCGTGCGCGCAACGTCCGACAACGGCTCGACGCCCTCTGCATCGGACGCCGCCCGGCCCGACGCGACCGACGGGCCGGATGCCTCCGACATCGTGGTCAAGGCCAATCAGTTAATCCGCGGACGGATCAACTGGACCAAGCTGGAGCACCGCGTGGTGGCGATGCTCATCGCCCAGCTCAAGCGCGAGGACGACGCGTTCACGATGCAGCGCGTGCACATTAGCGACCTGATGGAGATGGCGCAGGTCTCCTCGCGGGACATCTACAACCGGGCCGAGGAGGTCTGCCGCAAGCTGCTGAACCAGAAGGTGCACGTGCGCACTTCGACCGAGGACGGGCGGCGGGTGTACCAGGGCTACAACTGCCTCTCCACCTGCCGCTACGTGGAGGGCTCCGGCTACATCGAGGCGAAGTTCAACGACGACATGAAGCCGTTTCTGCTGCAACTCAAGCGGCAGTTTACGATGTACCGCCTGCAGAACTTCATGCAGCTGGGGTCCCAGCACTCGATGCGGATGTACGAGCTGATCAAGATGCGGGAGGGGCTCCGCTACCTGTCGCTCTCGGTGGAGGAGCTGCGCGAGGTGCTCTGCTGCGAGCACACGTACGAGCGGTTTTCAGATTTTCGGCGGCACGTGCTGGAGCGGGCCCGCACCGAAATCCGCGACATTTGCGATGTGTATTATACATACACCATCGAGCGCTCGGGCCGGACACCGAAACGGGTTCACTTTTTCATCCACCGGCAGGACGGGGCCGAGCGGAAGGCCCCCATCCTCCGAAAGCGCGAGTCCCCGGCCGAGACGCTCCCCGACGGCGGCGGCCCGTCAACCCCCAACGGGGAGCTCGACGCGTCCCCCGCAACGAACGGAGAGCACGACCCCACGTGGCCGCCGGGGCAGCGTGTGGCCCAGGCCGCCACGCGCTTCAACCTGTACGCCTCGGTCCTGGCCCGCTTCGACCAGGACGCCCTGGAGGACCTCAGCACCTCAACCGTGCGGGAGGCCATCGAGCAGGGCAAGCGGGAGGTGATTCCCGCCAGCCCAAAAATCACCCTGACGGCCGTCGCCAAGCAGGTGGCGACGGCGGCCGCCGATCGCCTCCGCCCCTCCGCCTCGTCCTGACCCGTCGCCCGGACCCCCACCACCCCCACCGTTGGCATTTCGCGACGGCCCCACTTTGCGGGGCCGTCTCTCCGGCGATTTGACGCGTCTTTTCTTTTTCCTTCCATATCTCCCGACCGACCGATCCATTCCGCTCAGACGTAAAATAGACTGCCCTGCAAGGCCCGTGGCGGGTCCTACCCTGCTGCGCCGCCGTGGCCGGGCCCCCGAGCGCCATGAATATCGATCCGTTCATCAAGCGACTGGCATTCACGCTCGTCGTCTTTGCGCTTGTGATCGCGGCCTGGAGACTCTCCCATACGTTCACCAGGCCGGACTGCGTGGAGATGGAGCGCATAGATCGCTTACGGCTCCCCGAGCAGGAGGCGCTTCGGGACGCCGGGTGCGACGTTGAGGCCGTTCAGATTTGGCTGGGAAACCACGGGTTTCGACACGTCGCCACCGATTCCAGCGGGCGGATTTTTACTCGTTGACGCCTCTCCACTCCACGACCGCCTCTCCCGTCCACGACCGAAGCCCGGCCGCCCTTTGCCGGCGCCTCCGGGTGCAAAGACCCTCAGTCCCGCTCGTCCGCCCAGCGCGCTTTCATCAGCGCGTAGGTGCGCTGCTTAAGGACCACCTCCGAGTCGGTGTTCGGGTTTTCCTCTTCAGCCCGGGCGCGCGCCTCCTCGTGTAGCGCACGGAGCCGATCGCGGTCCATGTCGTCGACCTCCTCCTGGCTGAGGTCGGCCATGAACATCGCCTTCGGGTCGAGGCGGGGTGCGCGGGTGGACGACTCGCGGCCCACGGCGGCCTCCTTCCGCCCCCGGTCGAACTCGCCGGTCTCCTCCCGCAATTCCCGGATGACCGGCTCGTTTTCGTGGATGTAGAAGTCGATGGTGGTCGGGACGTTGCCCTCTCGGCGCACGTCGTAGGTGAAGTAGATGTCCGCCTTCTCCTTCAGCTCCGTGCGGGCCTGCTCGATCACCCGCCGCTTCACCGAGGAGAAGCGCGGGTACTTGTCTTCCAGGGCCAGGGTGCGCCGAAACGCCTCCACGGACATGCGGTGGCGCCGAAGGCCCTGTCGCATCTTCAGCAGCTCGTAGATCTGCGTGGAGTACTTGGACCGGAGGCGGAGGAAGACGGTGATGAGGTACAGGGTGAACTTCTCCTTGAGTTGCAGGAGGAACGGCCGCATGTCCTCGGTAAACTTCGCCTGCACCACCCCGCTGCCGCGGTCGTACTGGCACCGCGAAAACACGTTGTACTTCACAAAGCCCTCCTCCTGGCCCTGCTCGTCCTCGGTTCGAATCTCGACCACTCGGTCGAGGAGCCGGTCGGTGATCTCGTCAATGCGGCGGTACAGGTCGCTCTCGTTGCCCTCGGTCGAGACGTCCCGAACCGGAACGCTCTGTAGCGAAAACGACTCGGCCTCCTGGTCGAGCTGCGCCACCATCGCCACAAAAATGCGCTGCTCCATCGTCGAGAACGTGTGGCGGGCCCGGACCAGGTCGTTTGCCTTCGCGACGACCTTTCCTCCCGGCGCGCTAAGTTCAACGGGAGACTCTTGCTCCATGACGATACGCCCGGTGATCAAGCAGAAACAGCACGGTCCCTGAGTGTAGGGGACGCTCGGAATGATGTCCACTCCCGAGCATTCTGACTGAGGTTTTGTTGCACCCTCAGCCACGCGGACTGAGGTTTTGTTGCACCCTGGATTTTTCGGCCGAAAATCGGCGGCCGTTTGGGCCTAAAAATCGGCCCTGAGCGCCTGCTACCGTCGATTTCCGGGAGTTATCCAC
>JBKHEM010000217.1:0-3283 GCA_046540815.1 Salinivenus sp.
GAGTGGAGCTACGCCCGGCACATGCTGGCGTATGCCTTCGACGAGTTTCTGCCGGCCGATATGACATGGCGCGATCTCTTCGATCTCTCCATTTTGGGGGCCCGCAAGCCGGATTTCTTCTCGGTCCGCATGCCGGCCTTCCGCGTGGAGAGTGAGGACGGCCTCCTGCGCGAGCACACGAACGGGCCGCTGGAGGAAGACGCCGTGTACGTAGGCGGCAACGCGCCGCTTGTGGAGGAGAGCCTGGGCCTGCGGGGCGAAGAGATTCTCTACGTGGGCGACCACCTGTTTGTGGACGTGAACGTGTCGAAGAAGGTGCTGCGCTGGCGCACGGCGCTGGTGGTGCGCGAACTGGAGCGAGAGATCGAGGCGTTCCAGGACTTTGCCGATCGGCAAGCCCAGCTGTCGACGCTGATGGAGCAGAAGGAGCACCTGGAGGCGAAGTTCTCGGCCAAACGGCTGCAGCGACAACGCCTGCAGAAGGGTTACGGCGAGGCCGGAGCCGCTAGTGTAGGGGCCCTGGAGCAGGAAATGAGCGAGCTCCGCAGCCGCCTTACGTCTCTCGACCAGAAAATTGCACCTCTCGCCAAGGCGTTCAGCAAGCTCGTCAACGACAACTGGGGGCCCCTCATGCGCACGGGCAAGGACAAGAGCCTCTTCGCCCGGCAGGTGGAGCGCTACGCCGACGTGTACACCGGGCGGGTGTCGAACTTCCTGCACCACACCCCCTTCACGTACCTGCGCTCCCACCGCGGCAGCCTGCCCCACGACGAGGCGGCCGAGCGCGACCCCCAGTACGCCTCGCTTACCTCGGGCTACGAGTGGGATGAGACGACGGCCAAGGAGCGCGGCTAATGCCGTTGACGATGGCTCCGCAACCCGACGGTCCATCATGCGGTATACGCACCCTGCGGTTCACCAACTGACGTTCGTTCCCCCATGGCTCCGTCGTCCGATTGCATCTCAATCACGATTGAGATCACCCCGGCCCAAAAGGAGCGCATCGAGCAGTGGGCCGAGCAGCACGACCTCTCTCCCGAAACGGCTGCCGCGCAGGCACTGGCCCGGGGTCTCGATGCCCCGCCCGAAGAGGACAGCGAAGAGGCTCAGCCGGGCTCGTTCCTGGACGGCCTGGAACACCTCGTCGGTTCCGTAGAGGGTCCGCCTGACCTCACCACGAATCCGAAGCATATGGAGGGGTACGGTGAGTCATGACTACACTTCTTGATGCCGGTCCCCTCGTTTCAATTCTGAACAGCAGAGAGACGCATCACCGCTGGGCTGTTCAACATGCTCGAGAGTTGGCGGCCCCCTTCCTAACGTGTGAGGCCGTACTCAGCGAAGCAAATTTCCTTCTTCAGGGTGTGCCTGGAGGTCAGAGTCGGCTCCTCGAAATGATGGCCTCTTCTCGTCTTACGGTGCCATTTCACTACGCTGATCACGCCAGGCGTGTGCACGCCCTAATGCGCACCTACAGCGACCTTCCCATGTCCTTTGCGGACGCCTGCCTGGTCCGAATGGCTGAGCTGCACGACGACGGGCGCGTGTTCACGACCGATGGGGACTTTCGGGTCTATCGCAAGCACGGGGACGAGGCCCTTCCCGTCCTGATCCCGTAACGACTACGCCTAATCTGTTTCCTCCTGCACCGCATCGAGCGCCTCCACGAACACGTCCGCTGGCTGCGCGCCGGTGACGGCGTGCTGGCCCTCAAAGACGTAGCACGGCACGCCCGTGATGCCGCGCTGCTGGGCCTGCTGCTGGCTCTCGCGCACCGCCGCAGCGTAGTCGTCGCCGTCGAGCAGAGCCCGCGCGTCGGACCGGTCCAGTCCAACCTCGCCGGCGCAATCGACGAGCACGTCGGGACTGGATACGTTGCGGCCCTCCGTGAAATAGGCGCGGAAGAGAGTGGTGGCAAGCGCATCGGCCGTATCGGCGCTCTGATCCTGCGCCCAGAGAATGAGGCGGTGGGCGTTGGCTGTGTTGGGGGCCACCTCGATGGCCTCAAAGTCGAACGTGAGGCCATCCTCGGCCCCCATCGCCTGGATGCGCTCGAACATGTGCTGCGCCTGCTCCCAGCCGCCGAATTTTTGCGAGAGCACCTCCCGGAAGTCGCGGCCCGTCGGGGGCATGTTGGGTTGGAGCTGGAAGGGCCGCCACCGGAGGGTGACGTCGAGAGAGGGCCGTTGCGTAAGCGCGTTTTTCAGATGGGCCCGTCCGACGTAGCACCAGGGGCAGGCAATGTCGGCGTACACGTCGATGGTCATGGCAAAAACGTATTCTGGAGAGAACAAGAGGATTAGTCGGCGGCGGGCACGAGGACCTCAACGGCGGTCGACGTGGCGGCGCCAATGCCGGGGGCGCGGTTGCCTCCGACGGCGTAGATGCGCCCGTCCAGGGCCACGCCGGCGAGGCCGTGCCGGGGCGTGGGCATGGCGGGCCCCTCGGTCCAGTCGTCCGTCGCCGGGTCGTAGGCCCAGGTTTCGGCGAAGACCCCGCCGCCGTCCGAAAAGTATTCCCCGCCAAAGACATAAAGCGTGCCGCCGGTGGCCGCACCGTTCAGGCCGCCCGACGGCTGCGGGAGGGGGCGCAGTTCGGTCCAGGTGTCGGATTCGGGATCGTAGCGCTCCAGCGCCCCGAGGTTGGTGACGCCGTCCTGCGTGGTGCGTCCCCCGGCAACGTACAGGCGCCCGTCGATCACGGCCCCGGTGGCGCTGCTCCGAGCCGTAGGGGCTGGGCGTGCCGTGTCCCACGCGTCGGCCTCGGGGTCGTAGACGAGATGACGACCGGTGGGGCCGGTGTCGTCGCCGTGCAGGCTGCCCGTGACGAGGTGGATGCGCCCGTCAACGGACAGCGAGACTGTTTCGCCCAGGGGCGTCGGCAGTGATCCGATGCGGGTCCATTCGTCGCCGCCGAACGCGTACACGTCGTCCCGAAACTGGAAGCCGTCCTGGTCCAGGTTTTCGCCGACGAAGCCGCCGAACCCGTAGGCCGTGTCGCCCACCGTCGCGAGGACGATGTGGTGCCGCGGGTCGGGCAGGTCGGGGCCCGTCGACCACGTCTCCGTCGCCGGGTCGAAGCGGGCGGTCTGTGCGAGTGTGGTGAACCGCCGGGTGGTGTCGGCCCCAGAGCGAAGGCCGCCCGCCACCAGAAGCTCATCGCTCCACACCGTCCCGTAGACCTCCTGCGTGGAGAATGGAAGGGACGGTGCCGGTTGCCACACGGTCGAGGGAGTTGACAGGGCGTGCGTGGCGCGCCAGGGCTGCGTGGTAAGGGCGGCGGC
>JBKHEM010000218.1:0-3256 GCA_046540815.1 Salinivenus sp.
CCACGCTGCCATCATCCTGTTCTCGCTCATGATCGGGGGCATGGTGGGCATCATCTCCCGCAACGGGGGCACGCTTGGCATTGTCGAATGGATCACTGGCTGGGCAGACGACTCGCAGCGCGGCCAGGTGGCCACGGGCATGCTGGGCATCGGCATCTTCTTCGACGATTACGCCAACACGCTCATCGTGGGCAACACGATGCGTCCCGTCACGGACCGCCTCCGCATCTCGCGAGAGAAGCTCGCCTACATCGTGGACTCGACGGCCGCGCCGATTTCGTGCCTCGCCTTCGTAACCACGTGGATTGGGTACGAGGTGGGGCTGGTGGGCACGGCCATCGAGAACATTGACGGGTTCAGTGAAGGGGCGTATTCGGTCTTTTTGAACTCGATTCCCTATAGCTTTTATCCGCTGCTGGCCCTTTTCTTCGTGTTTGTCGTGGCCAACTCGAGGCGCGATCTGGGCCCGATGTACGCGGCGGAGAAGCGGGCGCGCGAGACGGGGGAGGTGCTGGGACCGGACGCGAAGGTGGACGAGGCGGCGAGCGAAGGCGACGAGTTGACCCCGCCAGAGGGCACGCCCCATCGCGCGATGAACGCCGTGCTTCCGATCGTCGTGCTCGTCGGCACCGTGCTCGCCGGGCTCTACGCCACCGGGGTGGACGCTTCCGGTCCCGATCCGTCGCTCCGAGAGATCATCGGAAATGCGGACTCGTACGCAGCTCTCATGTGGGGCTCGCTCCTCGGCGTGCTCGTCGGCGCCGTGCTGTCGATTGGGCAGGGGCTCCTCACGCTGGAGCAGACGGTAGAGGCCTGGTACGAGGGCCTCAAGTCGATGCTCTTTGCGATGGTGATCCTGGTGCTCGCCTGGGCCCTTTCCAACATCACCGAGGTGCTCCACACGGCGGACTTTCTGGTCTCGATTCTGGGGGAGACGCTGCCGCCGGGCGTGGTGCCGGGGCTCGTGTTTGTCCTGGCGGCGGCGACGGCCTTTGCGACGGGCTCAAGTTGGGGAACGATGGGCATTCTCATGCCGCTGGTGGTGCCCCTCGCATGGGCGGTGCTGGCACGCAACGGCATGACCGATCCGGCCCACTACCATGTCCTCTACTCGTCGGTCTCGTGCGTGCTGGCCGGCTCCGTGTGGGGGGATCACTGCTCGCCTATCTCGGACACGACCATTCTGTCGTCAATGGCCAGCGGGTGCGATCACATCGAGCACGTGCGCACCCAGCTCCCCTACGCTCTGAGCGTCGGGTTCGTGGCTCTGTTTGTGGGCACGCTGCCCACGGGCTTTGGCGTGCCGTGGTGGGTGACATTGCCGGTGGGCGCGCTTCTTCTCGTCGGGATCCTGCGCGTCTTTGGCACCTCCGTCGAGACCTTCACGCCCGCGACAGAGCCGACCCGGGCCGAAGCCGGGGCGTAGGAGGACGGGTCCGTACAAAGTTCACGGACCGCCGGGGCGAGCCCCGTTGCCCCCGCGCGAACAAGTACTTATGCTGTGGAGGCCCTTTTCGTCTGCCGTTCACGCATTCATTCCGTTCTGCCATGCTACTCGACGCCGACAACCGCCCGTGGGGCCGCTGGGAAGAGTACCTCAACGAGCCCGGCTACCGCGTAAAGCGCATCATCGTCCACCCCGGCCAGCGCCTCTCTTTGCAAAAACACGAACACCGCAAGGAGCACTGGGTCGTGGTGCAGGGCGCGGGCATCTTTACCCGCAACGACGAGGAGATTGAAGTGTCGGAGGGCGACACCTGCTTTATCGACGTGGGGGACGTGCACCGCATCGAAAACGACGGCGACGAGCCGCTCGTCTTTATCGAGACGCAGATGGGCCTCTGCATTGAGGACGACATCATTCGTCTCGAAGACGATTACGGCCGTGAGTAGAGGGGCCGGAGGTCGTTGCATCTGTCGACTGGACGGCACTTTCGGCAGGCTCGTCCGTTTTCCGGATGATACGTCCCATGTCCGATTTTTCAATCCGCCCCATGATTCTTCCGATCTACGTCTACGGTCACGAGGCCCTGCGCGAGGAGACCGATCCCGTACAGGAAAACTCCGACGCGCTTCAGGCCCTGATCGATAACATGCTGGAGACGATGCGCAATGCCGCCGGGGTGGGGCTGGCGGCGCCGCAGGTCGGGCGCACCGAGCGCCTGTTCGTGGTCGACGTGACGCCCATGGCCGCGGAGATGGAAGAGGACGACGAGCCCATTCCGCCGCAGCCGATGGTGTGCATCAATCCGGAGATTGTGGCCGAGAGCGACACCACGACGGCCATGGAGGAGGGCTGCCTGTCCATCCCGGAGGTGCGCGAGGCCGTCACGCGTCCGGAGCGCATCCGGATGCGGTACCTGGACCGCAACTTCGAGGAGCAGGAGATTGAGACGGGCAGCGTGCTGGCGCGCGTGCTGCAGCACGAGACGGACCACCTTGATGGCGTGCTTTTTACCGACTACCTGAGCAGCTTCCGCAAGCGCCTGCTGCGCCGTCCGTTGCGGGAGATGGTAAACGGCGAGGTGGAGGCGGATTATCCGCTGGTCACGAAGGACGACGAGACCGTTCCGGCTCAGTAACCTGTCCTCGCGCATGGGTCGTCTCCTCTCCCGCACCGTGCTGCGGCGCCTCTACGACCGGACCGGACGGCGTCAGGATCGACTCTCGTTCTACAGTGGACCGGCGGAGGATGTGCTCTGTGCCCACGGCGCCTTCGAAGAGGCCGGATCGGTCTTCGAGCTTGGGTGTGGAACGGGACGGCTGGCCGCGCGTCTTCTCCGCGAACGATTGCCGGCCAGCGCCCGCTACGTGGGAGTTGACTTGAGTGGGAAAATGGTTGAGGTTGCCCAGAAGCGACTGGCGCCGTTTGATCCGCGGGCCACCGTGCATCAAACCGATGGGCGTTTGTCGTTTGACTGTGCCGCTGACTCCCAAGATTGTGTGCTGTCGACGTACGTCCTTGACCTCTTGCCAGGGCCCAGCATTCGCGCGTTTCTTGAAGAGGCGCACCGCCTGCTCCGTCCCTCGGGGCGGCTGTGCCTGGCAGGGCTGACGTGGGGCACCGCGCCACTCCCCTGGCTCGTATCCGCGGCCTGGAGCGGCCTTCACGCCCTGCGGCCCGAATGGGTCGGCGGCTGTCGTCCGCTCAACGTCCGGTGCACACTGCGGCGCAGCCGCTGGCGCCTCCGGCACGATGAGGACGTGTGTGCTTGGGGCGTGCCCTCGACGGTCGTGGTGGCTGAACCGCGGTAGG
>JBKHEM010000219.1:0-3231 GCA_046540815.1 Salinivenus sp.
CGAGCATCTGCCGCGTAAGGCGTGATTTACGTGGCTTGGTCTGCGACATCGTTCCAGGCGTCAATGAGTTGAGATTCGTGCTCGCGAACGAGCCCCTCAATTTTGCGGAGCTCATGGCCTGCAAAACCTCGATTCCGTTCCAACTCGACGGGGTCGAGCCAGACGCTTCGTCCCGGTCCCGGCCTACGTGAATGTGCGGCGGCTCGTGCAGGACATCGTGCGGGTAGAAGTAAAACTGGTACGGACCGATTCGGAGAACCGTAGGCATGAAAGTATCAAGATAACGTACTGAGCGTGCGGCCGTGCCATCAGGAGGACATCGATTCGAGGCCAAACCGATCATACCGGAACGAGCGACCGCTGAACCGGAACGTGAAGCCGCCGTCCTCCGCCGACACGTCGGTCGCCTCCTCCGTCTCCGGCGGCTCATCCAGCTGCCACTCGCTGACCGACAGCTCCGAAATGGCGTCCCTGAACGGGCCCTCCACCGGCGCCGGCAGTTCGACGCGGTAGTCCTCCTGTCCCAGGCGCGTCTTGGCGGTGTCGAGGTCGTCGGGGAAGGGCTCGGCGCCGAACGGCTGCGTGCGGTCGATGGTGACGTGGCCGGTGGCCTGACGATCGGCCTGTCGCGCCCCCAGCACCCACTGCTCGTGGCGCCTCCAGGCGTCGCGATCGTCTGCGGTTTCGACCACGCGGTGGAGCCGATCGGGATGCGTCCCCCGCTCGACGAGCAGGCGGTTGTCGTCGGGAATGTGCCACGGCGCAAGGGCGTCATCGGCCAGCACGTCCCACGCGGCCGCAATCGTACGCAGGTCGCCGTAGACGGTCCCCAGCCCGTGCTCCCCCTGGAATCCCTGCCCGTCCCCCGTAATGGCGGACGCCAGGTCGCGCGTCTCCGGCGTGAGGACGACACACCGGGCCGTGTCGTAGCCGTCCGGGCGGTCTCGGCTGTGGCGGTGCAGGCGTCCGATCCGCTGCAGGAGCACGTCCATTGGGCACAGGTCCGTGATCATGAGGTCGGCGTCGAGGTCCAGGCTCTGCTCCACGGTCTGGGTGGCGACGGCCACAATGCCGCGATTGGACGTATCCGGGCCGAAGGTGTCCTCGACGGCGTCGTCGAGGCGCTGCCGGTCGTCCGGGGCGAAGCGGGAGTGGTGCGGGGCGGGCGTGCCGTCGACGCCGAAGAGGAGGTCGGAATCGTCAGCGAGGTCCTCCAGCGCTCGCTGCGTGGCAATGCAGTCATCTACGAGGTTTCGAATGACGAGCACGCGGGCGCCGCTTCGGGCGTGCTTCAAGGCGCGGCGGGCGACGGCTTCCGGCGCATTCGCCTCGGCGCAAAGGGCGGGTTCTACCGTCTTGCTCGCATCCGACGAGGCGGCGTGGACGGAGGCCGGATGGGTGCGGTCGGCGTCGACGTGCGTGACGAGCGGATAGTCTTCGGCCTCGGCCTCCTCACGTGACGGCACCTCACCATTCTCAGTCGTCAGGTGCACGCGGGCCGAGGCCCCAAGGGTTGCGGACATGAGCAGGGCGTGCCCGCCCGCGGCGAGGTGCTGATCCAGCACGCGATCCATGAGGCGCGTCATGTAGGCGTCGGAGGCATGCACCTCGTCCACCACCAGAAAGTGCCGGAGCAGCGCTGCGGCGCGCATGTGAGCGTGGCTCGCCTGCAGCGTCGAGAGCAGCACCTGGTCCACGGTTCCCACGGCGATGGGGGCGGCCAAGTAGCGCTTCGAGCTCTCGGCGGCCCAGCCGCGGTGCTGCACCTGTTCGTCCCATCGGACCGCAACGCTGTCGGGCAGGCGCGTGGCCGTCACGTCGTCGGCCTTGATGTAGCCGGGCACGGCCTGCACGACCGGCGGGCGGGTTCCCTCGAGAAAGAGGCGTTTGACTGCCTCCGTCACGCGCCCGTGCAGTTGCGTGGCGGCGGTGCGAGTGGGCACGGCGAAGTACATGCCATCAACGAGACCCTCGCGGTACAGCCGCACGAAGCGGGTGAGGGCGGCTTCCGTCTTGCCCGAACCGGTGTCCGATTCGAGGACGGCGAGGCCTCCGGTTTCGTGCAGTGGCACGTCGCGCACCGCTTCCTGAATCGGATACGGATCCCAGTCCGGGTGCTCTAGAACCTGATCAAATCCAGCATCCGCTCCAAGGGCCGCACGTGACGTGCTCGCATCCAGAAAGAGGGCGTCTACGGCGTCTTCGGCATGGGCACGCGCCCGGTCCATTGGATCGTCGAGCGCGTCGGCGAACGGGAAAAAGTCCTCGTCCGACCCGATCCAGTCGGCCAGCGTGAGGAGACCGTTGAAGGCGTGCTGGAGCGCCGGGTCGGCGGGGAAGGAAGGTGCGTCTCCGTTGAACGCTGCCGGGAACCACGCTCGTGTGTGGGATGCAAGGTCCTTGAATTTGGCGAGCGGGTCGCGGTTCTCCGTCGCTTCCCAGTACATGGGCTCGTGCCGGCTCGGCGGGACGGGGGCACCGTGATGCCCAAACGTGGCCAGCAAGAAATGACTGAGCACCTCGTCGCCACGGCGCGGCGGAACCCACTCGGCCATCTCCAGCACGCCCAGCGGCTCCAGGTAATCGAGGGGAGCCGTTGCCTCAAACAGCCCGACGATGGGCGTGAGGTGATCGCAGGTGGGCCGCTCGCCATGCCCCCGGTTCTGAAACCCGTGGCACGCTTTCCCCGCGTCGTGCAAAGCGGCGAGCGCAGAAAGACGTGCGATGTGCACAGGATCCAGGTCGTCCCACCCAGCCAGGGAGGCGAGGCGGGAGCGGAGGATCGTCCGCTGCAGGAGGGCCTCCGTCACCGCCGCCACGTCCGCCGAGTGGGCGAGGAGGGGGTGCCACTCGACGATCTCGCCGGTGGAGCGGTCATCATCGTTGTATTTGAGCTTGGCCCAGAACTGATCGGGAGACGGAGAACCATCCATTGGAACTGCGCATCCACGGAAAAGAGGACAGCGATCATCTTGCAGCTCGGAGAGGAGACAAAGGGGAGCTGGAAGAGGGTTGGAACTGGACTTTCAGAATAGCGGATCGTGCTCGCACATGAAAGCCCATTAAATGCACCCAGGGTATGATTTAGCGTCCGTGCCAGCGGAGCCGCTTCAGCCCTGCGTCCGCCAGCGTGTCGAGCCCCCCATGATCCACCAGCCGCCAGAAGAGCGTGCGGGTGGCCAAGGCATCGCCCACGGCCGTGTGCAGTTCTCTTTCGGGCGCCGCGTCTAC
>JBKHEM010000220.1:0-3203 GCA_046540815.1 Salinivenus sp.
ACGGTCCGCAGCCTCGTGCCCGTCGGCAGCCTCGTGATTGCCAACGCCATGAAGATCAACAGCCTGGCGCTCGACCGGCTCAAGGACGAGCTCCACGACAAGCGAAACGAAATCGAGGTGGGCCTGGCGCTCGGCGGGCCGCCGCAGGCCGTCCTCGCTCGGCACCTCCGCACCAGCGTCCGGGCCTCGCTTATCCCGGTGGTCGACTCGCTGAAAAGCCTGGGCTGGGTGTGGATCCCCGGCGTCATGGCGGGCATGATCCTGGGCGGCGAGAATCCCGTCTACGCCGCGCTTTACCAGTTCGTCATCATGGCCATGATCTTCGCTGCGGGCGGCCTCACCAGCATGCTCACCAGCCTGCTGATGGGGCGCCGCGTGATCACGGAGGCGGAGCAGTTGCGCCGGGTTGCGGTCGACGGCGAATGAGCCCGGGTTGATGCTTTGGTAACGAACGCTTGGGGAACCATGCGGGGCGGTCCTCGGGTTTCCCTCTCAACCTCGCTTCTGATCTCCGTTTCCAAAATCCCCACCACCCGTGAGCGACGCATACCACGACCGCCTCCGATCCGGCTCCGACGATGCCCCGTCCCGCCGCGAGTTCCTGAAAACGGGGGCCCTCGGCGCCCTCGCCCTCGGCACCGGCGGGGTGGCGGGCACGGCCAATGGACAGACCCGCACCGACGTGTCGAGCATTGACGCACCGGGCGACGCCAAAAACATCATCTTCCTGGTGAGCGACGGCATGAGCACCGGCACGTTCACGATGGCGGACCAATACCTGCGCCGCCACCACGACCGACGCTCCCACTGGATGCGGCTCTACGAAGAGGGCCGAACGCAGAACGGCCTCATGGACATGGCCGCCGCCAACTCCATCGTGACCGGCTCCGCCGCGGCGGCCTCGTCGTGGGGATCGGGCCACCGCGTCAACAACACCGCGGTCAATGTGGGGCCGGACGGGGAGGAGTACCAGACCATCCTTGAGATCTTCCGAGACGCGGGCAAGGGGACGGGGCTCGTCACCACCACCCGCATCACGCACGCCACGCCGGCCGGCTTCGGCATCAACATGCCCGAGCGGTGGAGCGAGGACAAGATCGCCGCCCAGTACCTGGAGCGCGAGTACGACGTGCTGATGGGCGGTGGGGCTCGCCATTTCGATCCCGACCAGCGGGACGACGAGCGGGATCTGTTTCAGGGATTCGAAGACGAGGGCTACACGGTGGCCCGGTCGAAGCAAGACCTGAACTACTGGGGACATGAGGGGTCCTTCCTCGGCCTCTTCACCGACTCGCACCTTCCCTACGTCCTCGACCAACAGAACATCCCGGCCCACCAGGAGCAGGTGCCCCGCCTGCCCGAAATGACGGACGCGGCCCTCCAGCGGCTGTCTCAGAACAACGACGGGTTCCTCTTGCAGGTCGAGGGCGGGCGCGTCGACCACGCGGCACACGGAGACGACACCGGCGGCCTCGTCTACGACCAGGTCGAGTTCGACGAGACCATCGGCACGGCGCTCGACTTCGCCGAGGGCCGCGACGACACGCTCATCATTATCACCACCGACCACGGCAACGCCAACCCGGGCGTCAATGCTGCCGGCAATCGGTATTCGGACACAAACACGATGTTCGACCGGATCGCCGACTTCCAGTACACGAACGACTGGATCCTTTCGGAGCTCGACGAGAACAGCACCTACCGGCAGATCCAGGACCGCGTGGAGGAGGCGTGGCAGTTCCCCATCCAGCGCGACGAGGCCGGGATGATTCAGGACGCGCTGCGCGGGGAATACCAGGCCGCGTACCGCAAAAAGAGCGCCCCGAACCTGCTCCTCGGCGCCATCCAGGCCAACTACACGTCCGTCAACTGGCTGGGCGGCGACCACACGTCCGACTACGTGGAACTGGCCGCCATGGGCCCGGGCAGCGAGGCGATCGGCGACTTCACCCGCAACACGGACCTCTTTGACCTGATGGTGGAAGCGGCCGGCGTGCGAGACTACGTCAGCGAGTGAGGGGCCGAGGGGAAGGCGCGTGTAGTCCTCGCTCTAGGGCGTCGGGAATCGCTCGGGGGCGGCCTGTGGTCGAAACCGCTCCGGCCCCCGGCCAGAGAGGAGGACCGGGCCGGTCGGGGCATCAGTCGAGGGGATGGGGCGGGTTCGCCCACCGAACAAGGAGGATGTGACCAATCAGGGCCAGCGCGGAGAGGCCCACCGCCGCGCCCCCCGCCGTCCATCCAAAGAGACCGGTCCCGAGTCCAAACAACAGCAGCCACCAGAGCGGCACGCCAAACATGCCCACGGCAAACTTGAGCGAGGCCGTAAACGGGGCCTCGTCCACCATCCGCATTAGTGTGTTTGTGAGCCACAGCGGCCCGGCGTTCAGGGGGCTCAGGCCCCAGGCCAGCGACTCCAGCCACGGCCGGTGCGGCCCCTTGGCCGGGAGCGTCTCTGGGGCGTCGAGGGCCTGCTTCATCTCCGGAAACGAGAGGGCCTCGTTGTGGCGGTTGAGGCGATCCACCCGCTCACGATAGTCGTCGGTGTGTTCGGGCACCAGCATGCAGTCCTTCATCCCCTCCGCGAGGGCGTCGCGGAGCGCGTTCATGCCCGCGGCCTCGTTGGTGCGGTACTGGTTCATGTACGTGGACACCGGAATCGGGTCGCCGAACACGATCGACACCTTAAAGCCCGGTCGGGTGAGGTGGTAGTAGTTGATGCCGACGGGGACAAGCTGCACTTCCTCATCGGTCTCTTGCTGAGTGGTGAGGGCCAGCCGGGCGCTCCCGCGGCTCAAGGGGCGCAGGTAATAGGTGTGGGCGTGCTCGGCCTCGGAAAACATGACCACCGACCCGCCCTCGATCAAGTGCTCGCGTTGGTCGGCAAAGACCTCCTTGTTCTGAGCCACTTTGTCGAGGCCGTCCCGGCGTCGGTAGATCGGCGCCATGTGGAGGGCGTCCAAGAACCAGTCGAACGGTGTCCCAAAGACAGAGGCGCGGCTCAGAAAGGTGAGTTTAACAGGAGTGAATATGCCCACCAGCAGGGCGTCGAGGAAGGCGTTCTGGTGGTTGGGGGAGACGATGCAGGGCCGGTCCCACGCGACCCGGTCCCGGCCGCGCACTTCGATCCGGCTGAACATAAACCAACTC
Source organism: Salinivenus sp. (assembly GCA_046540815.1). Taxonomy (GTDB): domain Bacteria; phylum Bacteroidota; class Rhodothermia; order Rhodothermales; family Salinibacteraceae; genus Salinibacter. The sequence goes on from JBKHEM010000220.1 coordinate 3,148, forward strand.
GTCACGCGCACGAGCACGGCCACAAGGTGGTAGAACAGAGGCTTCATGAGAGGGGG
>JBKHEM010000221.1:0-3170 GCA_046540815.1 Salinivenus sp.
CCGTCAGGGCCTGGTTATGCCCGTCGGACGGCCTCGGCCAGCGCCGTGCCCTCGGCCTCCGGTAACACCGTACCGCAATCGTGCGCCCGGATCACGCGGGCCGCCTCACTGCCCTCGGGGCCCAGGAAGAGGGCCGGGCGGCTCGACGAAGGACCGCGTGGTCGCCCATCCCGGCCCGAAATAACGCCACGCCCACGCTCCGTGCGGCCTCTTCAGCGAACGTGCGGTCGAGACGCCCCTGACATCCTTGACGGAGCAGTTCGTACACCGTCACCGTCGACACCGCCCCTTCTCGTCCCGACTCCACCACGTGCTGGTACTGCTCGACCGCCTGCTCGTGGCCGCCCGTGAAGGCGAAGAAAAAGCTCGTGTCGAATCCGTCCATGGGACCTCATTCCTCCCTCGGGACGGACCGGTCGCCTTCACGCCGCTCCTGCTGATTGATTTCGTGGAGGGAGTCGTCGATGCCGGTGCCGGCAAAGCGGAGGAGGCGCCGCCGCGCCTCATCGCGCTGTTCCCATTCCAGCTTTTCCGTGAGGTCATCCGTGACGTAGGCGCTCACGTTGTCCGTTCGCCCCGTAATGGCCTCTCCCAGCTCGTCCGGGACCCGCACTGTGATTCGCATGTCGTCGTACCTTTTTTATGACAGGACGAAAGACGGGAAATGCCACCTCGCGCCCCTCTGGGCGTTCCGATTCGACCGTGCACGCACAATCCGAATTGCCCGGAGTGGGTTCAGGGGCCCGACTGCTCGTTGGCCCTGTCGTGCAGCGCATCGCAGAGGCGCCTGTGGAGCGACCCAAATGAGAGTGCAGCGTATTCCTCTCCCGTCAGCACCAGCAGCGGATCGGCGTACTCCTGCGGACTCCGGTCGGTGCCCTTCGTGGTGTCCGGCGTCACGAACACGACGGCGCGCAGGACTTCGTGCTCCCCCTGCGCATTTGTTTCGAGGGGAGGCGGGAGAAAGGCGCGGTATGGATCGCCATCCTCGTAGCCTAGGCCCGGCGTCGGAGATCCTATGTGCGGGGGCACCCCCTGCGCGGATACGCGAACCCAGCTGCAGTCGGGGAGGGCACGGCCTCGGCGCGGGAACTTTAATTGCCAGAGCGTGGCGTAGATGCTCATGTTACGGCCAGATTTGCGAATGGTCTACGACATCCTACGCGGGATACAGCCGCCGTCCAGGACCCGCTCACGTCCGCATCCACCGGGCGCCGCACTGCCATGAAGCCCGGTGAGCATGAGTGCGGCTCGTCCCGCTACGTCCGGACGCTCTCCTCCACATCCTCCTCCCACACGGCATTTTCAGCCCGAGCGGGACCGAATCGCACCATCACGATGGTTCCAAGATCACCGGCCCGAAGCCCCTTCTCGGGCAGGTCGTCCGTCAAAACGAAGCGGTCCAGTTCATCCATCATGAGGTCTCCTTCAATTGGATATGCCGTCACGAGCCGTGGAATGGATTCGCCAGTGCGGCGCTTCACAGATTCCCAGAGTTCTTTGGGCAGCCGGAGAGATGTCAAACCGAACGTGGGAAGCCCGGCGCAATCTCTGATTCCTCCATCTCCTCCTCCGCAAAGAACCGGACCGCTCCCTCCCCGTCGACAATCCAGACCTCTTCGGCCCCCGCCGTCCGGTAAAGATTGGCCTTTGCCTCCATCTCCTCCCAGTCGTTGGATTCGGACATCACCTCAACGCAGATCTCCGGCGCGAGGGTCGTCGGATCACCGGTCTCTTTCATCTCGGCGATGCGACTGCTCGACGCCCAAACCACGTCCGCCTGCTTCGTGCCTCCGCTCGTAGCAATTGCCAGCTCCTGAAACGCCTCCCCCTCGGAGAGGAGTTCGTCGAGCTTCTTCTGAATGGCTTTCTGTTGAAAGGTGTGACGGTTCTTGTGCGGGCTCAAGACGATCTGGCCTCTGTGGTTGGTCTCGACCTTGTAGGGAAGCTTACGGAGCAGCGGGTCCGCGGTGATCTCGCCCCATCGCTCCTGGTGCTCCTCCGCTGGCGTGGTAGTGGTCGGCATGGCGTAGTGGTCGACATGGCTGAGAGCACGTTGTTCAACGTGCTGGTAGAACGGCGGCGCAGGTGAACGGGTTCTTTCTCACAAGTAGTATGCCGTGACACCTGCGTTTCGCCACGATCCATCTTCTTTAATCAAAACGGGACCCAGGATGAGCTCTTCTCCCACTGGGAAAAAGAATCAGGGCGCAGCCCAAGACTACTTCCTCCCTTCAGTCAGGGCGCACTCTGAAAGCACGTCCTCGCTACGCTCAGGGCCCTTCCTTCGGTCAGGGTACAGCCCAAGACTACTTCCCCTTTCAGTCAGAACGCCGGAATCAAGACATCTCCCCGGAGTGCGAAGTGGAGTCGAGCCCTCTCTACGAATCGTGGCAAGACCGACCGTCACGTCCTTCAGTACGAGAACCACGTCGTCTCCATCGCGATGAGCAAGTGCGCCCCGGCGGTAGTGGCCTCGACGTAGGCATCGGGCGTCAGCGGGGGAACGTCAACGTCCACGATCGACGCGTTGTCGCCCACCAGCACCCGGTCGCCAATCGTGATGCGCTCGGCGGCGACCAGCGTCGTCCCGGTAAAGCCGCAGCCAGTGCCCACCTCGATCGCGGCGTCGGCGCGGCGGGTGGAGAGGACCACGGGTGCGGTGGGCGCGAGGGGATCGGAGCGCGGCCAGGAGCGGAGCGTGAGGTCGTCGTCCAGCATGATGCGGCTGCCGCGGTGCTTTTGGAGGATGAGCCGCCCGAAGATCTTCCAGCCTGTGCCCCAGTCAATCCCGTGCCACGCGAACTGGGCACGGACGAGGGGCCACGCCAGGCGGCGGCGCAGCTCCAGGCGCGCCGTCCAGGACATGTTCTGAGCTTTTTGCCACGGATCGGGGCCCTTTTGAGACGTCGGATCCAACTACAGAAACTCAACGCGACCACTCGTCCCTTCTTCCGCGAAAACCTCCGCGAGGCGTCGGAGACCGCCGGCCATTTCTCCAATGGTTCGCTCTCGGGGGACATACACGAGGCCCGAATGGGAATGCCCCTCGGCCATTGACTTCTCCCCCGGCTAAAGCCGGGAGATTCTTCGCGTTCTACACAGACTGCCGTGAGGTCTTACGTCTGCTCCGCGAGCTACACGAGAGGTGAGGATGATACCTCACTCCC
>JBKHEM010000222.1:0-3140 GCA_046540815.1 Salinivenus sp.
GAAATCCCGCGCGCAGCGTCTTGTGGTAGTTGCCCAGCCGCTCAACGACGTACGCGCTCTGCTGTGGCACAAACCGGATGGCCCGCAAAAACTTGTAGGCCACGTAGAGAGCCACCAGCGCCAAGATGCCGAGGCTCAGCTGGTTGAGGGCGGTGAAAATATCCATGGGAAGGCAGGTGCGTGGAAGGGAAAGACCGTGGGCGGAGGACTATTTGCTCTGGACGGGGTTCGTGACTTCCGAGGCCCCTTCAAAGAACGACTTCAGGTTGGCGGCCTCCATCGGCAGGACGCTCACGTTGGCACCGTCCACGATTTCCCCAAGGCGTTCGATGAACTGTTCGGTGAGCCGCATCTTCACCGCCAGCGAGCCCCCCGGCTGGGCGATGGCCGCCGCGATGCGCTCGATGCCGTTGGCCGTGGCCGCCGCGATGAGCTCCGTTTCGCGCGCCTCTCCCTCCGCCTCATTCACGCGGGCCTCGCGCCGCCCCTCCGACATCAAGATCGACTTCTGCCGCTCGCCCTCCGACACATTGATGCGAGCGTCGCGCTCCCCGCTCGACTCGGTGATTTCGGCCCGCTTTTCGCGCTCGGCCTCCATCTGCTTCTCCATCGTCAACACAATGTCCCGCGACGGCTGAATGTCCTTCAGTTCGTAGCGCATCACCTTCACGCCCCACGGGTCGGAGGCCTTGTCCAGCTCCTCCACGATGGCCTCGTTCATCGAATCTCGCTCGCTGAACGTATCATCCAGCGTAATTTTGCCAACCTCGCTGCGCATCGTGGTCTGCGCCAGGTTGACGGCCGCCAGGCGGTAGTCGTTGATGCCGTAGCTGGCCTTGTACGTGTCCATCACCTTCAGGTAGACGATGCCGTCCACGTCCACCTCGATGTTGTCCTTGGTAATGCACTTCTGATGCGGCACGTCGAGCACCTGCTCGCGGGTTTCTTGGCGGTAGGCCACGCGGTCCACCAGCGGAATGGTGAAGTGCAGGCCGGGCGTGAGCGTCGCGTGGTACTTTCCGAAGCGCTCCAGGATGACCTCTTCCCGCATCTCTACAATCACGAACGTGTTGTAGAAGACGAAGAGGACAAGGAGGAGGAGAAGGAGAAGAAGCGTCCACATGGGAAAAGCGAAAACTGAGGAAAGGCAGTGGGCGCCCGGTTAGCTGGACGTACGGGCCGACGGATCGTAGCCAAGCCCCGACGCATTGGCCTCCGGGTCCGTGTTCTCATTGGTGTGCGACCGGTCGTACTCGGGCAGGTCGGTCCCCAGGGCCTCGGAGAGCTCGGCGTCGAGGTCGGCGTCGTCGGCCGGCTCCACGACCCACGTGAGGTTGTCGCGGTAGAGGAGGGTGGCCTGGGCCCCTTCCGGCAGCGTGCCGCTCACGCTCCGGGCGTCCCAGGTGGCGCCCCGAAACCGGATGCGGCCCGGCTCGTCCGGCCCCACCTCTTGGACGACGGTCACGGTCTGTCCCATCGCCTCGGCGTCCTCGTCGGTAAGGGCCAGCGAGGTCTCGCCCCGAACGAAGCGCAAGAGCAGCGGACGAAGGGCAATCGTGAGCCCCGTAGAGAGGAAAACCCAAGTGACGATCGCCGTGAAGGGGTCGATCACCAGTCCCATGGCGCGAAGTCCGGCAATCACGACGCCCCCGAGGCCCAAAAACCCCGCGATACCGCCGGGCACCACGGTCTCCAACGCCATCAGCAACAGCCCACCGACGGCAAAGGCCCACGTGAGAAGGGTTGGGTCGAGGTCCATGGTCGAGAGCCGAGGCGCGTGAAAGAAGAGAGAAGGCGTTCTCCCGACTGGGCTAGATAAACACGAACAACACCAGCACAAGTTGCGTGGCGGGAGACGATTTCGCCCTCGTTCCGCTCTCGTCGCATTGACGGACGTTCCCGAAGAGGATCTCCCCTGCGGACCGCCCCGTTGGCAGATGCTCTGTTTCATCCGTTGCCTCCGCCATGACCGACAACGACCGCGCCATCGTAGGCCTCGCGATGACGGGCCACGGCCTCGTGCATACGTACGAGCTGTCGATTCCCATCTTTATGACGGTGTGGCTGGCGGAGCTGGGGCTCTCGGAGGCTGTGCTGGGCGGACTCGTGGGCGGCGGGTACTTCCTGTTTGGGGCCGGGGCCCTGCCGGGCGGCGTGCTGGCCGATCGGTGGGGCGCGCGCCGCCTGATCGCGGCCGCCCTAGCGGGCATGGGCGCTTCGTTCGGGCTGCTGGGCCTGGCCTCGGGCCCGTGGACGATCGGCGGGGCGCTGCTGCTGTGGGGCGCGGCGGCGAGCGTGTACCATCCGGCGGGCCTCGCCCTCATCAGCACGGGCGTCACCCAGCGCGGGCGCGGCCTGGCCTGGCACGGCATCGCAGGCAACGTAGGCATCGCGGGCGGGCCGCTCGCTACGGCGCTCCTGCTGCTCGTCCTGGACTGGCAGACCGTCGCTATCTTGCTGGCGCTGCCGGCCCTCGGGGCGTCTGTCTGGGCCCTACAGGTGTCGATTGACGAACGGGCGGCCGAGGCCCCGGACGCCGCGCCCCAAGCTCCGCCGGACGGGCTCCGGGCCCTGCTGCGCCGGTCCGCAAGCCTCTTTACCATCGGGTTCACGGCGGTGTTTGGGGCGGCGGCCCTGTCGGGCCTCTACTACCGGGGCATGCTGACCTTTCTGCCGGACCTGCTGACGCCCCTCGTGGCGCTGGACCTGCCGCTTGAGGTGGAGGCGGGGCGGTACGTGTACGCCGGCCTGCTGACGGTGGGCATCCTGGGGCAGTACGTGGGCGGCCGCCTTACGGACCGGGTGCGCACAGAGCGGGGCCTCGCCGGAGCGTTCGTTGGACTGGCATTCGTGGCTGTCTTCTTTTTGCCAGTGGCGGGGCTGGGAACGGCCGGGCTGCTGGTCGCCAGCGTTGTGCTCGGGTTTGCCCTGTTTGTGATCCAGCCCCTCTACCAGGCCACGGTGGCCGAGTACTCGCCACCCGGCGCCCGCGGGTTGTCGTACGGGTTTACGTACCTGGCCGTCTTCGGCATCGGGGCCCTCGGCGCGGCCCTTTCCGGGGCCCTGCTCCAGGTGGCTGGCCCGCCCCTCCTCTTCGGCACCCTTGCGGGCGTCGCCACGGGGGGCGCCGCCCTCAGCGG
>JBKHEM010000223.1:0-3070 GCA_046540815.1 Salinivenus sp.
CCATCTCGTGGTTGTGCGGTGGGTTGTCCCGAACCCAGCGGCCGTGCTCGATCAGCGCGTCGCGGACGGCGGAATCGCCCGTCATCTGGTAGTACTTGTCGAGTCCGCGGGCGGCGTACACCTGCGTGTAGCCGTACCGATCGATGATGAGATTGCCCCCCTGCTCCGCCTGCAGCCGCAGCATGCGGTCGATCCGGGCATCGAGCTCCGCCCGGACGTCAGGGTCTTTGGTGGCGTCGTAGAGCTCGACGAGATTCCAGACCGAAAGGTAGAGGCGCCGTCCGGTCAACCCGTGGTCTCCAAAGACGCGGCGTTCATAGTAGTCGCCGGTCTTCTTCGCCACCTCCAGGCCGCGGTGGTACCCGTCCAGGTAGTACGACGCAATCCACCCGGCCGTCCAGACGTGCGCACTCAGCATCGACGTCCACTGCTGGTCGCCGTGGCGACGGCCCATGCCTACGTAGGGCGATCCCCTCGGGGCCTCCTGGGCGCGCCACCAGTCGAGCGCCGGATTCGTGTCACCGCGGTACTCGGCGTCCGCCGGCCAGTGCATGTTGTCCACGTCCATCGTGTGCCGACTCATGGATTGGCCGGTGAGGTAGTAGTCCCGCTCCCCGGTGCGCATGTACTGCAGCCACCACATGAAGTCCTGCGCCGGCTCGTTATTGGAAAACTCGAACCACTGGTCGCGGAAGTAATAGTTTTTGCCGTCGCCGTAAAAGAAAGTACCGTACCAAGGCTCCCACTGCTGGTTGAAGCGCCACCACTGGAATTTGTAGTCCAGCCCGCGCTCAAAGGTCGCGTAGTCGGAAGATCGAGGGGCCATGCGGCCGTAGGCGCGGCTCTCAGCATACCACGCCGGCGGCGCGTGCGCTGCCGCCGGGTCGAGGACGTGATCCACCGAGCGCTGGACCTTGTCCGGGTCGGCGTCGGCGCGGTGGAAGTGGTAGACGAGTTCGGTGGTCTTCGTGAGGCCCTGCGCAAAGTTGTCGACCATCCCACCATCCGTGTCGCTGGACCAGCGAGCGAAGCTCATCGGCGGGGCGGTGTCGCTCCACATGTAGGCGTGCACGCGCTGGCTGTCGACATCGAGGGCGAGCTCCTTGGGGTATTCCTCCATGAAGTGCCGAACCCCGAGAGCCACGCCCCAGTCCTCGCCCGTCACGTCGATCCAACCGTCAGCCGTGGTGGCATCCACTTGCGTGTCGCCGCCGCTTTGGATGCGGGCAGAAAAGCCGTCGATTCGCTCGGTGGGCGAAGAGCTTGGAATCGGCGGAACGTGAGACGAATCCGGTCCGGTCTGGACGACGGACCACTCCCCGGCGTCGGTTGCGGGCCGCTCATACGACTGCGAGGGCCCCGGCGCCCACCAGTCCCCCGTCCGGTAGGCCGTGCGCACGGTCGGCGCGTCCTCAAACTGATAGTCGAGCGCAAGGCCGGCCCCGGCAATCCGGTCCTCCGGCTGCGTCCACCGCGGGTCGCCGGCCAGGCTGTCCTCGTTTACGATGTTTTCCCCGTCGGTCGCGATGGCGGCGTGCTGGCCCTCAATCGGCGGGCGCTGGTCGGGCTCGCCGGTATAGGTGAACGTGTGCAGCACTCGAAAGGTGGGCCGTCCGGCGTAGGCGTGAATGCGCGTCACGAACGGCGCGGCGTTGTTGTCGTCCCGTCCGTACGCGTAGGTCCCTTCAATGCGGAGCACGGCATGGAGCGGGCCGGAGCCCTTCTCCTTGAACGTCTGCGTGACGGTGGCCCGGGACGAGTCAAGCCCCACCGTGTCGAGCAGGTCGAGGTACGAGCCGCGTCCCTCCGGCCCGGTGGCCACAACATCGTCGGCATCGAAGCCGTCGCCTTCGCGGTCGAACTGCACCTCGTCCACGAAGCCGCCCTCGGACTGCTTGTTGACGCGAAACCGAAGCGGCCCCGTCGTAATCTGGGCAAAGCCGGTGGACCGCTGGTTGTTCACGAACTCGATCCGGTCGCCAGTCACCGGGGCGCGTTCGACATCGGCACCGTACTCGAGCTGATACCGGTCGCCGTGGTCGGCGAAGAAAAAGACCCAGATCCACTTCAGGCTGGAGTCGGCCGGCGCCCACGTCGTGACCGGGGTCACCTGGGACGGAATCTCCTCCCCGTCGGCCGTGAGCACCCGCACGTGCGCCGGGGACTGCAGGGCGCCCTTCGGAAACGGAATGCCCATTGTGATGGGCGCCCCGGCCTCCGCCCCATCCACGGAGAGCGGGATCCGGTCTGCCGCCAGCGTCAACGAGGGACTGAAAAGCAGTCCCGCCCACAAGGCGCTGAGGAGGAGCAGGGCTGGCGTTCGGCGACGGAGCGACATGGGTGGAGGGCTCGATGAGACAAGAATCGTATACGGAAGAACCAGGGAGAACCTCGACGAGGCCAGTCCCAATTGGTTGGGTCGCGGGGGCTGCAGGCGGGCGGTCTACCCGACCGAAAAGCCAAGGGCGGCGGCGCCGAGCACGCCCGCATGCTCCAGGTCCGAGCGGCGGATCGTCAGGTTGTTGACCATGCGGGGGAAGGCAAACGACCGGAGCTCCCTCCACAGTGCCCCCTCGAATAGCGGATAGGCGTGCCGCACGGACCCGCCCAGGACGATGCAGGCGGGATCGACAGCACAAAGGACCGACTGGAGGGCGCGCCCCAGGTGGGTGCCCAGTTCGTCAAACATGGCCTGTGCCGCCGCGTCGCCCTCTTGAGCGCGCGCGAACGCTTTTTTCCCCGTGGTCTCGTACTGCCGCTCAAAAAAGAGCCCCGCACAGTAGTGCTCGTAGATGCTGTCCTTGTACGGGGCCGTTCCAAACTCGCCCGCGCCGCAGTTGCGCCCCGTGAGCAGCTCGCCGTTGACCACAATGCCGCCCGCGAATCCGGTGCCGATAATGAGGCCCACCATCGGAGATGTCGCGCTTTCTATTCCGAAGTGGTACTCCGCGAGAGCAAAGCAATTGGCATCGTTCTGAATGTAGACGGGCACCTTGTACCGCTCGCGGAGTCGTGCCCCGAGGGGCACTTCAGTCCACGACGGAATGTTTTGCACGTCGTACACGACGCC
>JBKHEM010000224.1:0-3037 GCA_046540815.1 Salinivenus sp.
ATCAATTGAATAATGAAAAGCGAACAGAAGCGGGCCTTCAAGGATGAGATTTACGAGCAGTTTGCCCGGATTGGGAAGGCGTTTTCGAGTGCCTCCCGGCTGGAATTGATCGACCTGCTGGCCCAGGGCGAACGCACCGTCGACGAGCTGGCGAAGGAGACCAAGATGTCGGTGGCCAATACCTCCCGCCATCTTCAAGTGTTGAAGCGCGAGCGCCTGGTCCGCCGACGGAAGGACGGCACGCGGGCCTACTACACGCTGGCCGATCCGGAGGTGTACCGTGCGTGGAAGGCCGTGCGCACCCTGGCCGAGAGCCGGCTGGCGGAGGTGGAGGAGACCGTGACGCGGTACCTGTCCGACCGGGAGGAGATGGACGCGCTCTCTTCTGCGGAGTTGGAGGCGCGGCTGGAACGGGAGGACGTGCTTGTGCTGGACGTGCGCCCTCGAGAGGAATATGAAACCGGCCACATCCCGGGTGCGCGCTCCATCCCGATCGACCAGCTGGAAGCGCGTCTCGACGACCTGCCGGACGACAAGGAGATCGTGGCCTACTGCCGGGGGCCGTACTGCGTCTATTCCGACGAAGCGGTCCGACGTCTGCGGGAGAGCGGCCGGAAGGCGCAGCGCCTGTCCGGTGGCCTTCCCGACTGGGACGCCGAAGGGGGCGCGGTGAAACGCCCCGCAGCGTAGCCCTGCCGCCGTGCCGGGCGTCACGACGGATCGGGCAGCGGTTTTGTCGCCTATATTCAATTGTTCAATTGAGAAATACCTCGCGTGGAATGAGCAGCCCCGTTCAAGGCATTTGGGAAAACAAGGCTCAGTTTATACTGCAGATCCTCACGGTCTTCGCTGTGGGGCTCACGATGGGTGCCGAGCGCAACGTCGTGCCCCTGATGGGAGAGGAGATTTTCGGCGTAACCTCATTTCTTGTGATCGGGTCTTTCGTCGTCAGCTTCGGCATCGTGAAGGCGGTGCTGAATCTCTACTCGGGAAAATGGGCCGATGCGTACGGCCGCCGGCCCGTTCTCATTGCGGGATGGGTCTCCGCGCTTCCCATTCCCTTTCTTCTGATCTATGCGCCGAGCTGGGGATGGGTCGCTGTGGGCAACGTGCTTCTCGGGGTCAATCAGGGCGTGGCGTGGAGCATGAGCATGATCTCGAAGATTGAACTGGCCGGACCGGAGCAGCGCGGACTGGCGGCGGGCATCGACGAGGCCTTCGGGTACACCGGCGTGGCCGTCGGGGCGTGGTTGACGGGTGTCATCGCCGCCGAGTACAGCCTCCGCCCCGAGCCGTTTTACTTCCTGGGGGCCGTGATCGTCCTGGCCCTGCTCCTGGCGGTGTTCTGGATCGAAGAGACCCTTCCGTACGCACAGGCGGAGGCCGCAAGGGGAACCGACGCGGATCGCGACGATGGCGAGCTACCGTTCTGGGAGATTGTAAAGCGGGCCACGTACGAGGACCGGACCCTTTTTGCCGCCGCACAGGCGGGGCACGTCGAAAACTTTGTCGACACGCTCGTGTGGATTGCGGTGCCGTTGTTTCTGGCGGCCCAGGGACTCGGGCCGGCCGAAATCGGCGTGGTCGTTGGGGTCCACAGCGGCGCGTACTTCCTGCAAGTGTACACGGGCCAGCTCGGGGATCAGGTGGGGCGCAAACCCCCGATTGTGGCCGGGTTTGCCCTGGCCGGGGCGGGCGTGCTGGGCATGGTGCTAGTGGACAGCTACGCCCTCTGGATTCTGTTTTCCGGGCTGTCGGGCGTGGGAATGGCACTGCACTACCCCAACCTGATCTCGGTGGCCAGCGACGCGGCGCATCCGCTCTGGCGCTCGACCGGCCTGGGGGTGTACCGCATGTGGCGCGACCTTGGGTACGCGGTGGGGGCCATCCTCATCGGCCTCACGGTCGATCTCTTTTCGATTCAAGCGGCGTTCTATGGCGTGGCCGGAGCGATGTTTGTCTCCGGAGCGTACGTGTTGTGGCGCATGGACGAGACGCACCCACGGTTCGGAACGCATGCGTCCGTGGCGAAAACACGGCAGCCTGGATCGGAGGTGGAGTAGGCGTCGGCTACGAGCCTGTGCCCCCAATTCCCGCTCCTTTTTGCTTCCGTCCCGCACGGTTTCCTCATGTCGTCGTCCGAATTGCTTTCCCCTCTCCTGCAACGCAAGGTTTACGACGCCCCCTCCGTCTTCCAGCCCGAAAACCTCCTCCGGGAGGCCCGTCGGCAGAACGAGGTCGCGCGCGGCGCCGTGCCGGACGTGTGCCTACTCGACCCGGACGGCGACATCGTCGATCATCTGCGCGATGCCGGCCGGGCCGCACCGCACCCGCACTGGCCCGGCTACCACACGACGCTCTATGAGGCCGAGGTGGGCGGGCGACCCGTTGGTGTGCTCGGACGGGCCGTGGGGAGCGCCTTCGCTGTGCTGGTGGCCGAGCAGTTGTTTGCTGCCGGGTGCGAACTGGTGATCAGCATCACCTCGGCCGGGCAAATCGTGCCGCAGGGCGAACCGCCCTACTTCGTGCTGATCGAGGAGGCCCTTCGCGATGAGGGCACAAGCCACCACTACCGCCCGCCCTCGGCCTACGCGTCGCTGGACCCGGCCCTTCGGCGACGGGTCGAGGAGGCGTTTTCATCGGTCCCGGTCCCGGTGCACGCCGGGCGGTCCTGGACGACCGACGCGCCGTACCGCGAGACCGAGACGGCCATCGCCGCGGCCCGAGACGAGGGCATCCTTGCCGTGGAGATGGAGGCGGCCGCCCTGTACGCCTTCGCCGCGGCCCGCGACCGTCCGGTGGTCTGCTTTGCCCACGTCACCAACCAGATGGCCGTGGAGGAGGGGGACTTCGAAAAGGGCGAGGCGGACGGGGTCCGCGACGCCCTCGCCCTGACCACCGCCGCCATCGCAGCCTGTGAGGGTTCCGTCTCCGACCACAAATCTCCGTCCGACGATGCCGAAGACCGCTCCGTTTGAGGCACATCCCGACCGCTACGACGACTGGTTCGACCGCCACGAGGCGGCCTATCGGTCAG
>JBKHEM010000225.1:0-3029 GCA_046540815.1 Salinivenus sp.
TCCGAAATCCAGGACCTCGACGTGCTGCGCCGGGGCACCGAGGCGCCCACGGCTGCGGGCGTGCCCTTCGCCACCCGTGACGCGGCGATTGAGGGCGGACGCTTTGGCAGTCGCTACGTCCGCTCGCTCAACGGCGACTGGCGCTTCCACTGGGCGCCCGATCCCCAGAGCCGCCCCGCCGATTTCTACGAGCCGGGCTACGACGTGAGCGACTGGGACCGCATTCCGGTGCCCAGCAACTGGCAGATGGAGGGGTACGGCACGCCCATCTATGTGAACACCCGGTACCCCTTCAAGGTGGACCCGCCACGAGTGATGGGGACGCCGCCGGACTCGTTTACCACGTACGACGCCCGCAACCCGGTCGGCTCCTACCGCCGCACCGTGACGGTGCCCGAGTCGTGGGACGAACGCCAGGTGTTTCTGCAGTTCGAGGGGGCCGACGCGGCGCTCTTCCTCTGGGTGAACGGCGAGCAGGTGGGCTACAGCCAGGGCTCGCGCACCCCGGCCGTCTTCGACGTGACGGAGCACCTGCAGGAGGGCGACAACGTGGTCGCCGCGGAGGTCTACCGGTTTAGCGACGGCAGCTACCTGGAGGATCAGGACATGTGGCGCCTCTCAGGGCTGTACCGCGACGTGTTTCTGTGGTCGGCCGGCCCGGCCCACATCCGCGACCACTTCGTGCGCACCGACCTCGACGATCAGTACGAGGACGCCGAGCTGGAGGTGGATGTGGAACTGGCCCACCTCGGGCCGGATGTCGGAGAGTACACCGTGGAGGCCGAGCTTCGGACGCCCGACAGCACGGACCAAGTCCGCACGCTCACGAGCGAGCCGCAGACAGTGGCGGCGGACGACTCGGCGACGGTGACCCTGTCCGGCACCATCGACAATCCGGACAAGTGGACGGCCGAGACGCCCACGCTCTACCCGCTGCTTCTCACGCTGCGAGACGAAACCGGAGACGTTGTGGAAGTGCGACGGGAAAACGTGGGCTTCCGCGAGATCGAGAAGGTCGACGGCCGGATGCTCGTCAACGGCAAGCCGGTGCTGCTCCGCGGCGTGAATCGGCATGAGCACCACCCCGAGACCGGCCACTACGTCTCCCGCGAGTCGATGGTGGAGGATCTCAAGCTCATGAAGCAGAACAACGTGAACGCCGTCCGCAACAGCCACTACCCGATGCGGGCCGAGTGGTACGAGTTGGCGGACCGGTACGGGGTCTACGTCGTCGACGAGGCGAACATCGAATCGCACTACTTTGGCCTCTGGGATGAAAACCCCCTGGCCAGCGATCCAGACTGGTATGAGTCGCACTTCGGGCGGACGCAGCGGATGGTGGAGCGCTACAAGAACCACCCCTCCATCGTGGCCTGGTCGCTGGGGAACGAGGCTGGCAAGGGCTCGACCTTCGAAAAGCTGTACGATTGGGCCAAGGAGCGCGATTCGACGCGACTCACGATCTACCGCCACACGGACCCCGAGTACACCGACGCCTACAGCCCGACCTACCAGACGGTCCCCGAGATGATCGAGTACGCGCATGAGGACCACGAGGACCCGTACTGGCACGTCGAGTACGCCCACACCATGGGCAACAGCCTGGGCAACTTCCAGGAGTACTGGGACGCCTTTGAGTCGCATCGACTACTCCAGGGCGGCTTCATCTGGGACTGGGTCGATCAGGGCATCCGCCGCCCGGTGCCCGACAGCGTCGAGAATCCCGCGACCGACACCTACTTTGCCTACGGCGGCGACTTTGGCGACGTGCCCAACGACGACAACTTCGTCATCAACGGAGTGGTGAAGGCCGACCGGCAGCCCGACCCCGAACTGCACGAATTGAAGAAGGTGCACCAGGAGGTCGACATCCAGCCCCTTGACCTGTCGACCGGCCAGATTACGGTCGAGAACGAGCACTTCTTCACGAACCTCTCGGAGTACGAGGCGACGTGGACGCTCCGCCGCAACGGCGAGGTTGTCGAGGAGGGGACGCTGGGCCGGCTCGATGTGCCGCCACGGACGGAGACGCGCGTGTCGGTGCCCGTGGAGGGCGCAACAGGGTCCGGGGAGCACCACCTCACCGTCTCCTTTGCCCTGGCCGAGGACACCCGATGGGCCGAGGCCGGGCACGTCGTGGCCTGGGAGCAGATGGCCCTGCCGGGAGCCGACTGGAACGCGAGCATCGCCCGCGGGACGGCGCCGGACGGTGGGGCGGAGCTCACCCGCGAGGCGGACCGCTTTGTCGCGACGGCCGGGTCAGTCCGCGCCGTTGTGGATCGCGAGACGGGAGCGCTGGCGAGCTACCGCGTGGGCGGCACGGAGCTGCTGGAGGCACCGCTCACGCCGAGCACGTGGAAGGTGCCGAACGACAACCAGCGCGGCAACGACTACCGCGAGCGCCTCGCTCCCTGGCGCACCGCGGCCGAGAACCGCACCGTGCAGCAGGTGACCGCCCGCCGGACCGCCGACGGGCGGGTCGTGATGCGGGTCGACGCGTCCCTACCGGTCGAGGAGGCCGACGTGCAGCTCCGGTATGTCATGCACGGAAACGGCACCGTGCAGGTCGACGCCGGCTACACGCCGGGCTCCTACGGCGACGTGCCGTCCCTGCCGCGGCTGGGGCTTGAGTTTCAGCTGGATGACGCCTACGACCAGACCACGTGGTACGGCCGCGGCCCGCACGAGACGTATCCCGACCGCAAGACGAGCGGGCGGGTCGCCGTCCACTCGCTTCCCGTCGAGGCGTGGCCGCACCCCTACGTGAAGCCGCAGGACAACGCCAACCGCACCGACGTGCGATGGGTCGAGTTTGCGGACGGGGCCGGGCAGGGGCTCCGGGTTGTGGCCGAGGAGCCCCTCAACGTATCCGCCCGTCCCTACACCGACTCCACCCTGGCCTCAGCGCGCCACACCTACGACCTGCGGCGGGCCGGGGCCACGACCGTCCACCTCGACGCGGCGATCCACGGCGTGGGCGGGGACGACAGCTGGGGCCTGCCCACCCATCCGCAGTACACCGTGCCCGC
>JBKHEM010000226.1:0-3014 GCA_046540815.1 Salinivenus sp.
TAAAGAGAGCTTATCCCCAACGAAAAAAAGATACGGAAGTTACGAGCGCGTGCCGCACTGGTGCTGGCCGCTGTACGTGCGCCTCCGCGGTCTGCTCCAGTTCTCGTACACCTCATTGTCCCGGAGATGACCCGGCGCGTGTGCGATTCTACCAAAGAACCCATATCTTCCATAGGCACAAAATCTTCATAATCCTTTTTGCATCTCCAACGCCCCGGAGTGCCGGTCCGTCCAGCGTGATGTCTCGTACGTACTTCGCTTTCATCGACAGGGGAGAGTGCCGGACCGGCAGCTCCTCTTCCCATGGCATCCGACGAGGCCCGCTCCATTCTGCCGTTCCGCTTGTCCCGGCGCTCCGCCTTCTGGGTGCTGTGTGGACTCGCCCTCGCGCTGATGAGCGTGCTCGGGTTTGACGTGTACCGGGACTGGGGGCTGGAGGGGCGAGCGCTCTGGGCGACGCTTGCGGAGAACGCGCTGCCCGTCCTCCTTTCGGCGGGCGTGGTTGGGGCGGGCGTGTGGCTGTGGTGGCGGGAGCGCTCCCTGTACCTGTTGGAGGGGGCGAAGTGGGCCCTGGTTGGATTTGTCGGGACCGTCGTCCTGGCGGGGGCCACGCTGAGCCTGCAGCTGCTGGACGGGCGGATCGAGTATCCGGTCGCGGTGGCCCACCTGGCGGCCCTGGGCACAGTTGTGGGGCTGCTCGTCGGATCCCAGGTGGCCCGGGCGCGGGAGGCCCGGCAGGCCCTCGAGGAGCAGGAGCGCCGCCTCCGGGGCCTGGCCGACAGCCTTCCGGGCGTGGCCTTTCAGCTCCTCGCCCGGCCGTCGGGGGCGCACGAGGTGTCCTTTGTCGGGGCGCGGGCGGACGACCTCCTGGGAGTGCCTGCCGAAACGGACTCCTTTTTGGAGCGCGTGCTCGACCGGGTGTCCGCCTCCCATCGGTCCGTCCTGCTCCAGGCCATTGACGAGGCCGTCGAGAACGAGCAGTCCTGGCGGGTCGAGGTCCCCTACGACCATCCGTCCGGCGATCGCCTGTGGGTGCTGGCGGCGGCGACGCCGGAGCGCACCGGGGAAACGACCGTGTTCAACGGGGTTCTCCTCGACATCACCGAGCGCAAAGGGAAGGCCCAACAGCTGCTCGAACACCGCGAGCGCCTGGCCACCGCGCAAGCAATTGCCGGCCTTGGGAGCTGGGAGCACAACCTGAAGACGGGCACCCTCTGCTGGTCCGACCAGCTGTACGAGATCGTTGGATGGGATCGGGACGCGGACGTGTCCTACGAGACGTTCATGGAGGCGGTGCACCCGGCCGATCGCGAGGCCCTGCGCCGCGAGCAGCAGCGAGCGCTTGAGGAGGGCACCCCCCTCGACATCGAATACCGGATCCGCCGCCCCGACGGCGAGGAGCGAATTGTGTGGGAGCAGGGAGAAGTCGAGGTGGACGAGGCGGGCGACCCGACGGTGCTCGCGGGGACGGTGCTGGACATCACCGAGCAGAAAGCGGCCGAGCGCGAACTGCGAACCACGACGCAGCTTCTGGAGAAGACCTTCGAGAGTCTGAGCGAGGCGGTCCTGGTCGTCGACCCGTCCACCCGGACGATTGTTACCTGCAACGCGGCGGTCGAAGAGATTTTTGGCTATGCGAAGGACGAACTCATCGGGACGAACACAGCCCGTCTGCACATGAGCGCACAGGCCTACGAACGCTTCGCCGAACGGAGCGAGCGGGCGCTGGAGACCGACGGCGTCTTTACGGGGGAGTATCGGATGCGCTGCAAGGACGGGCGGATCATCGAGACGGAGCACGTGGTGACGCCCCTTGAAAGCGACGAGTGGGCCGAGGGGGTGGTGAGCGTCGTGCGGGACGTCACGGACCGCAAACGGCACGAACAGCTGCTCCGAAAGAAGCAGCGACGCTACCAGGCCGTGTTTGAGGACCCGAACATTCTCGTGGCCCTGGTCGACCCCGAGGGACGGGTGGTCAATATTAATCGGACGGCGATGGAGTACGTTGACGCCGACCGGGAGGCCCTTCGCGGCCAGCGCTTCTGGGAGACGCCCTGGTTTACGGGAGTCGCCCCGATTCAACGTCAGATGCGCCAGTGGGTCGAGCGGGCCGCCAAGGGGGAGTATGTGGAGTACGAGATCGACCATACCCCGGCTCTCGACGCGCCGCTGGAGGTGAGCGGCGTGGTGCGCCCCGTGACCGACGAGCAGGGACGAGTGACATCTCTGCTCATCTCGGCACGCGAGGTGACGGAGCGAAAGCAGCACGAGCGCGCCCTCGTGAAGGCCAAAGAAAAAGCCGAAGAGGCCAGCCGACTCAAGTCGGCCATGCTGGCCAACATGAGCCATGAAATTCGCACGCCGCTGACCTCGATTATCGGGTTTTCGGAGCTGCTGAGCGAGCGGCTGAGCGGGGAGGCCGCGCAGTTCAACGAGCGAATTCAGCAGAGCAGCCGGCGCCTCATGAAGACGCTCGGGTCGGTGCTGGAGCTCTCGAAGCTGGAGGCGGGAATTTTGGACTTGGAGCGTACGACCGTGTGCTTAAAGCAGGTGGCTAAGGAGACGGTGGGGCTTCTTCAGCCGCGAGCAGAAAAGGAAGGGGTGACCCTGGTGGTCCATGGTCCCGAGGCAGCGATAGAGGGGCAGTGGAACGAGAGTGCACTCCACCGAATCACCGAGAATCTCGTCGAAAACGCGATCAAGTTTACGCCTCCCGGGGGACAGGTGGACGTGCGGGCATGGCCGGGCGAAGCGGGGGCGACGCTGGAGGTGGAGGATACAGGGATCGGCATCAGCGAGGCGGCGTTGCCCGAGATTTTCAAGGCATTTAAACAGGAATCGGAGGGCCTGCAGCGGGAGTACGAGGGTAGCGGGCTCGGCCTCTCGATTGTCGATCGACTGGTCGATCGGATGGAGGGGACAATTGAGGTCGACTCCGAGAAGGGAGGGGGCACCCGGTTTGTCGTGCGGCTGCCCTGGGACCGCCGAGGCAAGGCCCCGTAGGAGCTTCGGGC
>JBKHEM010000227.1:0-2964 GCA_046540815.1 Salinivenus sp.
TGCTGTTTCTTGACGGCGGGAGGGCTTGCAAGTGGACGGGCGACTGCGTAGCCTGTAATTGTTATTTAGAAGAAGTTTAAATAGCTATTCCATCCCGCTTGGCCCGACTAGAGGAGAGGCCTTTTTTGTTTCACCAGAATGATATGCTCATGCCATCCATGCTTCGCCCCCTCATTGCAGTCCTCGCGATCTTGAGTGTGTCGGTGCTTCCGGCGCAGGCTCAGGAGGGAACGATCACGGGCCAGGTGGTGGGGGCGGACGATGGGGAGCCCCTCCCGTCCGTCAACGTGGGCATTGTGGAGACCCCATTTGGTGCCACCACGACCGACGACGGGCACTTCACGATTGCAAACGTCCCGGTGGGCACCTACACCGTGCAGGCGAGCCTGGTGGGCTACTCGACGGTCGAGCGGGAGATTCGCGTGGAGACCGACGAGACGACCACTCTTGAGATTGCGCTGTCGGAGCGGTCGGTGGAGCTGAGCGAAATTCGGGTGACGGGGCGGCGCGGTGGGTACGTGGCCGAGGACGTGTCGAGCGCAAACAAAATCGGTGCGCCGGTCTCGGAGACGCCGCAGTCGGTCTCCATCCTTACCCGCGACCAGTTGGCGGTGCGGGGCGTTGGGCGCCTGGCGGAGGCGCTGCGCTACACGCCGGGAGCGCAGGGGGAAACGTTTGGGTTCGAGCCGCGGACGACGTTCCTTCGTTTCCGCGGGTTCGACGTCACGACCTCCGGCCTCTACCGCAATGGGTTGCAGCTTCGCAATCCGGCTTTTGCCGTCGGCTACAGCCCCGAGCCCTACGGCGCTTCGCGTGTGGAGGTGCCGAGGGGGCCGTCGTCTGTCCTCTATGGGGCAGGCAATCCCGGTGGGCTCGTCAACTTTATCTCGAAGCGGCCCACGCGCCAGCCGTTCGGCGAGGTGGTCTTTGAGCCGGGGACGTACAACCGTCTGCAGGGACAGGCGGACGTGAGCGGGCCCCTCGATGCGGATGGCACATACTCGTACCGGCTGACGGGCCTGGTGCGCGAGGCCGACACGCAGGTCGACCACATTAACAACGACCGCATTTTTGTCGCGCCGGCCGTGAGCTGGCGTCCCACGGACGCCACCACGCTCACGCTGCTGGGGCGATACCAGCAGGACGACACCCGTTCCTCGCAGCGGCTGCCCGTTTCGGGGACGCTGGAGCCGAATCCCAACGGCGACATTCCGGTGGATCGATTTCTTGGGGAGCCGGGCGTCGACCAGTACGATCGGTCGCAGTGGTCGATTGGTTATCTCTTCAACCACGACTTTGGCGAGCGGTGGTCCGTCGACCAGAAGGTGCGCTACTACTCGGTCGACGTGGACGACGTGACGGTGTACGGCAGCACAGCGGGGCTCGACGACCAGCAGCGCATGCTGAACCGCTCAATTTTCGAGAGCTTTGGGCACCTCGACGGCCTCGCGGTGGACAACCAGGCGCAGCTCGACGTGTCGACCGGTCCCATCGATTATACGGTGCTGGCGGGCGTCGACGTTCAGCGCGTCCACGTCACGTCGATCCAGAACTTCGGCCCGGCCCCGGCCATCGACGTGTTCGACCCGACGTACGGGCAGGACATTCCGGAGCCGGACCCCCGGGCGGACGAGACGACGACACAGCGGCAGATTGGGGTCTACCTCCAGGATCAGCTCACCCTCTATGAGCATTGGATTCTGACGCTGAATGGGCGGATGGACTGGGCGCGCACCGAAACGGACCAGGCCCTCGCCGACAGCGAGACGGAGCAGAGCGACTCCGAGTTCAGCGGGCGGGCCGGCCTGGTCTACGACTCCGAGATTGGTCTTAATCCCTACGTCAGCTACTCGCAGTCCTTCCTTCCCCAACTCGGCACCGATGCGGACGGGAACGCTTTTGATCCGTCGGCGGGCGAGCAGTGGGAGGTGGGCGCCAAGTACCAGCCGCCGGGCATGAACAGCAGTCTCACGGTGGCCCTCTTCGACCTGACGCGCCAGAACTTCCTCCAGACGGACCCGGAAACGTTCCAGCAGGTGCAGACGGGCGAGGCCCGTTCGCAGGGCCTTGAGATTGAGGGCGTGGCGAGCCTGAGCGCGGGTCTCGACCTGACGGCCAGCTACACGCGGCAGGACGTAGAGATCACCGAGAGCGTCGTGCCGGAGGAGGAGGGAGAGCGCCCGGTGCAGGTGCGCGAGCAGATGGGGGCGCTCTGGGCCGACTATACGATACAGGAGGGGCCGCTCTCGGGGCTTGGGCTGGGCAGCGGCGTGCGCTATCTCGGGCCCAGCTACGGGGACGTGCCCAATACCCTGAAGGCGCCGGCCGTCACGCTGGTCGATGCGACGGCTCACTACGAATGGGAGGGCCTGCGTTTCCAGGTCAACGCCGACAATGTGCTCGACAACGATCACGTCGCCTCCACGTTTGTGAGTGGCTCGCAAGGATATGCCTCCTACGGAGCGTCGCGCACGATTACGGCGACGCTTCGGTACCGGTGGTAGAGCTGTTTTCTCGTCTCCTTCCCAACGGCCTTCTCCCCGTGCTTGCGACGGCCCTTGGCTTTACGTACCTGGGGGTGGTGCTCTGCTACCTCGCCTCGCCGTCCGCCGCGTCGGGCCCGGCTGCGGTGGAGGAAACGTCCCCGCTCGGCCTTCGGGTCGGGGGCGCGGGGCTGCTCGCGCTGGGGCTCGGGGGGATGCTGGTTGCCCGGCCGGTGACGGACGGGCTGCTGGTGTGGGGCTCGATGGCGATGACGGCCGGCTCGCTGGTCGTGATCGCTGCACCCCTCTCTGATCGATTCGTCCCCGTGAGCAGCGCGCTTGCACTTGTGCTGGTCGTTTTCGGTCTTTGGGCGTAGCCCGTTCGTTCCCGCCCCCCTCTTCCACGAAGTTCCCTCCAAGAAGCCTGCCGGTCCATGAAGCACGACTGGACGACAAGTGAGGCGTGGGGCAAAACGAGCGC
>JBKHEM010000228.1:0-2904 GCA_046540815.1 Salinivenus sp.
GGACGGGGTGTGACAGTGGAGGCGCGGGCATGGACGAAGACGACCCCGGCCCCGACCAGATCAGTTACGAGCTGGAGGCGCAGTCCAATGACGGAAGCCTCTCGGAGGGGGTGGACGGAACCGTGACGTTCTGGCGCGCCGGCAACGACCAGACGCTCGTCACCCTGGAGCTGGACGGCGGCGCGACGGATACCGAACTGTCGCATCCGGCCCACATCCACGAGAACACGGCCTCGGAAGGAGGCGACATTGCCATTTACCTGAGCCCGATTGATGGCACCGGCGGGGGCGGCACCAGCGCCCGCCTTGTGGACCGTCCCATCGAGGAGTTGGCCGACTTTGACGGCTACGTCAACATCCACGAGAGCGTGGAGAACGTAGGCGAAGTCATTGCTCAGGGCGACGTTGGCGCCAACGCCGAGGGAACGGAAGGCGGGGGCCTGGATCTCGTGGATGATCCCCAATCGAAAACCTATGACCTCGAGGCGGCCAGCAACGATGGCGACGTGGCGCCGGACGGGATTCCCGGCACGGTCACGTTCCGCGAGCTCACGTCGGACCAGACCCTTGTACTGCTTTCGCTGGACCCGGGCACCGACAATGGGGCTACGGGGGCGAACGTGTCGCATCCGGCCCACATCCACAATAACACGGCGTCGGAGGGCGGCGACATTGAATTCTACCTGAGCCCCGTTGATGGATCGGACTCCGACGCACGAAGTGGTAAGATCGTCGCCGAGTCCTACGACACGCTCGTTGGGTTCGACGGCTACGTGAACGTCCACGAGAGTGCCGCTACGCTCGGACAGGTGGTGTCGCAGGGCAACATCGGGGCCAACGCGGGGGACGATTCGGGAGGGGACGATCCGGGATACTAGGCGCCCTTCTCCGGAGAGCGAGCAGCCCCCGTTGTAAGGACATGCCTGCTACGATAGGCTTGTGAGTCCACTTATGGTGTAGCACAGTCGCTTCTCGTTTGGCTACAGCCGCATTGAGGGCTGACACGCTAGCAGTCCCTGGAGCGTTGCCGTTGCGGAGAAGCAGGGAGGCGTATCGGCACGGGCTACTGTTGCGCATCAAGTGCGTCAAGGGACGACACGTACGCCGACGCGCCATTCGGATGCGGGCTGTCTGCCACCGTGTCTCCTGCCATGGATGGGAACCACGTAGCGTACTCGGACGGGTCGAAGTCAGTGACGCGGCGGCGGAAAGCGGCAACGGAGCGCGGCCACAAGACGACGTTCCGGCCGGAGGCGTCGAGATACCAGCTGCGGCACCCGCCGCTGGTCCAGACGGTACCGGCGGACCAGCGGTCGACCTCGCGCACGAAGCGGGCCTGGGCGGCAGGGCGTGGCTCCACGGCAGCGGCGCCTGTGGCGCGCAGGTACTGCAACGCGCCGAGGATGTGCTCAATCTGCGCCTCGATCATCGGTAAGACCGAGTTGTGGCCGAGCCCGGTGTTCGGGCCGCGCAGAAGAAACAGGTTGGGATACCCGGCCACCGTCGTGCCCAGGTGCGCTCGCGGCGAGCCGTCCCAGGCCGCGGCCAGCGCCTGCCCTTCGCGGCCGTAGATGCTGCGGGCAAACGGCATTTCCGTCGACTGAAACCCCGTGCAGTAGACGATCACGTCGGCGTCGTGCAGCCCGGTGCCCCTCGCTTCGTCGGATCCCGGTCCGGACACGCCCCCTGCATGCACCTCGCGGGCGGCGCCGTCGACGACGGTGACGTTCGGTTCGGACAGGGCCGCGAGGTAGGTGTCAGAGTGCAGGATCCGCTTGCAGCCGAGCCTGTAGTCGGGGATCAGGGTCGCGCGCAGGTCAGGGTCTGGGATCTGGCTTCGCATCCAGTACCGCACGAACGGCTCCACCAGGCGGGCAACGCGCGGGTCCCAGAAGAGCCAGCCGGAGGCCTCGCGGAGGAGGTGCAACACGCCGCGCCAGCCCCGCAAGAGCACCGGCACGCGGCGAAACAGGTCCTGAACCGCTGGCGGAATCTCCCGGTTGCCGTGCGGGACCACCCACGCCGGCGTGCGCTGAAAGAGCGTTAGGTGCTCGACGTGCGGCTGCAGCGCCGGCACAAGCTGCACGGCCGAGGCGCCCGTGCCCACGACAGCGACGCGGCGTCCGGAGGGGTCGAAGTCTTCGGGCCAGCCGGACGAGTGGAACGCCTCCCCCTCGAAGCGCTCCTGGCCGGGCAGGTCGGGGATGTAAGGCTGCGAGTGGGCACCCACGCCGCCGATGAGCACCCGCGCTGCATACGTCCCTTCCGACGTCTCGATGCGCCAGCGAAGAGTGTCTTCGTTCCAGGCGGCGCGATGCACGGTGTGCCCGAACCGGATATGCGGGCGCACGCCGAACTGCGCTGCACACTGCTTCAGGTAGGCGAGGATTTCGTCGCGACCCGCGAACCGTTGGCTCCAGTCCGCTTTTGGTGCGAAGGAAAACGAATAGAGGTGCGACGCGGTGTCGCAGGCGCAGCCCGGGTAGTGATTCTCTCGCCAGACCCCCCCCACCTCATCTGCGCGCTCAAATACGACGATATTCGTCGTGCCCTCTTGCATGAGCCGAATCGCTGCGCCGAGTCCGGCAAAGCCTGCCCCAATGATTGCGACGTCGGCCTCCGGCGCTCCGTCGGCATGTCTCATAACGTGTTCAGGTGGGTTCGTGGATAGCATCTCTCACAGATACGATCTGCGTGTAGATACTAATGCATATGGCAGGCGCGCGATCTGTCTCCATCAAATTCAAACTATAGGCGAGGCCAGCGGGCAATCGACCGCTGGCGACCTGCCGTAGCGCCCACAAACGAGTCGGGCATTGTGCCGCGTCCTGTCTAAGGCCGTGCCACGACTCATTGTTGGCCTCCGTGCGAGACCCTGCTCACCCCAAGCCTACCCTCCCGGCC
>JBKHEM010000229.1:0-2863 GCA_046540815.1 Salinivenus sp.
GATGATGGGAGGCGAGCGGGGCGGCCTCGTGCTCCTGCAGCCGGGCCGACCCTAGCCCGTTCGCTTCTTACCACAGCGTCCGCAGAAACGACCAGAGCCCTGACGAGCGATCCGTAGAGGCGTTGCCGTCGGACGTAGAAGCGGACGATGAGGAGGCCAGGGCTCGATTCAGGGCCGTCAGGTCCTCGCGCATTTGCCCGATAAGGTGACGCCGCGTCTCGTCCGACAGGGCGGTGTAGCGGCCGTCGGTAAGGGCCTGGAGGGCGCGGCGGTAGTGGCGGCGGGCCCGTCGAAGCTCGTCCGCCGAACACGTCCGAAGCGCCTGGATCAACGCGTCAGGGTCGTCCGGGCGGGTGTCGAGAGGCAACTGGGCTGCGGGCCGGGACCGCGACGACGTGGGGGCTTCCGACGAAGAAAGGGGAGAAGTCGTCATGGCGGTACGGGGAGAGGAGGGAAGAGCCGTTGTCGAGTTGTCTTTGGAACCGCTTCCAAACAAAAAAACGAACGGGCGCGGCCCGGGGTGTCAGGAGTCGGTTAAAACTTCGCGACGAACGTCAGAAAAGTGGTGGGCGGACGGAGGGCCGACCAGAGATCCGAAAGATGGGCCGCACTGCCCCTCAATTTCTTACGTCTTCGGCGCAACTCCCTGGGGAGAAGAGGATTCAACTCCGTTGTCGCGCGACTAAATAATGTTTGCACCGCATGGCCGAGGTTGCACAGACGCCCGAGACGTTTCAACTTGTCTCTGACTTTGAGCCGATGGGGGACCAGCCCCAGGCCATCCGGGAACTCGTGGAGGGAGTGGAGCGGGGGGACGAGCACCAGACCTTGCTGGGGGCGACGGGCACGGGCAAAACGTACACCGTGGCAAACGTCATCGAGGAGGTCAACAAGCCGACCCTCGTGATGAGCCACAACAAGACGCTGGCGGCGCAACTCTACGGCGAGTTGAAGCAGTTCTTCCCCAACAACGCCGTTGAGTATTTCATCTCGTACTACGACTACTACCAGCCCGAGTCGTACATCGTCCCGAGCGACACGTACATCGAGAAGGACGTGGCGATCAACGACCGCATCGAGCGTTTGCGGCTGCGGGCCACCTCCGAACTGGTGAGCGGACGCGACGACGTGATTGTGGTGGCGAGCGTCTCGTGCATCTACGGCCTCGGCTCGCCCGCGGAGTTTCGGAAAGAAATTCTCCCCATTGAGCGGGGGCTGGAAGTGGAGCGCAACGACCTGCTGCGCCGTTTCATCGACCTGTTCTACGAGCGCAACGACATTGAATTTACGCCCGGCACCTTCCGCGTCCGGGGCGACGTGGTCGACGTTTTCCCCGCGTACCGCGAGGAGCGAGCCCTCCGAGTTGAGTTTTGGGGCGATGAAATCGACCGCCTGGCCCTGTTCGAGCCGGAGAGCGGGCGCGAGCTGGACGCGGTCGATCAGTTTACGCTCTACCCGGCCCAGATTTTCGTCACGCCGGAAGACCGCCTGCAGTCCGCGATCGAGGACATCAAAGAGGAGCTGCGCTGGCGCCTGTCGGTGCTCCGCAACGAAGGGAAGATGGTGGAGGCCCAGCGCCTGGAGCAGCGCACGATGTTCGATCTGGAGATGATGCAGGAGGTTGGGTACTGCTCCGGCATTGAAAACTACTCGCGCCACCTGACCGGACGCGAGCCGGGCGAGCGGCCCTACTGCCTGCTCGACTACTTTCCGGACGACTTCCTCCTCGTGGTCGACGAGAGCCACGTCACCATCCCGCAGGTGCGCGCCATGTACAACGGCGACCGTCAGCGCAAGCTGAAGCTGGTGGAGCACGGCTTTCGGCTGCCGTCGGCGCTCGACAACCGGCCGCTCACGTTCGAGGAGTTTGAGGAACTGACACCGCAGACCATCTACATGAGCGCCACGCCGGCCGACTACGAGCTGGAGCAGAGCGGCGGGGTGTTTGTGGAGCAGGTGGTGCGGCCCACCGGCATTCCCGACCCGGAAATCGACGTGCGCCCCACGGGCAATCAGGTCGACGACCTCATGGAGGAGATCCGCAAGCGGGCCGAGAAGGGAGAGCGCGTGCTCGTAACCACCCTCACGAAGCGCATGACGGAAGACCTGGCCGACTACCTCGACAGCTACGGCGTGGACGTGCGCTGGATGCACTCCGACATCGACGCCCTGGAGCGCGTGGACATCATCCGGGGCCTGCGGCTCGGGGAGTACGACGTCCTGGTGGGCGTGAACCTGCTGCGCGAGGGGCTCGACCTGCCGGAGGTGTCGCTCGTCGCCATCCTCGACGCGGATCAGCAGGGCTTCCTGCGCTCGGAGACCTCCCTCATCCAGACCGCCGGCCGGGCCGCGCGCAACGTGAACGGGCAGGTCATCCTCTACGCCGACGAGATCACCGACGCGATGGAGAAGATGATCAATGAGACGGAGCGCCGGCGGCAGCGCCAGCTCGAATACAACGAGACGCACGACGTCACTCCCGAACCCATCAAAAAGTCCCCCGATCAAATCCGGCAGGGAACCGCCATTGCCGACGAGAAGAGCGATGGCGACCGGGCGGGCGAGCGTCACCACTACGGAAGTCCCGACCAGCTTTCCGCCGAGGTGGCCGACCCCGTCGTCCAGTACATGTCCGACGATCAGAAGCGGGACCTCATCGAGCAGATGGAACGGGAGATGGAGGCAGCCGCCGAGAACCTGGAGTTTGAGCGCGCCGCCGAGCTTCGCGACAGCATCGAGGAGCTCGAACAGCAGCTAGAAGGGGACGGGTAGGGCGCGCAGTGCGCAGGGACGGCGAGGACGGGCACGCCCCGCGGCCGCCGACTCCGACTTCGAAGTCCGGCGGCTGTTGGGTACACTGAAC
>JBKHEM010000230.1:0-2854 GCA_046540815.1 Salinivenus sp.
GGCGCGGATTTTGGTGCTGCTGGCGTGGGTCTTCGTTCCCTTCTACTACCGGGCGGACGTGTTTACGATGCCGGAGTTCTTGGAGCAGCGCTTCAGTGAGCGCACCCGGTGGATCCTGTCAATCGTGTCGCTGGTGGCGTACGTCTTTACCAAGGTGTCGGTCACGGTGTACGCGGGGGCGCTGGTGTTTGAGACGCTGCTTCCCACCACGTTCGGCACGCCGGAAAATGCGTTCTGGGTGGGGGCGTTTTCGACCGTCATCCTTACGGGCATTTACACGGTGCTGGGCGGTCTGCGGGCCGTTGTGTACACCGAAGTTCTGCAAACCGGGCTGCTCCTGCTTGGGGCCGTCTTTATTACGGCGTTTGGTCTTTATGAACTCGGCGGGTGGGGGGAGCTGCAGAGCACGCTGGCGCAAGATGCCGACCGCTTTGCGCTGTGGCGCTCCAACGACGATCCAACGTTTCCGTGGCTCGGCGTAATGATCGCCTCGCCGATTATCGGGGTCTGGTACTGGTGTACCGACCAGTACATTGTGCAGCGCACGCTGGCGGCCCGCTCGTTGCAAGACGCGCAGCTCGGATCTGTATGGGGCGGCTTTCTGAAGGTGTGGCCCGTTTTTGTCTTCCTCGTGCCGGGCATGATCGGCTACGCGCTGGTGCAGGACGGAGCGCTGTCGATTCCGATGGGGTCCGACGGGGAAAAGATTGCCGGGGATATGGTCTTTCCCACAATGGTGAAGGAGTTGCTTCCACTAGGGCTGCGCGGGCTGGTGGTGGGCGGCCTGCTCTCGGCGCTCATGAGCTCGCTCTCGTCCCTCTTCAACTCATGCGCGACCCTCTTCACGAAGGACGTGTATGAGAAGCTGCGGCCCGGCATGTCGGAGGAGCACTTGGTGAAGGTCGGCCGGATCGCAACGGGCGTGGTCGTCGGCTTTGGGCTGCTCTGGATCCCCGTTATGAAGGAGATGGCCGAGGGGGGGTCGGGCCTCTACGACTACCTGCAGAACGTGCAGGGCTTTCTGGCGCCGCCCATCGTGTCGGTCTTTGTGCTCGGCCTCTTCTACGACCGGGTGAACTCGCGCGGGGCCGTCTGGGGGCTCCTCAGTGGATTTGTGCTGGGCATGATCAAGCTCACCCTCCAGGCGATGGCCCAGAACGGAGCGCTGACCGAGGGCACCCTTTGGTACGCCATCGGAAGCTTCAACGGCTACTACTTCACCGGCATCTTGCTCGTCATCAGTGTCGTCGTCATCATCGGGGCGTCGCTGACGGGACGGCCGCCGAAGGAAGATAAGCTTCAGCTGACCTACGGGCGGGTCACGCCTGAACAGAAGGCCGAAAACCGGAAGGTGGGACGGGCAGCTGTCTGGGCGTCGGTCGGCGTTCTCGGCCTCGTCTTTGCAATCTACCTCTACTTTAGCTTCTGGCTCCAGTGATTCGGACCGCAGCACTAATCCTATGAACACAATTACACAGCATTCCCTCGCGGAGTGGGGCCCCAGATGGATCCGTGGCGGAGCTTTTGCCTCCGTGCTGCTTCTCGTTGCGCTTGCGGGGGTGGGGTGCGACAGTCAAGAGCCCACGTCTGCCCCCGAAGAGGAGCCGGATCCGGTTGAGGTGCCCGAGATGGTCAACCTGACTGGGGACCTGCAGGACGTGCATGACCCTGCGATCGTCCAGGCCGGGGATCAGACCTATCTGTACTCGACCGGAGGCGGGATCCAGTGGCGCAGTTCCACCGATTTGACACAGTGGTCGTACCGGGGGGATGTGCTGGGCGAGGTGCCCGCGTGGGCCGAACCGATTACGGACGGGGACCTGTGGGCACCGGACATCGCGTACTTTGACGGGCGGTATCACCTCTACTATTCTGCCTCAACGTTCGGAAGCGGTCGCTCGGCCATTGGGGTTGCAACGAATCCCACGCTGAGCCCCGACAGTGCCGGCTACGAGTGGACGGATCACGGAAAAGTAATCGAGTCCTACGAGTCCGATTCGTATAATGCCATTGATCCGGCCCTTTTCATAGACGACCAGGACCGGGTGTGGATGGCCTTCGGGAGCTGGAACGAGACCGGGATTCGCATGCGGCGTCTCGACCCAGAAACCGGCATGCCCTCCGACGCGGACTCGACCCTGTACCAGCTGGCGAATCGACCCGACGCGGCAGAAAACGCCATCGAGGCCCCGTACCTCATCCAGCGCGACGGCTACTACTACCTCTTCGTGTCGTTTGGCCACTGCTGCCAGGGCGTCGACAGCGACTACAACGTGCGGGTGGGTCGGGCCGAGTCGGTGACGGGCCCGTACGTGGACCGAGACGGCACCCCAATGACGGAGGGAGGGGGAACGCTCGTCATTGAGAGCACCCCAAACTGGAAGG
Source organism: Salinivenus sp. (assembly GCA_046540815.1). Lineage (GTDB taxonomy): Bacteria > Bacteroidota > Rhodothermia > Rhodothermales > Salinibacteraceae > Salinibacter. Next base: position 2,386 of record JBKHEM010000230.1, read on the forward strand.
GCACCGGCCACAATTCTGTGCTGCAGGAGGACGGAGAGACATACCTCGTGTATCATGCGTACTCGGTGTCGGAGGACGGGACGCCGCACCTCCGCATCTCGCCGATGGAGTGGGAGGACGGGTGGCCCGTTATCCCCACGAGTGCGCAAGAGTGACCGCGCTGGACCCTGACGATCCAATCTAACACGACCCACTTGACCTTCTATGGCTCACAATTTCCCCGACCTCCCGAACATCGAAAATCAGTCTGTCGAGCAGCAGGCCATTAATTCCATTCGGGTGTTGTCGGCCGACGCGGTGGAGCGGGCGGGGAGCGGGCATCCGGGCGCCCCGATGGGCCTGGCGCCGGTGGCCTACGTCCTGTGGCAGCGCCACCTGCGGCACACCCCGTCCGATCCGGAGTGGCCCGGCCGGGACCGCTTCGTCTTGTCGGCGGGCCACGCCTCGATGCTTTTGTACAGCCTCTTGC
>JBKHEM010000231.1:0-2839 GCA_046540815.1 Salinivenus sp.
TGGGGAGGAAATGTAGCCGTCTAAATTGAGAACACACCACGATCGCGCCCATGGCCGACACGCCCAACTCGTCCTCTTCCGCAGCGCCCCCTGAGCAGGTTGTGCGAGGGAGCGGCGTGGCCCCGGGCATTGCCGTTGGGTCGGTCTATCGGTACGATCCGGGCATGCCGGATGTCGACCGGAGGACCCTCGATGCGGACGAGGTGGAGGCGGAGATTCTTATGTTTGAGGAGGCTGTGGCCCGGGCCGAGGAGGAAATTGATCAGGTCCACACCATCGCCCATCGCACCCTGGGGGAGGAGCAGGCCGCCATCGTGGAGGCCCAGCGCATGATGCTTCAAGACGACGCGCTGCTCGGCCCCGTGCGCGAGCGCATTCGAGACGAGCAGGTCACGGCCGGCCACGCCCTCCACTCCGTCCTTCGAGACTACAAGCAACGGATGGAAGAGAGCGAGACGGCGTACCTCCGCGACCGGACGGACGACCTTGTGGAGGTGGAAACGCGCCTGCTCCGGATCCTGGAGCGCGGCCGGACGGCCGCTCGCATCGAGCCGAACGCCATTGTTGTCGCCGACACGCTGACGGCAACCGATCTCATCCGCCTTCATGAACACGGCATGCTGGGCTGTGTGACGACGCGGGGCGGCGCCACCTCCCACGTGTCCATCCTGGCCCGCGCCCTTCACGTGCCCGCAGTCGTAGGCGCCGCGGGAGCTACGGATACCGTGCAGACCCATGATCGCGCGGCCCTCGACGGCGAAACCGGAACGCTCATTGTGCACCCCTCGGCTGAGACCCTCGAGACCTATCGGCAGCGCCGCACACGCCACCAGTCTCTTCGGGCCGAGCAGGTGCGTTCGGCCGCCGCCCCGGCCGAAACCACGGACGGCCACACGGTGACCGTGCGGGCCAACGTCGAGTTCGAAGAGGAATTCCAGATCCTCGGCGAATATGGGGCCGAAGGCATCGGGTTGTTGCGGTCGGAGGGCCTCCTGTTGAGCCGTCCCGCGGGCTCGCTCAGCGAAGACGGTCAGGTGGCGGTGTACCGGGCAGCCCTCCGGGCAGCCCGGCCCCGCGCTGCAACAGTCCGACTGCTGGACCTGGGGGGCGACAAGGTGTTCTCGAGTTTTCCGAGAGAGCCGAATCCGCAGTTGGGCTGGCGGGGAATTCGGTTGCTGCTGGATCGCCTGGACGAACTGCTTCGCCCCCAGGTGCGGGCCCTGCTCCGGGCAAACACGGACGGCCCCCTACGCATGCTCCTGCCGATGGTGACCCATCTGGACGAAGTGCGCCGGGTGCGGTCGATCGTCCAAGAGGAAGCCGAGCGCCTGTCGGCCCAGGATGTCGATCACGATCCGGACCTCCCAGTTGGTGCAATGATCGAGGTCCCCGCCTCTGCCCTCCAGGCCGAGGCCTTTGCCGAGGCGGCGGATTTTCTCGCCCTCGGCACGAACGACCTGACGCAGTATGTGCTGGCGGTTGATCGGGGCAACGACCGAGTGGCGAGTCGGTACGATCCACTGCACCCGGCGGTCCTTCACCTCATACGACGCACGGCCGCGGCGGGCCACGACGCGGACATTCCCGTGAGCGTGTGCGGGGAGAGTGCCGGCGATGCGCACGCGGTTCCGCTCCTGATTGGACTGGGCATCTCCTCTCTGAGTGCCACGCCGTCGGCCTTGCCGGGCCTGAAACGGCTGATTCGCCACATGCACCGGGGGGAGGCCAGGACCCTCGCCGGCGCCGCCTGCGACGCCACAGACCCCGGAACCGTCCGGCGTCTGGCGCGCGAGTGGCTGGCCGAGCACGTGGATGACGATCTCCTGGAGACCTCCGGCATTCCGTTTCAATAACCATTCCTATCAATCCTTATGTCTCTTCTCAGCCGAATCACGGACGATCTCAAGCAGGCCATGCGCGACAAAGACAAGGTGCGCCTCCGCACCCTCCGCTCGCTCCGGGCTGCCCTTCAAAACGAGGAAATCGGTCAGCGCACGGAGGGGACCGAAACGGTGCTCGATGAGCAGGACGAACTGGCTGTCCTTCGGAAGCAAATCAACCAGCGGCAGGACTCGATCGAGCAGTACGAGCAGGCCGGGCGCGACGACCTGGTGCAGAAAGAGCAAGAAGAGTTGGAGGTCCTGGATGCGTACATGCCGGAGACAATCTCGGACGAAGACCTGGAGGCCAAGCTCCACTCGATTGTGGAAGACGTCGGTGCCGAGTCAATGGCGGACATGGGCGCCGTTATGGGCCGTGCCATGAGCGAGCTCCGAGGCCGCGTGGATGGAGACCGCGTGCGCGAAAAAGTCGAGTCGCTTCTGTCGTCCTGATCCGATCGGGCGAACCTTGGCCCGTGCGGTCGCTACACGAACGCACACCTCTCTCCACGGTAGACGACGGGTCGGGCCATGACGCTCCTCGATGGACTTATCGGTGCGGTGCTACTGGGGGGCCTGCTTCACGGCCTGTCGGCCGGGGCGCTCCGTCAAATCGCAAGTCTTCTGGGCGTGTTGTTTGCTCTGCTGGTCTCCGTGCAGCTGATGCATCCCGTCGGCGCCCTTGCCGCCCAAAGCCTGGGCCTTTCGGAGGCCACTGCGCCCGTCGTGGGCTTTGTCGTCGTGTTTGGGGGCGTGTGGCTCCTCTTTGTTGCGATTTCGCGTCTTCTCGAACGGGTCCTGGAGGCCCTGTCCCTTAGTCTTTTGAACCGTGTGGCCGGGGGCGCACTGGGGGGGCTCAAGGCCGCGCTTTTGCTCAGCGTCCTGTTTTTGGTACTCGCAGAGGTGGATGTGCCGGCGCCCGAGACCCGGCAGGACTCGCTTCTGTACCGCCCAATTGC
>JBKHEM010000232.1:0-2828 GCA_046540815.1 Salinivenus sp.
CGTCGGTGGCGGTGACAGACTCGATTGAGGTCAACGCGTGGCACCTTACGCAGCCCGACGCCGACGCGACCGTTCTCTTCTTTGGGGGCAACGGATTCTACCTAGTCCAGTCTCGGGGCTACCTGCGCGCACTCACCCGCCCGTCCGCCAATGCGTTTCTATGGGACTACCGGGGGTATGGGCAGAGCGACGGACAGCCAAGTGTCGAGGCCTTTCGTCGAGATGCGCTCGCAGTGTACGACGCCGTAGTTGAGCGTCAAGGCGTCGATCCCGACAACCTCGTGGTCTGGGGACATTCCCTGGGGAGCTTCTTGGCGACGTACGTGGCGACGGAGCGATCGGTCGCGGGGGTGGTGCTCGAAAACCCGGCAGCTGATGTGGACGACTGGGTGGGCCACCTCATCCCGTGGTACGTGCGTTTTTTCCTGGGCGTGGACGTAGAGCCTGCCCTTCGGGAGGAGAGCAATCGCGACCGCGTGTCGTCCCTCCAGGTCCCGCTCCTAATCGTCGGCGGGGCGGAGGACAACATCACCGCTCCGGAAATGGCCCGAGACCTGTACGAGGCGGCCGGGAGTTCACAGAAGGACCTGGTGATCGTGGAAGATGGGGGGCACAACGGGCTGTACGAAGAACCGTCTGTTCAGGACGCGTATCGAACGCTCATCGACAGCATTGTCGGGGCGTCCCAGGCATCGGCCTCCTCCCAAGAGGACTGAGTCTCCCCCATCTAGCGCTCCGAAAGAAACATGGTCACGTCGTTTGAAAACCGCTCCGGCTGATCGAGGTACGGGAAGTGCCCGGCGCCGTCATAGAGATGAAGAGTGCCGTTCGGAAGCGACGCAGCGAGGGTCTCCATCGAGTGCAGCCCGATGGAGTAATCGTGCGGGCCCCCGATAACCAGGACCGGCATCGTGAGCCGCTCGTGGGCCGCAAACCGGTACGACCCGAGCCCCTGCTCAAAGAGCGCCTGCGACTGCTCGCCCGTATTGCGAAGGCCCCCGGCCGTGTCGATGCTGTCCTGTTGAACACGCAACCGATCGTTGGGAAATTGCAATCGGTCAAAGACCGGCTGTCCGCCGGCGCGACCAATCGCCTCCATCGTCCGATCGTGCGCGGACCGACCGGGGGCATCCGCCGCCGCCCAGTCCGAGGGGTACCACGACTCAACGTGCTGGGCCCATCCGTCGACCGAAGAAGGAGCATCGGACAACGGCCCCACGAGAATCATCCGTGCGACCCGTTCCGGGTGGCGCGCTGCGTATTCGAGGGCCAGCGCCCCACCAAATGAGTGTCCCATGAGGACAAGGGTCGGCTGATCCCAGTGGAGGCGAAGGGCCTCAAGGTCCTCCACAAGGCGGGCCAGCGAGTAGTCATTCGTCCACGGACGTTCCGACCGACCGGCCCCGCGCTGATCGAGATAGATCATGCGATGGCTTGACTCCAGGAGTGGACCGGCCTGCACGGCAAAGCTGTGGCTGTTGTAGCCCGGCCCGCCGTGCAAAAACACGACGGGCGGGGTCGACGACGTGGGACCCGCCACGGTGTAGGCGAGCCGGACGCCGTCGACCACGACGTGATGCTCGCCTGGGTTGAGGGAGGCGGGAGAGGAAGAGCAGGCGGCTACGAGGGCCAGAACCCCGAGCCCTGCGAGAGAAGTCCGGACAAGGTGCATCTAAGTGGGAGGAGAGCGTCAAAAACCACCGTCTGACTCCCACGTCTCCCACCGGTTCCTCGGATCAAAGAGATTATTTTTTCTCAGGGTCATCCGAGGGAGATTCCGAGTCGTCGCGTCCCAACAGAGCCTCTCGATTCAGTCCACTGAGGGCAAGGATGGCCCCGCCCACCGCCGTCCCAACAATGGGGAGCGGAATGCCCACGGCGATGCCGCCCAGCAGGCCTTTGCCAACGCTCATCCACCGGCCGTCGCCCCCGTATCGAGACTGGAGGATGCCCGTCCCAAGGGTCCCGAGCACAAACCCCGACAGCGTGAGAACAGGGGTGGAAACCCCCAGAGAGAGCACATTTCCCGAGAAGAGAACCCAGTCGAGTCCCAAAATGAACGCGCCGCTGGAGGGGTGGAGGAAGCGAGAAGAAGAGGCCATGGTCGGGCTGGGACGAGGGAAGATGGAGAAGACATGTACGACGAAGCCCCCAGCCGGCGTTTCTTTCGTCGGGTTTTGTGGATGTGTGGGGACGTCGGCAGCGAGACTGCTGGTGGGCGCGAGGCTCCAAAGAAGTGGTCGTTGAACGTTTGGCGCAGCGCCTACGGACCGGCGGGCTTTGAACCCCGCCCAGGAGCTAGAACACGTGCGGCATGGGCCGGATCTACAGGGCGTCAAAGGTCCAGCCCCGATCGGTGAGGGTTTGGAGGATGGTTTCCAGGGCAGGGAGGGTCACGTCGGTACACATGGGGTTGTCGTGTAGCACGATGATGGAGCCGGGGCGCACGTGGCGGATGACGAACCGGGAGACGCGTTGCGCTGTAGCCGTCTCCAGGTAATCCCCGGGCATCACGTCCCACATGACCATGCGCTGGCCCCGCTCGGCGCACCAGTGTCGGAGGGCACTCGTGGGATGGCCGTACGGCGGTCGGAGGGCGCGGACGGGGCCCCGAGCAATGTCTTCGAGGACAGCAGTGGTTTGTTTGGTTTCACGGAGCAGCGCCTCCGAGGACACGCGCCAGGGATCGGGGTGCGTGAACGTGTGGTTGCCGATCCGGTGCCCTGCCGACGCAATCTTGCGGACGACCTCGGGGTGCGGCCGGGCGTGGCGGCCGATGAGAAAGTGGGTGGCTTGGGCGTCATAGGACGCCAGCAGGTCGAGGAGGG
>JBKHEM010000233.1:0-2818 GCA_046540815.1 Salinivenus sp.
ACATCAGCTCAACAAGCACTGAGGAATCCTCCCTCCAGATCCTTCGCGCACTGATGAAACACGGCGCGCGAGACGAGGGGGGACCTCCCCTATTCCCTCCTTGAGTGGGGATCCTCCCGCTGCACTTGTGCTTGACACGACGTCTTCCATATCTATTCTAACCTGGGATGTAAGAGTATGCCTGGACTCTCTCCTTAGCAGTTGCGTACGGGCGCTGGGGAAAACCTCCGGGACCGTGGTGACCGGATACGTGATGTCGGAATCCGACGGAAACACTCCCTGACTGCTTTCCACCAAGGATTGCTCTGTCCTGTAGACATGTTCATAACAGTCCCTTCTTTCGAATGTCTGCCGTGCAACACGGCAAGGGCTGTGCCCCCTGTCCCGTTCCGATCAAGGCACTGTTCGGTCTACATAATGGACGAAACTTCCACTACAGAATTGCGAGTCCACCCGTTCTTTTGTCCGATTCCGCTAATCCCGTTGCGGGACATGCCGTTCTCGTAAAGCATTCCCAGGCTCGTAGGCAATCCCTCCCCTTATTGCGGCCGGTGCTCTTTCACGTCTGCCCCACCCTGTAGTCCCATGCCGTCTCCCCTTCACTGCCTGGTCGTCGACGACGATTCCACCGCCCAGACCCTCCTGTCCCGGTATGTGAATCGGCACGCCGCCCTACAACTCGTCGACGTCTGTGACGGGGCCGTCGAGGCCGCGAACGTGCTGTCGAGCCGCCGCGTGGATCTGCTTCTGCTCGACGTCGAAATGCCCGAAATGAGCGGGCTGGAGCTCCTGGAAACCCTCGACGACCCTCCCGCCGTGGTCCTCATTACGGGGTCCGAGGAATACGCCGTCGACGCGTTTGACCTGTCGGTGACGGACTACCTGGTGAAACCGGTCCGCTACGCCCGGTTCCTGAAGGCCGTCGACCGCGTACAATCCCGTCTCTCTTCCGCTTCACCTTCGAGCAATGGAGTCGGGCCTCCTCCTGGTGATACTGCGCCCGGCACTGCGCCCTCAGACGAGGCGGAGGGCATGCTAACTCGCGCCCACATGCCGGATCACGCCTTCCTCAACGTTGGCGACCGACTGGTTCGCGTGGCGTTTGACGACATTCAATTTGTCGAGGCCAAAGGGGACTACAAGCTGGTGTCGACCGCGTCCGACCAGCACATGATTTACAGCACGATGAAAGAGCTGGAAGAGCGGCTTCCCTCCGACGCCTTCATGCGTGTGCATCGCTCGTACTTGGTTCGCCTCGATCAGATTGAAGAGATTGAGGGGGACATCCTCATCATCGGCGGACACGAACTTCCCATCGGGCCGTCCTACCGCCAGGACCTGATCGACACGATCCAAACCCTGTAAACAGGCCCACACGGCCCCATCGGCCCTCGTCCCGCGGAACCAGGGCCGAGCGGCTTCACCCGGCCTGTCTCATCTCTTTCGTCGCGTCTCCGTTGAGTGCAACCACCTCGCCCCCGCGGGCCTGCACCGCCCGGGTGCGCTCCAACTCCTCGCGGAGGTAGGCGGACGTGTGCGTATCGGCCTCGGCGAGCGCCTCGGGCGTCCCCTCAAAGAGCACCTCGCCCCCCGCACGCCCCCCTTCCGGCCCCAGGTCGATGACGTGGTCGGCCTGCTTGATCACGTCTATGTTGTGTTCGATCACGATTACCGTGTTGCCCGCGTCCACCAGGCCGTGCAGGACATTGAGGAGATGGCGCACGTCCTCGAAGTGCATGCCGGTGGTGGGCTCGTCGAGAATATAGACCGTGTCGCCCGTGCCGGGGCGCGAGAGCTCCTTCGACAGCTTGACGCGCTGCGCCTCGCCGCCGCTGAGGGTGGTGGACGGCTGGCCGAGCGTGAGGTAGCCGAGCCCCACCGCGTCGAGCGTCTTGAGGGTGCGCATCAGGCGCGGCTGGTTCTCAAAAAAGTCGAGCGCCTCCGCAACGGTCAGGTCCAACACCTCGGCGATGTTTTTGCCCTTGTACTCCACCTCCAGCGTCTCGGGCCCGTAGCGCTTGCCGTCGCACTCGTCGCAGGTCACGTCCACGTCCGGCAGGAAATTCATTTCGAGCGTCACCGTGCCGGTGCCCCCGCACTTCTTGCAGCGCCCCGGGTCCGTGTTGAAGCTGAAGCGGCTCTTGGAGTAGCCGCGGATCTCGGCCTCCGGAAGCTTGGCGAAGAGGTTGCGGAGCGAGTCCATGAGCTTCGTGTAGGTGGCCGCGTTGGAGCGCGGCGTGCGGCCGATGGGCTGCTGGTCGATCTCGATGACCTTGTCGGCATGCTCCAGGCCGTCCACGCGGTCGTAGGGGAGCGGCACCGTCTTGGCGTCGTGGTATGCGCGGTGGAGGATGGGGAAGAGGGTCTGGTTCACGAGCGTCGACTTGCCGGAGCCGCTGACGCCGGTCACGCAGATCAAGGTGCCGAGCGGAAACTCAACCTCCTGCCCCTTCAGGTTGTGGCCCGTCGCGCCCTTCAGAGTGATGGCATTGCCCGTGCCGTCGCGGCGCTCGTCGGGAAGGGGGATGACGCGCTCGCCCTGCAGGTAGGCGGCCGTGAGGCTCCGGAAGTCGTAGTGATCGCTGTCGTAGGCGGCGGCGCGCTCGGCCACCTGCTGCCGCGCCACGCCGTTGTCTTCAATCTCGTACTCCGTCGTAGCGTCGGCCGCCGCCCCATTGGTCTGCTGCGCGGGGTCGACGGTGAGGACGGAGGGCGGGCCGGTGGTGATGACGTGCCCCCCGTGGATGCCGGCGCCGGGGCCGAGGTCGATGACGTGGTCCGCGGCCTCGATCATGTCGCGGTCGTGCTCCACCACGAG
>JBKHEM010000234.1:0-2779 GCA_046540815.1 Salinivenus sp.
TCTGGAGCATGTGCCGAAGCGTATCGGCCCGGGCCGAGAGCCCCGAGAGGCCGTCCAGCAAAGGGACAAACACCTCCTGCTGTGGCACCTGAACGTCTGTCTGGTAGTTTTTGAAGTCTTCCACCCCGTGGTTCGGCTTCGCCCGCAACAGGTTGTTGATGCGGAGCGAACGATAGCCGTCGGCCCAGTCGTGCCCCAGATAATACGGAGCGTCCGGGCCGGTCGGGATTTGATTCGCGGAGGCGAGGTAGTCCTGGTCTGGATTACGCGCCGCCGGAAGCGAATCGAACGGCACGCGCCCGTCCCACCCGTGGTCGGCCGTCGTCCCGTCGAGCAGGCCCCGTCCGTCGCCGGACCGTCGTTGGGGGAGATGCCCGGCGGCGCGGATTGCGATGTCGCCTCCCGTGCCCGCGTACAGCACAGTTTGCATGGGCGTGTCCCAGTCGCGAAGCGCCTCGGAAATTGCCGACACGTCCGATGCACGGTTCATCTTCCAGAGCGCCCGGAGGGTCCGAGAGGGCTTGTGGGCCACCCACTGCTTCGCAATGGCGGTGTCGCCCCCTGTGTCCGAGAAATGAACGGGGCCGTGCCGGGAAAAATGGAGCGTGTCAAGGACGGGCGTACCGTGATTCACCTGAATCGTGTCGATCTCGCGGCGCATCTCGCGCCACTCTCCCTCAAAGCGATAATGCGTTCGGCCCGAATCGATCGGGAGCGCATAATGGTCGATTTGGTCGGTGCCCGTGTTGGTGAGGGTCCAGCCGACGTTCCGGTTGAAGGCCTGGATCAGAACGGGGGCGCCGGGGATCGTGAGGCCGTAGGCGTTTGTCGTGGGCGTGACGAGGTGGGCCTCGTACCAAATGGACGGGAGCGAGAGCGACAAGTGCATATCGCCGGCCAGGAGGGGCCCCTCCCGCGCTGACTTCTCGTCGTGGACGGCCCATTGGTTGGACCCATTGGTCGGCGCGGGGCGCAGCCCCGAAATGCGGTCCAGGGCCTGACGCCCCTCCTGCCGTGCCTCAAGCGCCGCCTCCAACTCCGAAACGGCCTCCGCGGTGGGCTTCGCGCCCGCCGACGTCGCTCCTTGCTGTTCGGAGGGGGGAATGGTTGGCTCAAAGAGGCCCGGCGGCACCGTTGGGTAGAGCCGCTCGTAGTCGTTGGCCGCGAGCTGGCGACGCAGGCGGGTGTACGCCGGATCGTCGGATTGATACGTGAGGTCGAACGTCATGTACTGGAGCAGCCGAAGTCCCTGGAGGGGGGAGAATCGATCGGGGCGATAGCCCAGCAGCCGAAACTCCAGGGGGAGGTCCGCCGGGGCGAGCGTCTCGAGGTAGGCGTTCACGCCGGCGCTATACCAGCGCAGCGCATCGTGCTCGATGCCGTCGGCCTCCTCGATGCGCTCCAGGTTCTTCTGGGCGCCCCACTCCATCCCTGTCCGACGCAGATACCGGTCCGTCGACACGGCTTGGGCGCCCACGGCCTCCGCCAGCCGGCCGGACGCCACTCGCGGCAGGAAGTCGAGTTGAAAAAGGCGATCCTGCGCGACGACGTACCCGAGCGCCATCGTGGCGGCGCGGTCCGACGACGCAAAAATGTGCGGGACGTGCCGCTGGTCCCGAAGGATGGTGACCGGAGCGTCCAGACCCGGAAGCACAACGCGGGTCGTGTCGGCCGTAGGCGAGGCCGTTCGCGCCGTTCGGTACAGTCCGTCCGCCGGGTCGAGAAGGGTGGACACCGGCGGGACTCCCCCCACACGCACGGACAGCCCGTAGAGCAACGCGGCCGTCACGAGGAGCAGTGCAGCCAGCCCGAGGACGCGGCGGAGGACCATTCGAGACGCCGAGTGCACAATGGAGGGGACGGTCTACGAATTAAGGACTTCGTTCGGGAGCGGCACGTTGCCCGGCGTCGCGTCGGACGTACTCACCTCCTGGTCGCTCGCCTCACGGATGCGCTGCACCAGTTCGTCGGCCGCATTGGCGTAGTCGCGCGCGCCCCGTGCCCGGGGGTCGTGGTCAAAAACCGTCGTGCCTCCGTCTCGCGACTCCGCCAGCGCCGTGCTCGTTCGGATGACCGTATCCAGCACGGCGTCATCGTATTTTTCACGAAGGTATTGCTGATAGGTCCGGTGGATCCGCTTCCGTCCATCCACCTGTGTCAATATAAACCAGCGAGATTCCAGCAGCGGGTTCAGCTTATTTTTTACCAGGTCCACCGTTTGAAAGGTCTGCTCCGCCCCCACAACCGACTGGTACTCGGGGAGCACCGGCACCACCACATGCTGGCACGCTACCAGCGCATTCAGGCTATACACCGTGACGGCCGCCGCCGTGTCGAACAGGACGATCTCGTGCTCCAGGTCCGCTCGCTGAAGGGCCTCTCGGACCCACAACACGTCCGTTGGCTTGTTGAGATCGCGCATCCGCTTCGTGAGTGTGCTGGAAGACGGCACCAGGTCAAACCCGCTGCGCTCCCGAAACGGCACCGCCTCAAGGTCTCCCTCCGGGTCGAACAGGGCCGCCACTGACGCCTCGGGCACCGGGTCGTCCACGCCCATCGTGCGGGAGAGAAACCCTTGCGGATCTAGATCAATAACCAGCGTGCGCCACCCGGCCAGGCCCAGGGAGGCGGCGAGATGAATGGTTGTCGTGGTCTTTCCGGTCCCTCCCTTGTGATTACAAACCGACAGGACTGTCATGTGCTCTGGAACCGGTGTGCATCAATAACGCCTCCAAAGTATGCGCCCCGAGAAGCTGTGTCAAACCTTCCATAGCCATCA
>JBKHEM010000235.1:0-2749 GCA_046540815.1 Salinivenus sp.
GGCGAGGACGAGGCCCGGATGGTCTTGGGCGGAATCCAGGCTGCGCCGCCTGAAGGCGTCGCGGGCACGGAATAGGGCGCTTTCGGCAAGTCGGCCGCCGTCGAAGGCGTGAACAAGGAGCCGGAAATCGACCGAGGTCGCGTCGAGCAGGTTCCAGGTGTAGCTCCGCAACCTGTGCTCGATCTGGTCGACGAAGCCGCGCGGCCCGACGAGCGTCAGGGGCGCCGCCCGGTGGAGGTGGGGAAACGGTCAGGTTCAGAACCCGGCCGTGGGCCGAAAGCAGCCGCTCGGCCAAGAGATTGACTTAAATCTCCAGCCCCGCCGGCACGAGAATTTTGGACGTGTAGACGACCGGAGGGCCGAGCAGCACGGGCGTTTTTTCTCACGCCGGCCGTGTTGACGGCAGCACTCACCTCACCCAGATTGGCTCGGTGGCCCCCAGGTGCACCTCGTCTGGCAGCACGTGCAGATGGTTGGACTCGCCGCCGCCCAGCACCCTCGAGGCACTCAATTCCGACGGCTCTGTTTTATTATTTCAGATCGGCTCGGCTCCCGTTGCGCTACAGGAACGCCATGGGGCCGGCCGCCCCACATGTACAGGACGTCGGCTCGCCCTCCCCCACCAGAGCCCAGCCGCGCCTGCGCCTGACGACAGTTGTACGGATACGTTGCTCCCTCCACATGAACACGCCGGATGTCGGTTCTCGATGGTCTCCTCGGACCCTCCCGCTGCTAGGAGTCCTCTTTGGGGTTCTTTTCCTCGGTCCGCTAACCGCCCCCTCCGTTCAGGCGCAGGACTGGAACCAGGCGCCCCGCGTCTACATCGATTGCGACCGGTGCGACTACAATCACATCCGCCGCGAAGTCACGCTGGTGCGCTACGTGCGCGAGCCCCAGCAGGCCGACATCCACGTCTTCGTCACGGTCGACGGGACGGGCGGCGGGGGGCGACAGTACGAGTTTTCCTTCCTGGGCCGGCGGGACTTTGAGGGGGTCGACTACTCGCTCACCCGAACCGTCGGTCGCGACGCGACGGACGATGAGGCGCGAGAGGAGGTGAACCGAGTGCTGGAGATGGGCCTTTCTCCCTACCTTCTGAAAACCCCCCTTGGAGAGACCCTGTCGCTGGAGTATCCCGAGAGCCAGACGGAGCAGGAGCCCCAAGACGCAACCGAAGACCCCTGGAACTACTGGGTGTTTGAGATCTACGGCGGGCGGGTTCGGATGAGCTACGAGTCCAACCAGAGCGACTTTCGCTCTCGATGGGGCTTCTTCGCCGATCGGGTGACGGACACCTGGAAAACGCGCCTGCGTCCCTACTTCAACTTTAGCTACGTGCGCATCGAGCAGGAAGACGGCGACCCCGTCACCAGCCGCACCCACCGCCACGGATTTGACAGCTACGCCATTCGAAGCCTGAACCAGCACTGGTCCGTGGGCCTCTTTGCCGATTACATTACCCGAAACGACCGCAACCTCGAGCACCGGGTGCGCCTCAACCCCGGCATCGAGTACAGCCTCTTCCCCTACCAGGAAGCCACCCGGCGATCGGTCACGCTTAGGTATCAGGTGGGGCTGTCGATGGTCGACTACTACGAGGAGACCATTTTTATGAAGACCTCCGACCGGCTGGCCAACCACGAACTGGAGGCCTCCGTGAGCTTCGAGCAGCCCTGGGGCGAGGTGGACGCAGGCGTGACGGGGTTCCACTACTTCCACGACGCGTCCCGCTACCGGGCCCAGCTGTTCGGGCGCGCCTCCATCCGCATTGTCGAGGGCCTGTCGCTCAATTTCTCGGGCAGCATCGAACGGATCCAGGACCAGCTGTCGCTCCCGCGGGGGGACACCTCCGCCGAGGACGTTCTCCTGGACCAGCGCGAGCTGGCCACCGACGTGTCGCTGACCGGGTCGATTTCGCTCTCGTATTCCTTCGGCTCCGATTTTGCCGACGTGGTCAACACCCGATTTTAGCCCGGTGCCCTCCCCCCATCGCCTGTCTCTCGCTCCCCTCTCCCTCACGCCCCCTCGCCATCCGGACATGAAGCGCGCAAGCTATTTCTGTCTCCTCCTGGCCCTGCTCCCACTGGCCTCCTCGCCAGCAGTGGGACAACCGACCGGGGACGCCTCTGATGAGATCCACGTTTGGGGGCACGGCGGGCCGGCGATGACCACCCTCGGACCCGGCGTCAGCGGGGGCGTGGCCGTTGAGTTCAACCGGCACGTCCTGTCGCTCCGGGGCCTCAGTACCGAGATGGCGCTGGGCACCGAGACGTGGGAGACGGCCCTGCTCTACGGGCGCGCGACCGCCACGGAGCACGTTTTCCTCTCGGCGGGCACCGGCGTGGCCGTCGTGGGCGGCACCGGGTATCCCCGCCTGTTCGGGGGCGGGCAGGGACAGGCGTTTGACCCCATGATCGGGTTTCCCATCGAAGGCCAGGTCGCGTGGACGCCAACCGGGGTGCTCTCCCTCGGACTCTACGCGTTTGCAAACGTGAATACCGCCCAGCCCCTCGGCGGCCTGGGACTCATTCTTCGCCTGGGCAGCCTGCATTGACTTCTCCCCCGGCTAAAGCAGTCGAAAACCACTTCTTCCCTACGGTCAGGGCGCCGGGGGAGTCTACCATTCATCGACCGGAACCGATGACTTCAAACGCATCGGGTTTACCCAGGTCTCCAGGTGCTTGAATTCGGGTCCGTCCGAGCCAGCTCTTGGCGTTGCTCCTGGCTCGGGTACATCCGATACCGATAA
>JBKHEM010000236.1:0-2718 GCA_046540815.1 Salinivenus sp.
CGGCAGCTACGCATTCGACGACAAGGAGGTCGTCATCACCCGCTTTGATCCGGAAAAGCGGAGCTACTGAACAGCATCCCAAGCCGCGTCGGTGCCCTGGGGACACTGTTCGGTGCGTAGGTCCGGTGGTTCTCACCCAAAAAGTAGTGGAGTCGTCTTTCTCAGGGCTCCCTGGGCAAGACCAAAATCGGACGTTCCGTACGTGTGGGCTTCTGCAGTCATGTTCTGAAGGCCGGTGGGCTGCTGGTCCGTATCGCCTCGACTTTTTTACCGATCCGTTCTCCTTCGATGGAAATCGTACTGGGCATTCTCGCCGTCACGGTGGTTTTGATCCTCACGGAGATTGTGCGGATCGATGTGGTGGCGCTCCTGGCCCTGCTGGCCTTGTTCTGGGCGGGGGCGCTGACGCCCGAGCAGGCCCGCTCCGGCTTTGCGAGCAACGCCGTTCTGGCGATCGTCGGCGTCATGATCATGGGACGGGGGCTGTCCCGATCGGGCATCACCGAGCAGGTGGCCGCCCTCATCCTTCGAGTGGCCGGACGGGGGCGTCGCCGCATCGTCTCGACGGTGTCGATGAGCGTGGGCGTGCTGTCCGGGTTCATGCAAAACATCGGGGCGGTGGCCCTCTTTTTGCCGGTCATGCGAGACATCTCGCGGCGGGAGCAATATTCGATCTCCAGTCTGCTCATGCCCATGGGCTTTGCGGCCCTGCTGGGGGGCAACTTGTCAATGGTGGGTTCTAGTTCGCTCATCATTCTCAACGACCTTCTGCGGGAGCAAGGCCTGCCCGCGTTCGGGCTGTTTCACGTGCTGCCCATCGGGGGCCTCCTGCTCAGCATGGGGATCGTATATTTTCTTGTGTTCGGGACGACCCTGTTCCCGCGGGGGGTGGGAGGAGAAGAGACCGACTCGTCGCAAACCCATCTGCTCGACGTATGGGGGCTCGCCGATACGCTCTTCGTCTGCCGGATCCCGGCGGACAGTCCGCTCGTCGGCCAGTCCGTAGCGGAGGCCGACATCGGCGCCCGCTTCAACGTGAACCTCCTGAAGGGCATCGCTCCGGACGGTTCGGTCCGCGATGTGAGGGCGGGTGATCCGCTTCAGCCCGGCCAGCGGCTGCGCGTGCAGGGGCGGCCGGGGGACGTCCGCCGAATGGTCGATGAGGCGGGGCTTACGCTCGAAGAGACGACCTTCCGGGCCGCCGAGGAGGAGGCCTTCCTGGAGGTGCTCATCCCCGCCCACTCCTCCGTGACGGGAAAAACGCTCCGGGAGCTTGGGCTCCGGGAAAAGCATGACACGCAGGTCGTGCTCTTTTTTAGCGAAGGCGAGGTCGTCGAGACCGGGGTGGCGGACCGCCCCCTCCGCGCCGGCGACACCCTGATTCTGGAAGGAGAAGAGGAGCGCCTCCTGTATTTTGACGATAGCGACGACTATATCAGCGTCACCTCGCTCGACGCCGAGCCAAAACACGCGGAACGTGCCCTTCCCGCGCTCGGGTGCTTCCTGGGTGCTATTGGCCTTGTGCTCGTCCTCAACGTGCCGATCTCGATGGGCTTTCTGTCGGGGGCCGTGGCGATGGTGCTGACGGGTGTACTGACGATCGAGGACGCCTATCGGGCCGTCGAGTGGAACGTGATTTTTCTGGTGGCGGGCCTGATTCCCATCGGCATCGCCATGGACACGTCGGGGGCGGCCTCGGTGCTGGCGAATGCGCTCGTCGCGGTCATCGAGGTCCTGCCCGCGTTCTGGATTCTGTTCTCGCTCGGGTGTTTTATGACGGTCCTGGCGCTGCTGATGTCCAACGTGGCCGCCACGGTGCTGATGGTGGTTCCGGTGCTGGAGCTGGCCGGAATCGGGGGCCTCAGCGCCGAGGTGCTGGCTCTGCAGGTGGGACTGTGCGCGGGAAACTCATTCATGCTACCGACCCACCAGGTCAATGCGCTTCTGATGACGCCAGGCGGCTATCGGGTGTCCGACTACCTGCGGGCGGGGAGCCTGCTCTCGCTCCTGTACGTTGTGCTTTGCACGACGATGCTCTACCTCTTCTTTTTGTAGAGCAATGGTAGATCCATTTGTGACGTTGTGAGAGTACGCACGGGACGCCGGATTTCTCTCCGCAGCCGTCCGGGCGGCATTTTCTTCAAGGCCGAACCGTCTCGCATTCACACGCAGTGAGGCCTCCGGATCCGCCGTTCCGCGAGCAACAATCGCAGCGCCGCGGCGCCCGACCTTCAAAACCCAATCCCCAGACGGGTATGAGCGACACCCTGACCGATCTTCAGCATGACATTGCCCACTCGGACGCCCCCGCCGAAGCGTTTCACGCGCTCCCGGCGGCGCAGCAGCGAGACGTGTTCTTTCATTTGCCGGACTCCCTTCGGGAATCCATCGTTGTTGATCTGGCTCCCGAGCAGGTCCGACAGTTCGTCCGACGGCTCGATCCGGATGAGGGCACGGACGTGCTGGGGCTTCTCGACGACGACATGCGGGAGCAGGTTCTTCAGACGTTGAGCGAGGAACGGCGGAAAAAGCTCGAGTTTCTACTCGAGTTCAGTTCCGAGAGCGCAGCCGGCCTCATGGATCTCGACTACGTGACAGTCGACAAAAGCCGGAGTCTCGGAAGCATAGCCCAGCGGGTGCGGCGCCACGAAGAGCGAACCGGTCGCTTCCCCACGATCTTCGTGACCGACGACAACGCGTTTTTGGGCGAACTGCCGG
>JBKHEM010000237.1:0-2714 GCA_046540815.1 Salinivenus sp.
TCCGCGGGGCCGACATCACCAACATCCTCAACTTCGAGAACGACTACCCCGACGCCACCACGATCCGCCTGGAGCGCAACTACCGCTCCACACAGAACATCATCCGCCTCGCCGATTCGATCATCGAGGAGAACGACGACCAGATCGAGAAGAGCCTGTGGACGGACAATGCGGAGGGCGAGTACGTGGGGCTCCTGGAGGCGCTGAGCGAAAAGGACGAGGCGCAGAAGATCGAGCGCCGCATCCGCGACCTCAACCTGCGGGAGGGGATGGAGTACGGCGACTTTGCGGTCCTCTACCGCACCAACGCACAGAGCCGCGCCATTGAGGAGGCGCTTCGGAAGGAAAACGTGCCCTACCGCGTGATTGGCGGCACCTCCTTCTACGAGCGGAAAGAGATCAAGGACGTCTTGGCGTACCTCACGCTCCTGGTAAACCCGAACGACACGGCCAGCCTGGAGCGCATCATTAACTACCCCACGCGCGGCATCGGCAGCAAGACGCAGGCCCGGCTGCTGCGCTACGCCCAGGAGCACGGCCTCTCGCTGTGGCAGGCCGTTGAGCGAGTGGAGGCAATCGAGACGCTGGGGACCCGGGCCGAGCGGGCCGTCGGGCGCTTTCGCGACCTCATGGCGCGCTACCTCTCGAAGGTGGGCAGCACACCGGCCGACGAGCTGGCGCGCGACCTCATCCAGGACGCGGGGGTGCTGAGCGACCTGCGCGAGGAGCACACCCGGGAGAACCTGCGCCGCTGGGAGAACGTGCAGGAGCTCATCAGCGCACTGGCCGAGTACGTGGAGTCGACCGAGGACGCCACCCTCAGCACGTTCCTGCAGCAGGTGGCCCTCATGACCGACGAGGACGAGTCGGCGGACGCGGGCGAGGACAAGGTCACGCTCATGACGCTCCACGCGGCGAAGGGCACCGAATTTCCGGTTGTGTTCGTTGCGGGGCTGGAGGAGGGGCTCTTTCCGCTGGAACAGGCCACGCAGGAGAAAGCGGAGCTGGAGGAGGAGCGGCGCCTCTTCTACGTCGGCGTCACGCGGGCCGAGGAGCGGCTCTACCTCAGCTGGGCGCGCAGCCGCTACCGCTACGGTGAGCAGACCTCGAACACGCGCAGCCGCTTTCTGGAGGAGGTGGACAGCGAGGTCGTCCGGACCGAAGCGGGTGGCGAACTGGAGCAGCAGGCGGATCGCTTCAGCGCGGGCGGCGGGGCCACCCAGAGCTACGACGAGATGGACCCGCACTACTACCGGCAGGACCTGAGCGGGAGTGGAAACAAGGGAGCGTCCTCCGACGGTCTGCGCCGCATCGAGTCCACCAGCAGCGGCAACGGGCGCCGCGTCGTCTACGATGAGGGCCACGGCAAGATTGTGCCGGGGGCCCGTGTGGAGCATGCCAAGTTTGGGGAGGGGAAGGTGCAGAGCGTGGAGGGCGAGGGCGAGAAGGCCACCGCGGTCGTCTACTTCGGCTCCGATGTGGGCAACAAGAAGCTGAAACTCAAATACGCAAATCTTCGGGTGATCGGGTGAGTGGCGTGAGGAGAGAGAACATTCTGGGAGTGCCACTCGGATGAGACGGCGGCATGCCCGACGGAGATCTTTGAACCAAAAAAAACGCCCGTGGTCGTGGGACCTCCGGGCGTCTTTGTTTGGAGCGCGTTCGCGCTTCGTGAGAAACAAGAGAGTAGGGAGAAAACGGGTCGGCCCGGTGCCCTCACGTCGGCGCGCGGCTATCCTTTCCGGTCCGCTCGTCGCTCCATTCGCTTCCGTTGGAGCCGAACGGTTTCGATGTCGTCCAGAGAGAACGTGCCTCGCTGGAAGGCGCGATCGTTGAGTTCAGGATAGCGGTCCAGGTAGAAGCCGACGAGCTTGCGCTGGGTGTGCTTTGCCACGTGGCTCGAGCTTGACGCCGGACTGTTGATGAGTCGCTCGAGGGTGGGCTCGTTGCCGATGCCGATCAAGGCATCGAGCGCCTGGAGGCGAACCTCGTCGCTCCGGTCGCGTCGGTAGACGCGCTCCACATCGCGGAGCAGTGCCGTCAGGTCGACGACCGACCCCATGCCGGTCTCGTTTTCTATCCGGACGGTATGGCCGGGGAAAGAGCGAAAGGACACGGTGCAGGATGCCGAACAAGAGGCGAGTGCCATGATGTCCGTGAGTGCATTCTGACGGCGCGCATCATCCTTGGCGCGGAGTTCCGTTCGGAGGTAATCGATCAGGGACAGGGACGGAGTGGTGACGGTGGGGGCGCCGACAAGGGGCGCCGCGGTGGCGGGGCGGGCACTGGAGACGGGCCCCGCAGCGAGCAGCAGTACGATTGCACCCGCAAGAACCCGGTGGGGCGTTTTCATAGCAGCACCTGTGGATAGATGAAGAAGGAGGTCGCTGACAGCTGGGCGACCGGATGTATCCACAGGGTACGGCGCCGACCTTTAGAGGGACCGGGCGAGACGGCACGGAGGGACTGGTGCCCGCGGCGGCTCTTTGAAAGCGTGTGGTGGAAGCCGGAGGCGAAGCGAGGGAGCCGTGCGGAGGCAAAGAGGGAAAGATCGACCGACGCGGAGGGGTGAAATGGTGTCGCCCGACGCTCGGAGATGGGGGGACTCAGGGAGGGGAGACGACGGCGGTCCGGCTTGCAGCTTAGTATGGACCTGTGGCCTAGTACGTTAGCTCGATCATCAGCCCCAGTCGGCGTCCCGGCAGGGTCCGCTC
>JBKHEM010000238.1:0-2698 GCA_046540815.1 Salinivenus sp.
AGTGCGACGATCTGCGCGAGTATGGGGGCGATAGGCAGCCCGGCCTGTGACGCCCCCGGAATCCAGAACAGAGGCAGATGCCACGCGGCCCAGAAGCCGCCGAGAACGAGGCTGGCCGCCCACGGCGGCAGCATACGCTGAAGCGCCGGGAGTGCCATGCCGCGCCAGCCCAACTCTTCGTTGAGCGGCCCGCCCAGCCCCAAAATGACGAGGAAGACCACGGGGATCTGCGCCGCGGGCACCACGGGCGTCAGCGACAGGGGCACGCCCCGGAGCGTCTGGTCAAGGAGCACCACCCCGGCGGCCAGCGCCGACGGGAGGCCCAGCGCCACGACGTACCACCGCGGGCGGACCCGCCATCGCACCAGGCGGCGGCCGAGGCCTCGAAGGCCGGCGGGGCCGTGAAAGAGCCCGAGCACGATGAGTCCGGCCAGGCTGGGGCCAAAGCTTCCGAGGCCCCAGAGGGCCGGCACGGAGGCCGGATCCGGGGCCCGTGCGGCGGGCAGCCAGAGGCTCCATGACAGTACGAAGGTCAGCACGAAAAAGACTATGATCTGACGGGCCACCGACCCGGCCCGGGCGGAGGAGCGAAACGACATGGGGCGGACGGGCAGGAGGTGAGGGGGGCGTGAGGCAAGCCGGAACTCAAGATTCCGGAGAAAGGCCGGCGTGCACCATTAGCTCGTTCATTCCAGACTCGAACTTCTTCGCCCCGCCCTGCGACGGGTGCCGGACGTAGGTCGGGTGGGCACCGGCTTCGTTGAGGGCCCGTTCGGCCTTTCGGCCCACGCCCACAATGCGGTCCGGCGCAAGCGCGTCCAGCAGTTCCATGAGCAGGGGCTTCCACTCGCGGACTTCGGTTCGGCGTGGGGTGCGGATGGAGAGCGGCTCGCCGGGGTCGTGCGGGTGGAGGGGCAGGCTGTTCCAGACAAAGAAGTGGGGAAAGTAGGGCTGCAGGACGCGCCAGAAGATCGAGGCGCTGTACTCGGTGTGGGGATCGTCCTTGCGGCTTGTTTTTTGTCCCGTGATCGGGAAGTCGGGGGCGACCAACTGGGCCTCGCTGGTGATGGGCACGCCGGTGAACCGGCAGCCCCATGGGCCCGGTGCTTCGAGAAGCAGGAAAAGGGGCGGGGGAGCGTCGTAGCAGGACAGGTACGCGCGCAGGTTTTCGCGCCGACGGGCGGGAGCGGTCGCAATGTCGAGATCGGGATGGCAGTCCCGATACGGGTTGAAGGCCTCGTCGGTCGAGGGGGCGGAAAAGAGGTGGTCTTCGAACAGGGACCAGACGGCGGAGAGCACGGACGGCGAGGGGGAAGAGAAACGAGGGCGACGAGCGAAGAAGGCGTGCACGTTAGGCCGACGGGTCGGTGTTTTCGCCCATGCGAGGGAAGGCGAAGTCGGCGAAGCCCATCTCGGCGGTTCCGAACCAGCGGTACGCGTCCTCGCGCGCCTCCTTGTAGGACTCGTAGATGTCTCGGTACTGATCGCTCTCTTTCGCATTTTCCTCCAGGAGTTGAGTAGTGATCTCCTGGGCCTGGCTCATCACCTCGTCGGGGAAGCGGCGCAGGGTGGTGCCTTCGTCGAGCAGGCGGTCAAGCGCCGCGGGGTTTTTGTGATCGTATTCCGCCAGCATGTGGAGGTCGGCCTCCGCGGCGGCCGATCGGAGGGCCTCCTGGTACTGCGTGGGAAGGGCATCGTAGGCGTCGCGATTGACGTAGAAAGTGAGCGCCGGGCCGGGCTCCCACCAGCCGGGGTAATAGTAGTAGTCGGCCACCTCGTGGAAGCCGAGCTTCTCGTCGTCGTAGGGGCCCACCCACTCGGCGGCGTCAATGGCGCCGCGTTCGAGGGACGGATAGATTTCGCCGCCGGGGAGCACCTGCGTGTTCACGCCCATTTCGGACATCACCTGCCCGCCGAGGCCGGGGATGCGCATCTTGAGGCCGTCCATGTCGGCCCGCGAGTTGATCTCGACGTTGAACCAGCCGCCCATTTGGGTACCGGTGTTGCCGCCGGGGAAGTTGATGATGTTGAAATCGGAAAAGAGGTCGCGCAAGAGATCGAGTCCGCCGCCGTGGTAGACCCAGGCCCGGTACTGGCGGGCAGTGAGGCCAAAGGGAACGGTCGCATCGAAGGCCAGGGCGGGGTTTTTTCCGATAAAGTAGTAGCTGGCGGAGTGGGCTATCTCCACGGTGCGGTTCTGGGCGCTACTCAGCACCTCGAAGGGGGGCACCAGTTCGCCGCCGGGGTAGATCTGGAGCTGGAAGTTCCCGTCCGTAAGAGATTCGAGGCGGTCGGCCAGGACCTCGGCCGCGCCGTAAATGGTGTCGAGCGCCGGGGTGAAGCTGGAGGCCAGGCGCCACCGCACCTGTTGGTTGGTCTGGACGTTGGGGGCGCCGTCCTCGGCCGTGGAGTCGTCGTTGCTACACCCGGTCAGCAGGCCCGCACCCGCGGCGCCGAGCAGGGCTTTTTTCGTGAAGTCGCGCCGTTCCATGGCAAGGAGAAGTTGTGAATGCGCATCGCAGGCGAAAGAATAATGGCTGTTTGCCCGCTGCGCAAGTGCGCGTCGAGGCGACAGGGGGCCGCGGAGATTAAGAGGGAGAGGGGGCCCGGCGCAGGCGGGGCCAGTGCCTCCACAGGGCGTCGACGACCCCCGTGAGGACGAGCACGAGAACGACGGCACCGAGTACGTCGAGTCGAA
>JBKHEM010000239.1:0-2688 GCA_046540815.1 Salinivenus sp.
GAAGTTGTCATCGGCCAGCACCATGTCGGCGGCGTCTTTCGACACCTCGGCGCCCTTCATGCCCATCGCCACACCCACGTCGGCCCGCTTCAGGGCCGGGGCATCGTTCACCCCGTCGCCCGTCATCGCCACGATCTGCCCGTCGGCCTGCAGGGCCTGCACGAGGCGAAGCTTGTGCTCGGGACTGGTCCGCGCGAACACGTCGTGATTGCGCGCCACACTTACCAGGCCCTCGTCGGGCACCCCCTCGATCTGGGCCCCCGTCACGGCCTCCGCCCCGTCCCCAATGCCGAGCATCCCCCCAATGCTGCTCGCGGTCACGGCGTGGTCGCCGGTGATCATCTTCACCCGGATGCCGGCCCGCCGGCATTCCGCAACCGACTCGACCGCCTCGTCTCGGGGCGGATCCATCAGGCCGAGCACGCCCAGGAGCACGAAGCCACCGCCCTCAACGTCGTCAGGGGCAAGGGTGTCCGCGTCGTGCGATCGGGCGGCCACGGCCAGGAGGCGGTGCCCCTCCTCGGCTACCTGCGTCATCTGCTCCTCCCAGACGCCGGAATCGAGGGGCCCGGTGCCGTCGGCGGTCCGCTCTCGGTCGCAAAGCGGGAGAATGCGCTCGGGCGCCCCCTTCAAGAAGATCGTGCGGTCGTCATCGGACATGCGGTGGAGGGTGGCCATGTAGCGGTGCTCCGACTCAAAGGGGATCACGTCGAGCCGCGGACACTCGGTTTCCACCGCGTCCCGTCGCAGCCCGGCCTTCCCCGCCATTGCCACGACGCCCCCTTCGGTCGGATCGCCATCAATCTGCCAGGTGCCGCCCTCATGTCGAACCGACGCGTCACTCGCCAGCAGGCCCGCCCGGGCGCACGCCCGGAGCGGGGACTGCTCCTCCACCGACACCTCGTCCCCGTCGAGCCGAAACGTCCCCTGCGGCGCGTACCCGCTGCCGGTGACCTCGTAGGTGTGCCCGGCACAGAGGACACGGCCGACGCTCATCTCGTTGCGCGTGAGGGTGCCGGTCTTGTCCGAGCAGATGACCGTCACCGACCCAAGCGTCTCAACGGCGGGCAGCTGTCGAATGATGGCGTTCTGCTGCGCCATTCGCTGCACGCCCAGCGCGAGCGTGATCGTCATAATGGCCGGGAGCCCCTCCGGAATGGCGGCTACGGCCAGGCCTACGACCACCAAAAAAAGATCCTCCACGCCGTAGAGGGGCTGGAAGAAGTAGCCGTAGCCGAACGTCAGGGCGCAGATCCCCAGGATGGCGACCGACAGCCCCACCCCAAACTCGTTAATCTTGCGCAGAAGCGGCGTCGTCAGGGTCTCCACCTCCGACAACATCTGCCCAATGCGCCCGATCTCGGTGTCGTCCCCGGTCGCCACCACTACGCCGCGCCCCTGCCCACGGGTCACGGTCGTTCCCGAGTAAGCCATGCACACCCGATCGCCGATCCCGGCCGCTTCGTCGACGGGTTCTGGCTGCTTTGTCACGGGCACCGACTCGCCAGTGAGGGCAGCTTCCTCGACCTGCAGGTTTTTGGCCGAAAGGAGCCGCAGGTCGGCCGGCACCCGGTCGCCCGACTCCACGAAGACGATGTCGCCGGGCACCAGCGACTCGGCGGAGACCTCCCGGCGCTCGCCGTCCCGCCGCGTGCGGGCCTTCAGAGAGAGCATGCCCCGAATCGACGCGAGGGCCTCCTCGGCCTTCCCTTCCTGCACGAACCCGATGAGGGCGTTGACGAGCACAACCCCCACGATGACCCCCGTATCGATCCACTCCCCGAGCAGGGCCGTCACCCCGGCGGCACCGAGCAGCACGTAGATGAGCACGTCGTGGAAATGTCGCAGAAACCGCCACCACAGCGGATCCGGCGCTTCCTCCCGGAGCTTGTTGGGGCCGAACTGTGCACGTCGCTCTTCGGCCTCCGCGCTAGAGAGCCCCTTCGCTGCCACGCCGAGTGCATCCAGCACGGCCTCGGCAGGGAGGGCATGCCACGGGCGATCCAGAGAGTTCTGCTTCGTATCCTCTTCAGACGCGGTTCGGACGGACGGGGCGGGAGACTCGCTCATAACGTTTGCATCTTTGCAGAAAAGACGTTGAGCCCCCTGATCGAACCCTCCAGGGAAGAGGCTTGAGGGAAAGTGTCGAGGTCACCTCTGGTTTTCCCTGTGATGCACCCTCCATGATAGGAATTCCCCCCTTCTTCCATCCTCAGGATGGGGCGCCACTTCGGGTGTAGAGAACAGCAGGTCTGCGTTCGAAGGAGAAGAGAGACGGAATCCTACGTAGAGAACATTGTATCCAGGGAGACGACGCTTCCTGGCACGGTGCTCAGTAGCTCCGCTCTTCCGGATCAAAGCGGGTGATGACGACCTCCTTGTCGTCGAATGCGTAGCTGCCGTCGCACTCGCTGCGGAAGAGCGTGTGCTTGAGCCACTCGTCGTCGTTGCGCTCCTCGTAGTCCTCTCGCGAGTGTGCCCCGCGGCTCTCCGTGCGGCGGCGGGCGCAGGCCGCAATCGCCTCGGCGTAGTCGACCATGTAGCCGATTTCCACTGCGTCCATCAAATCGGTGTTGAAGCGGGTGCCTTTGTCGTCCACCACCACGTTCTTGGCGCGCGCCCGGTATTCTTCAATGCGGTCAAGCGCGGTGGCCAGCGTATCCTCGTTCCGGAAGACCCCGACCTTCT
>JBKHEM010000240.1:0-2683 GCA_046540815.1 Salinivenus sp.
TCGTGCCGAAAGGAAGAAGACACGATCAACGTGAGGGGACCTTTCTCCGAGGATGCTCCTTCAAGCGGATGAAGCGATTTACTAAAAGATAGCACATCCGATGGGGTCTAAGACGACAATTAAAGACGTTGCGAAACGGGCCGGGGTCTCAAGTGCCACCGTCTCCAACGTCATCAACGAAAAAGGGAAGGTTAGCGAGAGTACGCGGAAAACGGTACTCCAGGCCATTGAAGAGCTCAATTACCGTCCGAATGCTTCGGCACAACGACGTCTTCAGCGAGGGGGGCGAAACAGCATCGGTGTTGTGGTGAAGGAGATTCAGAATCCCTATTTCGCTGAGGTGACCGTAGGAGCGCAGCGGGCCGCGACCGAGGCGGGGTACGAAATCATGCTTTCCAGTTCGGAAGGGGACCGAGACACGGAGCAGGGTATTGTGGAGCTGTTCGTCGAGCGTGACGTCGATGGGATTATCATTAACCCCCTTCTCGACCGGGAGGCGGACCTCTCCCACCTCTTCGAGCTGAAGCGGCGCAACATTCCATTTGTGTTGCTGGAGGAGGTGCACGGGCTGCGCTCCAACCTTGTCGACATCGACAACGTGAAGGCGGCGCGCGAATTGACCCAGTATCTGATCGATCTTGGGCACACCGATCTCGTCCACTTTGCGGGGCCGGAGTACTCGATGCACAGTAAAGAACGCGTCGAGGGGTTCCGGAAAACCTTCTTCGAGTCCGGACTTGTCTACAGCGAGGACTTCGTCGTTCGGGCCGGGGCGTACATGAGGGAAGGATACGAGACGGGGCGTGCGTACTTTCGGGAGCGCGATCGGAGCGAATGGCCGACCGCTGTAATCTGTTACAATGATCTCGTTGCCATCGGGCTGCTCCGGGCCCTTCGCGAGCTCAATGTGAAGGTGCCGGAGGAGGTGTCGGTGACCGGGTTCGACAACATTGAGCACTGTGAGTACGCCCCCGTGCCCCTCACCACGATGGGGGTGCCCACCCTCGAGATGGGACAAACCTCAGTTGAGGTCCTTGTGCGCCAGATTGAAGAGGGAGGGGAGCACAAGCCTGAAGTTGTAAACCTACAACCGACCCTCACGGAACGGGACTCGACGACGACCGCGCCGGAGCCAGCGGCGGTCGGCGACATGGAGTGAGTCAGGAAGAGCACAACGGCCTTTCTCGTAGATAGACTGTGATCATATGACGACTTCGGCATCCAACGGACCATACGCCATTGGGCTGGACTACGGAACCCAGTCGGTCCGGGCGCTCATCGTAGATGTGCAAAACGGGGCGGAGATCGGGACGGGGGTGTTCTCATATCCGTCGGGAGACGGGGGCGTGTACGTTGATCCGGATGATCCCAACCTCGCCCGGCAGGAGCCTCAAGACTATCTCGACGGCCTCGAAGAGAGTGTCCAGAAGGCCCTTGACGATGCGCGGGACCATCCCGGATTTCAGCCGGACGCGGTTGTGGGGCTTGGCGTGGACACGACAGGCTCAACGCCCCTCCCGGTGGACGCGGAGGGACGATCCATTGCGTTTGATGAACGCTTCAAAGATGATCTTAACGCAAAGGCTTGGCTCTGGAAGGACCACACCGCTCACGCCGAGGCCGAAGAGATCACGGAAACGGCCCGTGAGATGCGGCCCGAGTACCTGGGCAAGTGCGGCGGGACCTACAGCTCGGAGTGGTACTGGTCGAAGCTTCTCCATTGCCGCCGCACGGCACCCGACGTCTACGACGCCGCCCACACGTGGGTTGAACTGGTGGACTGGATCCCGGCGGTGCTCACGGGCACCGACCATCCCGACGATCTCAAGCGCTCGATCTGCGCCGCGGGCCACAAAGCCATGTACCACGACGACTGGGGCGGGTACCCGGACGAGGAGTTCCTGGCCGAACTGGACGAGGGCCTCGTGGATGTGCGCCGCACCCTCCCCGACACGACCTACGACGCGTCGGAACCTGCCGGTACGCTCACGGCCGAGTGGGCCGAGCGGCTGGGGCTTCCCGAGGGGCTGCCCGTCGCCGTCGGGGCCTTCGACGCGCACCTGGGCGGCGTGGGCGCGGGCATCGAGACGAACACGCTGGTGAAAATCATCGGCACGTCCACCTGCGACCTGATGATTACGCCGATGGAGCAGGACCTGCCCGACATCCCGGGGCTCTGCGGCATCGTGCCCGGCTCGGTGCTGCCGGAGCACTACGGCCTGGAGGCCGGCCAGTCCGCGGTCGGCGACATCTTCAACTGGTTCGTGAGCGTGGTGAAGCCCGATGGCATGAGTCACGAGGAGCTGACCGAGGGTGCGGCGGCGCTGGCGCCAGGCGAAAGTGGCTTGCTCGGACTCGACTGGCACAACGGCAACCGCACCGTGCTCGTCGACCAGCGGCTTACCGGCGGCCTGCTCGGCCTCACGCTTCACACCACCCCGGCCGAGATCTACCGGGCGCTCATCGAGTCGACCGCCTTCGGGGCGCGCGTCATCAAGGAGCGCTACGAGGAATACGGAATCGAGGTCGATCGCATCGTCAACTGCGGTGGCATTCCGTACCGCAACCCCCTGGTGATGCAGATCTACGCCGACGTAATGGGGCAGCCGATGTACCTCGCCCAGAGCGAACAGACGCCCGCGCTCGGCTCGGCCGTGGCCGGGTCCGTGGTGGCGGGGGCGGA
>JBKHEM010000241.1:0-2681 GCA_046540815.1 Salinivenus sp.
GTGGCCCCGCTTGGGAAGGGGCAGCGGGCCCTCATTGTGTCGCCGCCCCGGGCGGGAAAGACCGTGATGCTCAAGGGAATTGCGGAGGGCGTTACGGAGAATCACCCGGAGGTGGAGCTCGTGGCTCTGCTCGTGGATGAGCGGCCGGAGGAGGTGACCGACTTTCGGCGAACGACGGAGGCCCGTGTGTTTGCCTCGTCGAACGATCGGGGAGAGGACAACCACGTGCGCGTCTCGACGCTGGCGCTGGAGCATTCGAAGCGTTTGGTCGAGATGGGCAAAGATGTCGTGCTGCTCCTCGACTCGCTGACGCGTCTGGGCCGTACGTTCAACCTGTGGGTAGACGGCAGTGGGCGCACCCTTTCCGGCGGGCTCGACGCCGAGGCCCTCAAGGTGCCGCGCCAGATTTTTGGGGCAGCGCGCAACGTGGAGGGTGGGGGATCGCTTACGATCATCGCGTCTGCTCTGGTCGATACGGGAAGCCGGATGGATGAGGTCATCTTTGAGGAATTTAAGGGCACAGGCAACTCCGAGATCGTGCTCGACCGCGAGATGGCCGACAAGCGCATCTTCCCGGCGGTCAACCTCCGAGAGAGCGGCACGCGGAACGAGGAGCGGCTACTCGGAGAGGTGCGACGCAAGAAGCACAACCAGCTCTTCCGAGCCCTCAACTCGCGTCCGCCCATCGAGGCCATGCAGGCCCTGCTGCGACACATGCAGAACAGTCCCTCCAACGCGCACCTCCTCAACGAATTGGTGGTCGAGTAGCAGGCGTCGGGAAACCGGGCGTTAGGGACGACGGGGGCAATGTGTCTGAGGATCCCACACGCAGGCCACAACGCCCCCTGGTCTCATGCCCCCGCCCGATTCGTCCTCCCCCTCGAATGCTCGCGGCGCATCTTCCACTCCGGATGCCGACCCGGCGGACGAAGAAGCCGACGAGCCGGATCTGCTGTATCACGTGCCCATCCACGAGTGGGACGAATCGGACCAGCCGCGCGAGAAGCTGCTGAAGCACGGGCCCACCGTCCTCTCCGACGCCGAGGTGCTGGCGCTCCTGCTGGGCTCGGGAACCCGCACAAGCGAGCGCGCCCTCTCGGCCGTCGAACTCGGGCGGTCCCTGCTCCAAAAGTACGGGTCGTTGCACGACGTATCGCAGCGCAAGCCCAAAGAGCTGACGCGCACCCAGGGGGTCGGGCCAGCCAAAGCCACCAAGCTCGCCGCTGCGTTTGAGGCCGGGCGCCGTGTCGAGTCGCAACGAGCCCAGAACGAGCGCGTGCAGGTCACCTGTCCCGCCGATGTCGCCGATGTCTACGGCCCCCTTCTGCGCGACCTGGACAAAGAGGTCTTCAAGGTCGTCCACCTCAACACGGCCAACGTCATTATGGACGACTATACCGTGAGCGAGGGCGGCCTGTCGTCGAGCGTTGTCGAGCCGCGGGGCGTGTTCGAACAGGCCATCCTCGACGACGCGGCCGCCGTGATTTGCCTCCACAACCATCCGTCCGGCAATCCCGAGCCCAGCCGCGAGGACATTCGCATCACGCGGCAACTCGTGGAGGCGGGCGACACGATGGGCATTCCGGTGCACGACCACCTCATCATTGCTGGCACCGAGCATACCTCTCTGGCCGAGCGGGGCGTCATTGGATAAGCTCTCATTGGTCAATGAATCATTTCCTCATTGAGCAGTGACAATGAGACGATGAGTAATGATCTTTCGCCAGAAGACTTGGAGGATCGCTTAATCGATTTTGCCGTGCGGATTGGAAAGGGGGCGGACGCCCTGCCGGATACGAGGATGGGACGACATGTTGCGGATCAGATTGTACGGAGCGGGACCTCGCCGGCACCGAATTATTCGGAGGGCTGTGCCGCCGAAAGCCGACGCGATTTTGCCCATAAGCTCCGTATCAGTCTTAAGGAGCTACGTGAGACCAAAACGTGGCTCCGGTTTATCCGAAAGGCGGAACTGCTGCCTGCCGCTCGCCTCCACGCCATCACCGACGAGGCCGATCCACTCTGTGCGATCCTCTCCAAATCCATCCATACGGCTGAGAGCGGGGCCCGACATCGGTCCTAAAGATTCTTTCCAGCATCCAAAGAATGTTGGCTTTCCTGTATTGACCGAACGCCTCGCCAATGATCCATGAACAATGGACGGCTCCTATTGCATCCAGCAGAAGCGGTTGATAGACTTTATTCCCGTACGCCCATTTTCCCGTCAGTAGTGTCCCTCTGTTCATGAGCGACGACCTCTTCGACACCATCGTCTCCCTGTCCAAGCAGCGCGGCTTCATCGTGCAGTCGTCGGAGATCTACGGCGGTCTGAGCGCAACCTACGACTACGGGCCGTTGGGCGTGGAGCTGAAGCGCAACGTGAAAGACCTCTGGTGGCAGGAAATGGTCTACCAGAACGATGACATTGTGGGGCTGGACGCCGCCATCATGATGCACCCGAAGACGTGGGACGCGTCGGGGCACACGGAGGCGTTCAACGATCCGCTCATTGACGATAAGGCCTCGGGCAATCGCTACCGCGCCGATGAGCTGATTGAGGACTACATTCGCGACCTGAAGGCGGAGGGGGACGACGACCACGCCGAAGCGGTGCACGAGCGCCTCGTGGAAGCGCTGAACGCGGGCGAGGAGATGAACGACGCGCTCCACGAGATTATCAT
>JBKHEM010000242.1:0-2681 GCA_046540815.1 Salinivenus sp.
CGAGCAGATGGCGGAGTTCCGCGAGGACCTGACCCGCACCCGCCAGCTCGGCGAAGAGGTCGCGCAGCGGACCAGCGCATCTAAGGCCCCGGCGCCCTTCTTCCTGCCCGGCAACACAAGCGCCACGGCGCTCGTCGAGACGCTCAACGACAACCCGCACGCGCTGATTCACGAGACGGAGCTTCAAACCCTGGACGCGTCGCTCCGGGGCGGCACGGCCAGCGGGCGCGAGGCGCTGCGACAAGGCTTTCACGACGAGACGATCAGCCTGAACCGCTCGACGAAGGCGTCCGTCACGGTGCGGCACCCGGCCCCGTCGGCGGTCCTTTCGGGGACCCCGGGCCAGGCGGAGGCTTTTTTCTCGGGGGACGAGGGGCTTTTCAGCCGGGTTGCCCTCTACCGTTTCGACATTGAACCGACGTGGATCTCGCAGGTGGGCACGGCCGCGGGCGGCAACGGGGCGAGGCCGACCGACGCCCTGGCCGAGTGCCTGGCCCGGGCCCGGATCCAGCTGGCCCGGCGCGAGGACCCCCTGCCGGTGACGTTTACGTCAGAAGCCGCGGCGCTTATCGACCGCCCACACGAGTGGGTCATGGACCAGTGGACCAACGGCCGGCTCGAACGGACGTTTAAAAACACGCTCTTCCGGTCGGGCCTGCGTGCCGCCCGAATCGCCGGCATCCTCTGTCTCGTGCGCCGCGCCGAGGCGGGCGTGGATCTCTCCACCGAATCAGAGGTCGTCGTTCCGGCCCCCGACACCCGCGTCGGCACGCGCATCTCGCTTACGCACCTGGTGCATTCGGCGCGGTTCGGGACGACGACGGAGCTGGAACTCGGGGAGCGATCGAAGCCTTGGGAGCCGCTCAAACAGCTGCTCCCAATGGAACGAAAGCTCTACGATGAGCTCCACGATCTGTTAATGCCGCGCGATTATATAAGCTGTATCGCACGCGAGGAGTTCGGCATTCGGAGTGAGGCGGAACTGAACCGGTTGATTCAAAAGCTCCTTGACTGTGGCCTCCTGCGCAAGACGAGTGCGCGTCTGTACCGGAAGGTCCATCCCTATCAACGGACGTCCACTCCTCCGGCCGCGCCAGTGGCGAAGGTGCTCGGCTCCACCCCGGCGGCCTACGACCCGACCGTACGGTGACGCGGGCCCGAGCGGCGGTCCCCCGTGAGGCCCCGGCGCACCGCGGCCCTCCATTCCGCACCGCGTCCCTCCGTTCAGGACGGACCGGCTGGTTCAGTGAGGCGGACGCCTGCCGTGGACGCCTGCCATGGGCGTCTGCCACGGGGGACCGGGGGGCCAGCCGCCTCCCGAACGCGGGCGCCCCGCGCCGGGACGGCGCCGAGCGCCGGCCTGGCCGGTTGTTCGTCCCGTCGCTGCGCCTCCGGCCGACGGGGCCCTCTCCGGGGGGCGGGTCCGGGTGGGCCCCTCCCGGCGGGGCCCGGCGGTCTCGGGCGTGCGCGCGGAACTAATCCTACGTTTGTCTTCCGATCCCTTATTTTTTCTATACGTTCGTAGATCACAAAATTATAGAATCACAAAATTAATGGCATGTTTGGTACCAATACATCGGACGAACGAAAGGCGACCCCGAGGAAGGGGAAAGAAGGAATTTAGGTTCTGGATATGCCTTTACCGGACGTACAGATGACAGAAGTAAGGATGACAGAGGTAAGGACAGAAGAGTAGTACTAGATCGCGCGCGGGCACAAAAAAGTCGCGCCCACCACGCGGCGCGGCAGGGCGTTTGACCGCCCGGAGCGCCGGCCCGCTCTCCGGACCGGGCCCCGAACCACCGTCCCTCGCCATCCGGACATGAAGCGCGCAGAATTCGAGCGGCGCTACGAGGCGATGCCACACGTCAAGAAGGCCGAGCTCATCGAAGGCACCGTCTACGTGCCCTCTCCTGGGCATTTCGAATCCCACAGTGCGCCCCACAGTGCCATCATCGGCTGGCTCGTCGCGTACGCGGCCGCCACCCCACACGTGTCGGTCGGCGACAACGCCACGGTGCGCCTCGACCTCGACACCGAGCCGCAGCCCGACGCCCTCCTCCGCATCGACGAGGACTCTGGGGGACAGTCCCGCATCAGCAAGGACGACTACATCGAGGGCCCGCCGGAGCTGATCGCCGAGGTGGCACACAGCTCCGTCGCGTACGACCTGCACGACAAGAAGCGGGCCTACCGGCGCAACGGCGTCCAGGAGTCCCTCGTCTGGCAGATCGAGGAGGCGCGGGTCGACTGGTTTGTGCTGGAGGGCAGTGAGTACCTGCCGCTCTCACCCGACGAAGAGAGGCAGCTGCACAGCCAAGCGTTTCCGGGCCTCGTCCTGGACGCCCATGCGCTTCTCGGGGAGGACCTGTCGGCGGTGCTTGGCGCCGTGCAGGCGGCCACCGGGACGGAGCCCTACCGGGCGTTCGTGAACCGGCTGGCAGCAGGCTGAGTCTCCGCCGGGCCTTGTATGCCCTGCCATTCTGCGGGTGCGGAGCCTCGGGACCACCGCCCTGTTCCAAAGAAGAGGCATTATGGAACGCTTTGCGCAAAGAACCGCCCTCAGCGCTACACGACCACGAGGCGCGTTGGATCGTCGGGGGGCATGCGCCGAAAATCGTGTCCGTTACACTATTGAGTAGAGCGCGAGAAGAGCACTCTAAAAGCACTCGCTACGCAGC
>JBKHEM010000243.1:0-2613 GCA_046540815.1 Salinivenus sp.
ATCGGCTCCTGCCCGCTCTGGTTTTTGGGAAACGCGATCACGTCGCGGAGCGAGTCGGCTCCGGCCAGCAGCATCACGAGGCGATCCAGGCCGAGGGCAATCCCGCCGTGGGGCGGGGCGCCGTAGCGGAAGGCGTCGAGGAGAAAGCCGAAGCGCTCCTGGGCCTCCTCCTCGCCGATGCCCAGCACATCGAAAATTTTCTGTTGCGTGGCGCGGTCGTGGATGCGGATGGAGCCGCCGCCAATTTCGTTGCCGTTGAGGACGAGGTCATAGGCGCGGGCCTGGACGCCGGTCGGATTGCTCGCGAGCGCGTCGAGGTCGTCGGTTTGCGGGGCGGTGAAGGGGTGGTGCATCGAGACGTAGCGGCCCTCCTCCTCGTCGTACGCCAGGAGGGGAAAGTCGGTGACCCACAGGAATTGGTCCTCGCCCGAGCGCGGGTCGGGACGGGCGCCCGTCTCCTCGCCCATGTAGAGGCGCAGGTCGCCGGCTTGCTCGTAGACGGTGGGCGGATCGCCGGCGAGGGTGAGGACGAGGTCGCCCGCCGTAGCGCCTACCTGGTCGGCGGCGGCGCGGCCGTATTCCTTCGGCAGCGCGTCGGTGCTCAGGTTCTGCGTTATCTCCGACCCGTCGGAGGGCAACTGGAAGTAGATGAGTCCGGCGGCCCCGATCGTGTCGGTCACGTAGTCCTCCAGGCGGTCCATCTGGGCGCGATTGCGGTCGCCCTCGCCCGGCACCCGAAGCGCCACGACGTGCCCTCCGCCGTCCACGATCGACTCGAAAACGCGGAAGCCGCTGCCCTCGAAGCACGTGCTCACGTCGTGCAGCTCCATGCCGAAGCGCGTGTCCGGCTTGTCGGTGCCGTAGGTGCGGAGCGCCTCGTCGTACGTCATGTGCGGGAAGGGCGTCTCCAGCGTTGTGTTCTCCAGTTCCTCCCAGAGCGTCGCCATGAGGCCTTCGGTCAGGGCGTAGACTTGCTCTTCCGTGGCGAAGGTCATCTCCACGTCGATCTGGGTAAACTCAGGCTGGCGGTCGGCGCGCAGGTCCTCGTCGCGGAAGCACTTCACAATCTGTACGTACCGATCCAGCCCACCCACCATGAGGAGTTGCTTGTAGGTTTGGGGCGACTGCGGGAGCGCGTAGAAGCGGCCCGGGTGCAGTCGGCTCGGCACCAGGAAGTCGCGCGCTCCCTCGGGCGTCGACTTCATCAGTACCGGGGTTTCGACCTCCAGGAAGTCGTGGGTGTCGAAATAGCGGCGCGTGGTCTGGTAGAGGCGGTGGCGCAACCTCAGGTTGTCCTGCAGCGCCGGGCGTCGGAGGTCGAGGTAGCGGTGCGTGAGACGCAGGTCTTCGTTGGTGTCCATCTGGCGCTCCTCATGGGCGCTCACCACGAAGGGCGGCGTTTCGGAGGTATTGAGGACGTTGAGCGACTGGGCCTTGACCTCGATCTGCCCGGTGTCGAGGCTGGGGTTCACCATCTCGTCGCCCCGGGGGCGGACCGTGCCCCGCACGCTAATCACGTCCTCGCGCCGGAGCCGCCCGGCGGCTTCGTAGGCTGCTTCATTGTCCTGCGGCGAGAAGACGACCTGCGTGAGGCCGTAGCGGTCGCGCAGGTCGATGAAAACGAGGCCGCCGTGGTCGCGTCGGGTGTCCACCCAGCCCTTGAGAACGACCGTGTCGCCCTCGTGGTCGGCCCGGAGGGCGCCGCAGGTATGTGTTCGGGTCCCGTGGGTATCCGGGGAAAGGAGATCGGCGCGGGGTTGCTCAGCCATGGGACAACGGAGGGGATTTGAGCGAAGGGAGAATGGAGCGCTCGGACATATTCGTAAAAGACGACTGTGGGAACGGGAAAAATCGAGGGGCGATTCCTCTATTCATTGAAATTAGGCGCAGAATTAGACAGAGTGGTATTCGTCTCCTATCTTCGTCGCGCCTGTAACAATTGTGTCCCGCACGTTGCATCCTCTCGATCGCGAATCCCTGACACCTCATGGCTTCCTCCGACTCGTCGGCCGATCGTGCATCGCGGACTGGAAGGGGGGCGTCCCCCGCCACGACTGGGCCGCCTCAGCAAGACTTTTTCGGGCACCCGAGGGGCCTGGCCACGCTCTTCTTTACGGAGCTGTGGGAGCGATTTAGCTACTACGGGCTCCGGGCGCTGCTCGTGCTGTTTATGACGGCGCCGGCCGGCGCCGCGGCCACGAACCCGGGCCTGGGCTTTGGGACGGAGAAGGCGACGGCCATCTACGGCCTCTACACGGCGTTTGTCTACCTGCTAGCCCTGCCGGGCGGATGGGTGGCCGACAACATTTGGGGGCAGCGACGCTCGGTCTTCGTCGGCGGCTGCATTATTGCCGCGGGGCACTTCAGCTTGGCCCTTCCGGCCCTGGGGCTTCCCGAGGAGGCGTCTTTCTATCTGGGCCTGGCGCTCATCGTGATCGGAACCGGGCTTCTGAAGCCGAACATCAGCACGATGGTGGGCGACCTGTACCCGGAGGGCGGGGCGCGGCGGGACGCCGGCTTCTCGCTCTTTTACATGGGCATCAACTTTGGAGCCATTCTCGGGCCCACCCTCTGTGGGTTTTTGGGCGAGGGGTACAGCTGGCACTGGGGCTT
>JBKHEM010000244.1:0-2601 GCA_046540815.1 Salinivenus sp.
CGTTGTTTCGCTGCGGATCACCGCCGGGCCTTCCAGCTCGGCACCGGGCCGGAGGGCGAGCCCTTCGACCCGGAGTTCGGCGCACAGTGGGAGGTCGGGGCCAAGTATCAGCCGCCGGGACTGAACGGTTCCCTCACGGTGTCCCTCTTCGACCTCACCCGCCAGAACTTCTTGCAGACCGATCCGGAGACGTTTCAGCAGGTCCAGACCGGCGAGGCGAACTCTCAGGGCATTGAGGTGGAGGGTACTGCGAGCCTGACTGCCGGTCTCGACCTGACGGCCAGCTACACGCGGCAAGATGTGGAGATTACTGAGAGCGTTTCTGACGCTGAGGTCAGGGAGCGCCCGACGCAGGTTCGCGAGCAGATGGGAAGCGTCTGGGCCGACTACACGCTTCAGGATGGCCCACTCGCGGGACTTGGGCTGGGGAGTGGAGTGCGCTATCTCGGACCCAGCTATGGGGACGTGCCCAACACTTTGAAGGCACCGAGCGCCACTCTTCTCGATGCGTCGCTCCACTACAACTGGCAGGGATTCCGTCTGCAGGTGAACGCTGACAATGTGCTCGACAATGAGTACATTGCCTCCACGTTCGTGAGTGAGGCGCAGGGCTTTGCAACGTACGGTGCTTCGCGCACGATCACCGCCCGGTTCCGCTACCGCTGGTGAACGATTGCGGATATTGAAATTTGGATTTGAGAATTTCGGCTGTTCCGAATTCAGCCATTTTCCGCCCATCCATCCGTGTTTCCCAACCGCTCCGCCTCCCATGTTCACGACCACACTCGGCTGCACGTACCTCGGGGCGGCCCTCTGCTACGTGGGAGCGTCCTCATCAACGCCCGCCGTCGGAGCGGCGATGCGAGCGGCTGTGTCGCCCGTGTGGGTCCGTGCGGGAGGATTTCTGCTTCTGGCCGTGGGCCTTGTGATTGCGGTCGGCACCCGACCCGTTGCCGAGGGCATACTCGTGTGGCTGTCGATGGCGATAGCGACCTGCTCGCTTCTCGTGGTGGCCGCACCGCTGGTGGATCGCTTCGTGCCGGTGACCGCCGTCCTTGCCGTTCTCATTGCGGGAGGCGGCCTGTGGTTGTGAAGTGCTTTCTATGTACCTTTGGCGGGTCCAGGGTACGTAATGGGGTAGACCGGGGGATCGGTACCTGTTTAGCGGCATTCGCACACCGCCTGGAACGTCCCTGGCCATCCGAGATGGCCTTGTTCTAGGCTCTACGAACTTCCCGGTCCGCCTTTCGGCGGACGAAAAGCAAAAGCCGCCGTGCCGATCCAGTGTCGGCAGCGAGGAACTGTAGACCCGAGGACCGGGAACGAAGTGTACGTCCTCGTCGCACGGTCGCCAAACACGTACGCGGGTCGTCCCTACCCATACACTGCATTGCGGGCTCGACACCGGAGAGCGAGGACCGCCGACCACAGGTCGAGCAGTACCCAGCAAACAGAGGGAAAACAATATCAATTGAGCCGCCCGCTCACTGAACTGAGACCCGAACGGCCCATGAAATACGACTGGACGACCGCCGAGGCGTGGGGCAAAACGAGCGCTGCATTGCTCGCCGGTACGGCGCTCTACCTCGCCTTCTGCGTCGCGTGCGTAACGGGGATGCCTGTAGAGCAGGACGTGGGCATGGCCATCGGCGTACTGGGCGGCTTTCCGGTGTGGGTCGGTGCGGCATGCTATGCGGCACTGGCTCGCACCACCGCTCGGGCCTGGTACGTTCCCCTGGGAATTGCTCTCCTTCTGGCCGGGTGGGCCGCGCTCGCACTCTCCTTCCAGTAACTGCCGGATCCGATGCCGAAGCTTCCCCCTCGGGCATACAAGTTGATGTGGGATGCCCATTCCGCCACGGGCATCGTGATCGGCCTGGCCCTCTTCGTACTGTTCGCGACCGGTGCGCTGCTGCTCTTCCGCGGTGAAATCCGGCAATGGGAAGAACCTCGCCTCCGGATGTCGACGGCGGCGGCCGACACTGCGGACACGCGTCCCTCCCTCGACGCGCTCACCCATCCGGTGCTCGATTCGCTCGGCAAAGGGGAGGCCCTGCCGTCCTACGTGTACGTGACGCTGCCAGAAGACGGGCACGACAACCTCTACGTGCACGCCTCGGGCGGTACGATCGGAGCCTCCCACAACACGTGGGTGAATCCGACCAGCGGGGAATGGGTCGCCAATCCAGACGAAGGGGCTGTCACGCAGACGCTGTATCATCTCCACTTCTTCTACCAGTTCGGTCGGTGGGGGCTGTACCTGGCCGGGCTCATCGGCCTGTTCGGATTCCTCGCCGTCACGACCGGCACGCTCGTTCACCTGAACCGCATCGTCAAGGACTTTTTCCAGTTTCGGCCCGGCAAGAAACTGCGCGTGGCGTGGGCCGACGCCCACAAGGTGTTGGGCACCATCGGCCTGCCGTTTCAGACGATGTACGTCCTTACGGGTGCGTACCTCGGGCTGGTGGGGCTCATTGCGCTGCCGTATGCCTCCATTCTCTTCGACGACAACATGGCCACCTACTATCAGAAGGCGGGCTACTACGCCCCATCCGTGGAGATGGACTCGGCCCAGACGACGGACGGGCGCCCGGCGCTGGC
>JBKHEM010000245.1:0-2556 GCA_046540815.1 Salinivenus sp.
GCGTCGAGGGTGAGCCTGCCTCCATCCAGTGGCACGAGCGCGGTAAGCCGGGTGAGGGCGCCTTCCAACTGGCGCACGTTCGAGTCGATGCGCTGGGCAATGAGCTCCAGCACGTCCGGTTCGACCTCCAGATTTTGCCGGGCGGCCTTCCGCTGGAGAATGGCGATGCGGGTCTCCAAATCAGGCTGCTGAATATCGGCACTCAGGCCCCACTGGAAGCGCGACAGCAAGCGCTCCTCGATCCCCGGGATCTTGCTGGGCGGGCGGTCGGCACAGAGAAGGATCTGGTTTCCGTTTTGGTGGAGGTCGTTGAAAATGTGAAAGAACTCTTCCTGCGTCTTTTCCTTCTCGCCGAAAAACTGCACGTCGTCGACGATGAGAAGGTCGGCCTGGCGGTAGTAGCTGGAGAAGGCAGCAATTCGGTTTTCGCGCACCGACTGCACGAACTGACTCGTAAAGCGGTCGCTGGAGACGTACAGCACGTGCTCCGCGGTATTGTGCTCCAGGGCGTAGTTGGCCACGGCCTGGGCGAGATGCGTTTTGCCCAGTCCAACCCCGCCGTATACGAGAA
The DNA here is from genome assembly GCA_046540815.1 of Salinivenus sp. Lineage (GTDB taxonomy): Bacteria > Bacteroidota > Rhodothermia > Rhodothermales > Salinibacteraceae > Salinibacter. Next base: position 572 of record JBKHEM010000245.1, read on the forward strand.
GGGGGTTGTAGTTGGTGGTGCCGGGCGTTTGGGCGACCGCGTAGGCCGCGCTTCGGGCCAGCCGGTTGCCGTCCCCTTCGACGAACTCGTCGAAGGTGTACTCGGGGCGGAGGTGCTTTTGGGCTTTCTCGTAGAGGGCTATGCGCTCGTCCGCCGTGCCGGCCCCGGCTCGTTCGAGATCCTCGATCTCTTCGGGCGTCGGGGCGGCCCGGTCGGCAGGCTGGGAGTCCGGAGTTCGGGGGGACGGGGTGGCATTCCGAGCCGAGGCCCCGGCGTCCGTCGAGGGGGAAGCTGCAGAGGCGTCCGGGTCCGAGGAGTTGACACTCGGAGAGGACGACTGGTTAGAAGGGGGAGAGGCGCTCGGGGCCGTCCCTTCGGTTCCGGAGGCCTCGCTGTGGGAGTCATCCGGTTCATCGTCGGGGGCGTCGGTGACGATTTCGTCCGGGCGTTCTGATTCCGGGGCCACCTGGTACTGGACCGTTGCCGGCTCCCCGATGGCCTCCCGCACGGCGGCGGTCACCTGCTGGTCGAAGCGGCTTCGCAGGTACTGGACCCCGAAGGGCGTCGGCACCTGGAGCGTGAGGGTCGGCGCGCCGTCCTGCGTGTCGAGCTCCAGGGGCTTGATCGGCTCGATCCAGTTCTGGACGGTTCGCTCCGGGATGGTATCGCGCAAGTCGCGGAGCGCGGCGCGCCAGACGTCGGGGGCGGACGGGGACATGTGCGATAGGGAAAGAGACGTTCGGAGTAGTAGAAACGGCAGACAGAGGCTATCTAATCTGGGACTCATTCAAAGTAGATGGAGGGCTCAGCGATCGCAACCCAGTCTCGGGAAAAATTATTCACGATCCCAGTGAGGCGTGCAGCGGGGGACGGGTTCATTTTCGAGCGCAACGGGTGTTCTGCTAGGCACACACGCCACCCCCAATGCCGTTGCTTTTCAACGGCTGCGCCGTGACCTTCGCGGGGTGCGGAGCCGAGAAGATGCAAGTGAACAAACGCAACGGACGGGCGATCGGCATAGGGAATTACTTACAACGGCGTGCGTCGAAAGTACCATGCGTGTCCGGTCCAGGTCAGGTACGGTGGACGATGTAAACCAAAACAACGGACGAACGCCCGGGGCCCACTCGTCCTCCAACACCACGACGGAGCACGGGAGAGTCGTACCCGGTACGGAAATCATCATTGCATTGGAGGCTGGAGATGTCCACCTTTTCGACCGTTCCACCGGCACCGGATCCCTCATTGTCTCAACTGGCGTCTAAACTCTTTCGGTGTCTCGAAACGGCTCTCAGCCGACAGTGTGCGAACCGGTACAACGCAGGTGTTTCTCTTCGCTGCCTGGACGAGGCCACCGAGGACGATCCCAGCCTAAAGATTCGAGTCGAATGCCACGGGCTTGCGGAGATGCCGGCTCACCTCCGGCTGTCGCACACCGGGGGCAACGTCTACGACATCGTCTGTCGTGTCATCGATGGGGACACGCACCGCTTTTCATACAGCCTTCCGGGTCCCCACGGGCCGCGGAAGGCTTGCATGCCCCACCTGGCCAAAGAGCTGGCAATCTTTCTTCGAGAGGAACTTGAGCGCTACCTGGGGCGCGTATTGCTGCAAAGTCCTGAAGCCCCGACCGGGGACGAGACCCCAACACGTGCTTCTGGGAACTAAATGTACAGATCCAGGCATCCCCGACGTCCGGCCGCTGTGCACGGCCACAAAAAAAGCTGCAGCTTCCCGAAGGAAACTGCGGCTCGGGAAGACAGGGAGAACAATGAGTTAGAGCGCATGCCCGACCGTTAGCATAAACCCTTGGTTCCGAAGGGACGGATCAGAATCTCCCAGGTCGTCGTCATCGGAGATGTCGATCAGGCCCAGGCTGTAGCGAGCATCCAAAAGAAGGGTGCCCACGCCAACGGTGGCGTCAACACCAACGCCGAACACAGCCCCCAGGTCGAACCCGCGAACATCATCGTCAATGTCGCTGG
>JBKHEM010000246.1:0-2546 GCA_046540815.1 Salinivenus sp.
CAAGCGAGTTTGGAGGGTGCGTCGCCGCGACGAGCGCGACGATCAGGCCGATGAGGACCGGCCAGAAGGGCCACGCGATCAGCAGGACGCCCTGGGCCACTGAGAATTGGCCGTTCCACTGGGCGACGAATACGAGGCTCAGGGCCCAGAGGCCCAGAAGGGCCGCCGCGACGAGACAGCCCGCAAGGCGAAGCCGAAAGATGTGAAAATAAGAAATGGGACCAGAAGAGCCGTGAAGGGGAACCGGCGCGCGGGAAGCGAATCGGGCAGGGGCGTTTAGCCTTTTACAGGGGTGTCTGAGGTCCGCACTTCGTCTTCAGAGTCGTTCTGCTCCGTGAAAACAGTGGAATTGGTGGTTCCTTTGGGACGCAGAACGGTGCGCCCGTAGTGCGGCACATCGGCACTCCGGGCGAGGTAATGGCGAATGAGACCAATGTCGGACTCGCGCATTCCGGAGTAATCCGGCTCGGCCTCTTGAGGGCACTCAATATTGTAGGTAAAATAGCGCGGCGCCTTCGAGAAGCCTGGAAGGACAGAGAGAAAGTCCGCTCCGGACGGATCGTTGGGCTTGAGACGGAGACGGATCAGAAGATAGCTTCCGGCTCAAACGCTTGCTCGCAGGCCCGGAGCACACGACGCTCCTTTTGCCACGCGGGATGAAGGCGGTATTTATAGAGAAGCCACGCCGAAAAGAGGAGCAAAAGCCCTCCTGTTCCAACCATCAGAAGAAGAAAATACATAGGGAGAACGTATGCTAGATATTAGTCAAAACACACCTTTGTTTATTTGCCCGCTGATACAGTGTCCTTACGATCCGCGTTTTTTGCAGAAACACGAGTTGCGACGTATGTGCTGGTACGAAGAGAGTCGGTCGATACCTGTCTCCTTGGCCTGCACAGGGCTGTAAGAGGGGACTGGAAGCGATCGGGGCCCCGTTGGAGAAGGGGGCAGAACGGAAAAAGGAGGGCTTAGCTCTCTGGTATCGCCACCCGTCCGGTCTTAAGAAAGAAAAGAGGGACGCAGCGCTGACGGCGGACCCGATTATTCGACTCTGTACACCACCCCGATTATGCACACGCTTCGCCCCGCACACGCCGACGACCGCAACGCCGTCTGGGACATCTTTCGCGAGGTGGTGGCGGAGGGCACGACGTACGCCTATCCGTCTGACACCCCGCGTTCCGAGGCGCTTCGCCTCTGGATGGAGGTGCCCCAGGCCTGTTATGTCGCCGAGCGGGATGGGCAGGTGCGGGGTACGTACTACCTAAAGCCAAACCAGCCCGGCCGCGGAGCACACGTCTGCAACGCGGGGTACATGGTCCACCCTGCGGCTCGGCGCCAGGGCATCGGGCGGGCCCTGTGTGCGCATTCCCTGGACGAGGCGCGCCGGCGGGGCTACGAGGCGATGCAGTACAACCTCGTGGTGGCGACCAACGAAGGGGCCATCCGGTTGTGGCGAGAGATGGGATTTGAGATTATCGGCACGCTCCCCCGGGCCTTCGACCACGCCGAGCACGGGCATGTGGACGCCCACGTAATGTACCGGCTGCTGTGATGGGGGGATGGTGGGACGGAAGGGCTGTAACGGATACGGTAGGTCCTCGTCCTCTGTTTGCGAACACCCGGGCCTGAGACGACGAAACGAAGCGGGAACCGTCCCGCGGCCCGAGTGAGCGGCACAACACCCCACCACCCCCTTCCAAGCATCGAACGTCTATTATGACTCGTGTTACCAGTACGCTCCTCGCATTTATTTTCGGCCTCGGCCTCCTGGGACTGGTGGCGTGCGACGCCACAGGCCCCGAATCGGAAGACTCAGACGCGCCGGGGGGCTCCTTCGACGTGCGGCTTACGGACGCGCCCGGAGACGTGGTGCAGGCCATCGTCACCATTGAGCGCGTGTCCGTCGTGCCCGTCGAGGACAGCAGCAGTGGCGACGCCGACGAGGGCGGCATTGAGGTTCTAGCAGACTCGGCGTTCACCGTGGACCTGACGAAGCTCCAGGCGGGCGTCGACACGGCCCTGGCGCAGACGGACAGCCTGCCTGTCGGTACGTATGGGCAGATTCGCCTCGTGACGGCCGATACGGCGGATGTGATGTACGAAACCGCCAGCGGCGACACGGCTCAGGCCGAGCTCAAGCAGCCCAGCGCCTCCGAGTCCGGCATCAAGATTAACTTCGAGCCGGTGACCATCGACGACCCCACGGACGACGCCGAGGTCACCCTCGACTTCAGCGTAGAAGACTCCTTCGTTGAGGCCGGACAGTCCGGCATGTACATCTTTAAGCCGGTGGTCCACGCGCAGTCCGTGGTGTCCAACGGCGACACTACTGCTACCGACACGAGTGGAACCTGAGACGCCTGAGGGGCATCGCTGCCGACACAGGTGGTCCCTGACGGGAGACCGCAGGGATGGTTGTTGCCTGTCCCGCCCCCGTCACGCTCCGTGCGTGGCGGGGGTTTTTTTGATGGGGCTGAAGCCTGTATTCCAACAGAACCGGAAAGGCACCCCAGGAGCACGTCCTCGCTGTACTCAGGGCGCTG
>JBKHEM010000247.1:0-2521 GCA_046540815.1 Salinivenus sp.
TATCGTGACCTACAACAAACAAGACTTTCCGGGCGTACAAACATTTGGTATTGAGTTGGTCACAGCCAAAGAGCTCCTTCAAAAAATCGGGGCATTGTCATGAGCAAAGCGATGAGCGTTCGGCTTCCAAAGTACCTGCACCGGGAGATCAAGAAGCTTGCGGAGGAAGAGGGGATTTCGATGAATCAGTTCATCGCGACCGCCGCTGCGGAGAAGCTCTCCTCGCTCAAGACGGTCGAGTACCTGGAAAAGCGAGCAGAGCAGGGAAGCCGCGAAGACTTCGAGCGCGTGCTGTCGAAGGTGTCCGATGAGGAGCCGGAAGAACGCGACAAGCTGTAGGTCAGTGTTCCCAAGCACCTCGGTTGTAATAACCCTGCGCTACAGCTGAAAAGTGGGCGTGGGCTGTTCTCAGGCAAGGTCGGCCTAGCCGGTTTCGGCTTCGCTGGTTGAGAGTAGCAACGCTGATGAATGGTCGCTTCGCCTGTCGATTTTGTTTGCCCGGATCGAGTTTTGGCGAACTAGGATGCCCCCGGGTTCTGTCCCAGGCCAAATGTTCGACGGTGCCGGGCGGATGGCGGAGAGGAGGGCTTTTCGACACGTGCACCACGTCCCCTACGCCCATGAATGATCGCCAGAACACCGTCGTCGCCACCACCGTCGCGGCGCTGATCCTGGTGACGGTCTTTCTGTGCCCCTGGCGCGTCGGGGCGGACGGAGACCTTGAGTGGAGTCCGATCTACCAGCCGCCCCTCACCTACACTCACACCTACGGACCCGACGAGGGACGGACGGCGCGCATCGAGGCCGAAGAAGATGCACGCGTGGCCTACGGCGTGCTGGGGCTTCAGGTCATCGTTGTCCTGGCGGGCGGGGGGCTGGGCTACCTGCTCGCGGCTCGATCAGAGCATGAGGGGCCGAGGCCGCCAGGCGAATGACCGACGCCGGGCGGGGCGGATCTTTGGCGTCTTGCAGGTCTGTTCGGGGTTCTAAGCCTACGGGGCGCACGTCCGTATAGCGTTTCTCCTGTGCGGCTGCTATACTCCGGCAGGACAGGACCGGCCTGTTCCCGCGCCCCCTCCCAAGAGCGAGGACGACCATGGCGGATGATCAGGTTGGAGAGGCGTCGCCGCGCGTCCGTACCAATTTCGGCCGCGACGAGCAGGTGCTACTGGCCTGCTTTGTGCTGTTTACGGCGTGTCTCATCATCAGCTCGGTCACGGCGGACAAGTTGTGGGCGTTGTCCCTCTTCGGCCACCGCGTGTCGATCCCCGTCGGCACGTCGCTGTTTGCGATCACCTTTCTGTGCACCGATGTGGTGGGCGAGGTGTGGGGCCGCATGTATTCGCTGTACCTGGTTGGGTGTGGGGCGCTCGCGCGGGTGCTGGCGCTCGGCTTCTTTTCGTATGCGATCTGGTTGGAGCCCGCGTCGGTTTGGGAGGGGCAGCAGGCCTACAGCGCCGTACTGGGCGGATCGAGCCGAATCATCCTGGCCGGCATCACGGCCTACCTCGTCGGGCAAATCAACGACGTCTTCGTCTTTCATTACTTCCGAGAAAAAGACCTGGGGAAGAATTTGTTGTGGAAGCGGAATATTGTGTCCACCTCCGCCTCGCAACTTCTGGAGAGCACCGTGTTCATCGTGGGTGCCTTCGCTGGGACGCTTCCGCCGGTTCAGTTGGTCGTCACAATCTTTGGACAAGTCCTCATCAAGTGGGTGATTGCGCTGGCCGACACGCCATTCGTTTACATCGTGCGCAACTACGCTCAGGGCCGTCCGATCCTCGACTTTCGCGGGTAGGGCCCGCACGGGTAGGGCCGGGGGCTGCTGCTCTCTTCAACGCTATATTTTCAGTTGGCTCCACTGCAGGTAGGAGCTAGCAAGGATTTCGATCGAAACGGGCAAAAAACGACCCCTCAGATTGCGTGCTCTCGGCCCATCGGGCGGGGCGATGAAGGCTGGGGCGTAGTGGGGGGAATGCGGCAGAGAGCGGCGCATAACGCGTCTCGCAGGGCCGGGACATACGGAAGCTGGATTTTGCGTGGAGACCGCAACGCACGTGCAACGCTTCGGGGGCGCCACGAGTCTAGACGTTTCCAGGTCTGTTTTACATTTTCCCGTTTGTTTTCACGACGAGTCCCCTTCCGATCCATGACGCCCTACGAGTTCCTGCGCCGGTACCATCAGGAGCAGTACAACGATGACCCCCGCATGGTAAACGGCGAGTTTTTCCCCTCGTCCAAGCTGGGGGTCGAGTCGGGCGAGACCGTTGGCGTGGTGCTCCTCAACCTGGGCGGGCCCGACGCCCCGGAGGCGGTCGAGCCGTTCCTCTACAACCTGTTCATGGACCCGGCGATCATCGACTTCTCGGAGGTCGTCTACTTTCAGGCCCGGGGCCGCGTCCGGCAGTCGTTCTCAAAAATCATCTCGTACTTCCGCTCCAAGTCGGTGGCCGAGGACTACAAGGAAATCAGCGACGACGGCGGTTCGCCCATCAATCCGCTGACCCGCGAGCAGGCCGAC